>JBMDXA010000121.1:0-30960 GCA_048594725.1 Candidatus Kapaibacteriota bacterium
GACAAACAACACGTTTATCACCAATGTGCGCTCGGTCGCCGATAGTGTCGCCTGGTCGCTGACCGGCAGCGCAGGTACCGATCCGTCGCGGAACTTCCTCGGCACTACCGACAACGCCGCGCTGGCCCTGCGCACCAACAACGCCGAGCGCGTTCGTGTGACCGCCACCGGTAACGTGGGTGTGGGCACGACGACTCCCGCCACGAAGCTGGATGTTGCCGGTGCGATCCGTTCCGATAGCCTTGCAGGCGTCGGCAGCAGGATCATGGTGGCTGGCGCTGATGGCCGCATCGGAGCAAGCACGAACGTTGCGGGCATCATCGTTCCGCAGATCGACACGGTGCTGGCCCGCGATCCCGCGTTCATCACGACGCTGACGGCGAACAACACGTTCGTGACGAATGTCCGTGCGCTCGGCGACAGCTCGTTCTGGTCGCTGACCGGAACTGCGGGTAGCAACCCGTCGCAGAACTTCCTCGGCACTACCGATAACGTTGCGCTTGCATTGCGCACAAACAATGTGGAACGGGTGCGGGTAACCGCAGCCGGGAACGTCGGCATCGGCACGGGTACGCCGGGCGCACGACTGCACGTCGCCGGAGCGATCCGTTCTGATAGCCTCGCTGGTGCGGGCAACAGGCTGATGGTTGCCGGTGCCGACGGCCTTATTAACGCCAGCACGAACGTCTCCGGCATCATCGTGCCGCAGGTGGATACGGCTCTGGCGCGCAGCCTCAACTTCGTCACTGAACTGACGAACAACGCGGAGTTCATCAATCGCCTGCCGGCTCGCACGGGTGACAGCACCCGCTGGTCGCTGACCGGGAACGCGGGCACCAACCCGTCGCTGAATTTCCTCGGCACCACTGACGCCGTGGATCTGTCGCTGCGGACCTCCAGCGCCGAGCGTGTTCGCGTAACCGCTGCCGGCAATGTCGGTGTGGGAACGGCCACGCCGGGCGAGCGCCTGCATGTGGCCGGCAACGTCCTGGTGGATGGTCTGGCAGGATCGGGCAACAGGCTGATCGTGGCCGGTGCCGACGGGCGTATCAATGCCAGCGCGAACGTCTCCGGCATCATCGTGCCGCAGGTGGACACTGCTCTGGCGCGCAGCCTGAACTTCGTCACCACGCTGACGAACAACGCGGAGTTCATCAACCGCCTGCCGGCTCGCACCGGCGACAGCACCCGCTGGTCGCTGACCGGTAACGCGGGTACCAACCCTGCACTGAACTTCCTGGGTACCACCGATGCGGTTGCGCTTTCGCTGCGGACCGCCAACACCGAGCGCGTTCGTGTGACCGCTACCGGTAACGTCGGTGTGGGAACGGCCACGCCGGGCGAGCGCCTGCATGTGGCCGGAAATATCCTCGCCGACGGCCTTGCCGGTTCGGGAAATCGTCTGATGGTAGCCGGTGCCGATGGCCGCATCGGAGCCAGCGCGAACGTCTCCGGCATCATCGTGCCGCAGGTGGATACGGCTCTGGCGCGCAGCCTGAACTTCGTTACCACGCTGACGAGCAACCCCGCCTTCATCTCCCGCCTGCCGGGAAGCGTGGGGGACAGCACCCGCTGGTCGCTCTTCGGCAATGCGGGCACCAACCCGTCGCTGAACTTCCTCGGCACCACCGATGCGGTGGGACTGTCGCTGCGGACCAGCAATGTGGAGCGTCTGCGTGTGAGCGCTACCGGCAACATCGGTATCGGCACGACGGCCCCGAGCGAGCGGCTGCATGTGGCCGGCAACATCCTGGTGGATGGCCTTGCCGGAGCCGGCCTGCGTCTTACGGTCGCCGATGCTACCGGACGCCTGAATGTGAGCAGCAACGTGTCGGGCATCCTCCTGCCGCAGGTGGATACGGCCCTTGCACGCAGCCTGAACTTCGTCACCGAACTGACGAGCAATCCTACGTTCATCTCCCGTCTGGCCGGCCGTGTGGGTGATACCACGCGGTGGTCGCTCCTCGGCAATGCGGGCACCAACCCGTCGCTGAACTTCCTGGGCACCACCGATAATGCCGGTCTGGCGATCAGGACGAACAACGTGGAGCGCCTGCGGATCGGCGCCGATGGAAGCATCGGCATCGGAAGCACGTCGGCAACCAACCGCCTGGAGGTGGTCAACGATATCATCGGCGATGAGCGTGCGGGCGTGCGCGGCGTCACCAGCCAGAACGTCGCCACGCAGTCGATCGGGGTCTGGGGTGATGCGGAGGGGACTGGGTCCGGCAACACCGGTTCGATCGGCGTGCTGGCAACCGGCAACGGCAATACTGCCGCGGCCTCGGTGAACACGGCGCTTCAGATCAACGACGGCGGCATCAACGTGGGACGCACCACGCAGACCGGCGTTGGATACACGGTGGTGGAAGCCGCAGCGGGCGGTGTCTCCTACACGGCCGAAGGACCGAGCGGCGTGATCGAGGTTCCGAATCTCGCCAACCTGCTCGGCCTGCTCGGCATCGGCCAGAATGTTATTCTGAACCGCATTCAGGTCAACAACCGTTATGTCACGCCGAACAGCATCATCCTGGTACAGGTGATCGATGCAAGCGGCCTGACGATCGGCGGGCTGCTGAATATGACCTACTCCTCGCTGGTGGACGACCGTGCAAACGGCACCTTCCGTCTCAGCGTGAGCGCTCATTACGCCGGCCTTCTTCCGCTGACGCTCGGTTCCACCGACGGCATCCGGATCGGCTATATGATCGTCAATCCGTCGAAGTAGGAATGATGGAGTGATCTATACTGGCGGCACCCTGTCCGCCAGATTCTGCCGCGGGTGTCAGACCTCTACACCACGGCACGCGGTCCCTCACCCGTTTAGCAAGCGCGGGTGGGGGATCTTTGTTTATCTGGCCGGGTGTGCTGGCGGGAGGGGGATTTTGGATTTCCGATTTCCGATTTTGGATTTTCGATTAGGAGGGAGTAGGGGGATGTTTTCCGTAGCAGGATATTGTGATGGATTTTCCTGCTGGTATGGCCTACTTTCCGGTGGTATCAATAATATTCCTGTGCAGGATGTCACCGATAATCCTTATGAATAATCTGCTGCTGCTGGTATCCGCACTCTTTTTTATGGGGGCGGGAACGAATCGTCTCACCGCCGAAGGAGCTTCGCTCTGCGGGATGGGGGACAATCCGCCGGACCGGCGCAATCCTCTTGTTATCAGCGTACTGCCGGAGCAGGGCGCATATGCCATCGGCGATACCGTTACCATCGTTATGATAAATCCCTCTCAGGATACCGTTTTCGTGACACCGGCATTATTATCCTATAAGGCATTATCGTATAAGGAAGAGGAATCGGGGTGGTCTGCCATTATCGACGATCTGCAGACGTATTGGGATGAGGATGCCATCGACAGGGGATATGAATATGCGATTCTCCAGCCGGTTCCTCCGAACGGAGAGTGGCATTGCAGGGTGGCGATGTCGGATATCGCCGTGGACTTTTCAGGCGAACTCCGTATGCGATTCGGAGTGCGTGTCCTGAAATATTATCCCCTCGGTCCCGACAGCACCAGGGCTCGTATGCTCGATGTCGCGGATTCATGGGTGGGAAGGCCGTTTATTCCGCCGGAATTTTCTGCGGCGGAGGATCGTCTTTCGGCTCTGCGGTTGCGCGGGGGAGCGATCAGAGATACCGTCTTTACTGTTCTTGATCCGGTCGATAATCTGCCGCTGATCCCGCCGGCGCTCTTCCAACAGCATCCCTACAGGCTCATGATATCGGAGCCGCTCGATACGATGCCGCCGGATCAGGTACATCGGTACCGGCTCTCCTGGCCGGCACCGTTTATCGATGGAGATCTGGAGCTGGTAATCAGCGCCAGGCAGATCTGGTTGCGATCGGTACATGATAATCCGAATCCGAATGAATTGTTCTGGTATGCCGATATCAGCCGGGAGCAGTTCAGTGGAGTGGGGATGATGCTGAAGCTGTATGGGAATGAGTTCGGGGAGCACGAACGGGAATATGGTTCCACCCGATTTCTGGAGTGGCTGAAACCTCTTCCCCAACAGCCGCAGCCGGATGCGTGGAGCGATGAGATGATCGCCCGGCATACAGAGGACTTCAAGGAATCGCGTTACCGGAATGCACAAAAACTGGTGGAGATGATTAATGGAACTCTGGCTCCCGGCGCGCAGATACGGTTTCCGGAGCGCCGGGAACTGGACGCGTTGCGGCCGGTCAGATGGGAATAATGCGATGCGGCGATGCCTTCTGTGAGTGGCGCCAGCGCGAAGAAGCGCTGCGGAATTTCCTGCGCGGAGATGAGAGGAATCGCAAGGGAAATGGCCCCGTCTCGCTTCAGCTCAGGCGCCCGCACCCCCCACTACAGGCCGGTGCTGTTACGGTCGATTGTGCGTGCCGGCTGCGGGGTCTCCACGGCGGCCGGTTTGGCTTCGCCGGTGCGGGAGATGCGGTTGAAGATCCTTCGTGCGTTCCAGCGGCTCTGCTTGATGTGATACGCCACCTCCGCTCCGATCAGAAAGACCAGGGCGCTGAAATAGATCCAGAGCGCGGCGGCCGCGAAAAATGCATAGGCCCCGTAGATCCGCCCCAGCGTCCCGAACTCCGTCACATAAAAACCGAAGGTGAAGCGTGCCAGCTCCCAGAGCGCGGTGCTGGTGAGGGTGCCGATCCAGATGATATGCCGCTCCTGTTTCTGGTAGGGCACATAGCGGAAGATGACGTAGAAGAGGAGGAGGGTGATACCCAGACTGAACAGCTCGGTGAATGCCCCCTCGATCATATCCAGATGGAGCGCCACGCCGATGCGGTCGGCAAGGGCGGTGACCAGATGGAACAGGGGGCCGGTGACGATGGAGGTGAACACCAGCAGCCCGATCAGCATGATCGAGACGATGTCGTAGAGCTTGTAGATGAAGTAGTTGCGCGCCTCGCGGCAGCGGAGCACCTTGTTGACCGCCACCCGTATCGACGTGGCGAGCGCCGAGGCGCTCCAGAGCAGGCCGACGATACCGATCAACCCGGCGATGCCACGGTTCTCCACCAGCGATGTGATCTGCGCGTGCAGCTTCCGGAGGATATCCTCGCGATATCCCTCCGCCACGATATAGGTCTCGGCATAGCGATTCAGTTCCCGCAGGATGGAATCGGCATCCAGCACATAGCCCAGCACGAAGAACAGGACGAGGATGGTGGGAACCAGCGACGTGATGATGTTGAAGGCGATGCCGGCCGCCAGCATAAAGACGTGGTCCTCATCGGCCCGGAACGAGATGGTTATGATATGGTTCCAGAGCCAGGCAAGCCAGCTCCATATGCGCCGTCCCCGCTCCTGCAGGTGCTTTACGAACGGCTCATCGAGAACGGAGTGTAGCCGGGATCTCTTTTCCTGCACTGGGACGCCGTGACTATATGCTGGAGTAGGGAGGACGTTGAAGTATCACACCGGTTCCCCGCGGGGATGGCGTGCATGGCCGCAACAGAGGAGCACGCTGATGCCGTGGTGCTCGCTTCGGCCACGAAGATAGAAAGAAGTCCGTTCATGAAAACGACATGGCCGGGGAATGCCGCTGGCACTCTCCGGCCGTTCCGGAACTTTCGTGGCCTGGTATCCCGCCGGTTAGCGTGTCAGATCCACCACGCGAACATCCTTCGGAGCTTCGAAGGTGAAGCGGGAATCGGCCACCTTGGCGCCGTACTGCGCCGAGATGATACGGATCTTCATGGCTCCGAGCGAGGGGCTTTCCACCTCCACCTGCTGGAAACGGTAGTTGGCCTTGTCGATATAGAGCGTGGCGCGGCTTACATCGCCGATCTTCTTGCCGCTCCCCGGAGTGCAGCGCACCACCCAGACGGCACGGCCGTTGACGGTCTGCTCGCCCATAAGCTGGCTGCTGTAATCCCCCGGGAATGCCGTCAGCAGATCCTCCGGCGTCAGCCGGTTTGCCGATGCCACCGCATTGGAGACCAGCACCTGCCGCTTCTCCGGCATATAGGTCCAGACCTTGGAGCCATTGCTGACGATGGTCTGCTTGGGGAGTTCGAGGCGATATCTATCCCCCTTTGCATAGGTCAGGGTGCCGTTGGAGTTGCCGGAGGCCCCGGTCTGTTCAAATTTTATCTCGGCCGCCGCAGTGGAGGCATAGACCGATTTGGTCTTCTTGACGATCTCGTTCACATCGGCGCGAATGCGGCCGAATGCGGGCGCCGCTGCCAGGATCATCCCCAGCGCAATCGCCACGATTCCATGCTGTTGCTTTATTCTCATCATAATGCCCCGCAATCTAACAATCCGTGGAACAATGAAGATACATACGAACCATGTCCGCACCTATTGGAATCGCGAACCGGATCGCCCTGTACGACCGGGCAACGGGAAGGGCGTTTAAACGTGCCGAGGAAACACCTCCGCATCCAACGGTAGTGCTGATGTGGTATTGCTAGGCGCGGTATTGCTAGGCGCGGCATTGCTAGGTGCGGCACTGCCGATGCAGCAGAGGCGTGAGGGAGGGGCCGCACAGCATCCTCTCATTGTCTCTACTCTCCCCGCGGATGTCTGTGCGGAATGTGTTCGGTGCGATCTGCAATTCACACAATCCACCCAACTCATACTCAGCGCGGATTTCATCCTTACGGCCCAATGGAATTACCGCTCCATCACCCCCCTCCACAACAATTCGCGATCACTCCATCCGCGCAGATTTCATCCTTGCCGGCCAATGGAATCATCGCCCCATCACTCCCCTCCACCACGATTCACGCTTACTCCATCCGCGCAGATTTCATCCTTACGGCCCAATGGAATCATCGCCCCATCACCCCCTCCACCACGATTCACGCTTACTCCATTCGCGCAGATTTCATTTTTACCGCACGATTCCATCATTGCCCCCTTCACCTCCGTCCGCCAAGATTCGCGCAGATTCGCGGTTAGAGGCGGAGATCCATTTGTACCGCCAGAGCATTGTTCACTCTGCCGGAAATCTCCTGAAGGGTACCGGGGCTGATGCTGTCGCGATCGGCATAGACCGTCTCGCCATATTTCGCGGCGATGGAGAAGGTAGGGGAGGGGGACCACACCGCATACAGGTAGAACCGGCGTCCCTCGCCGGAGAGTGCCAGATTGGTGAGCCTGCCGGGAACCTCCTGTTCGAACTCGTAGATCGCCGCGTCGAAATCATCGGTGTCGAAGAGCGCCACGCGCCCGCCGATGGCGACCGACGGGATGGGGCGGAGGCGCAGATCGGCGAACGTGAGCACGCCGCCGCCGGGGGGAACGCCCCCGTTGTACGACACGAACCGCCGTTCCATACGGACCCGCAGGCGGATGGCGCCGCCGCGCGCCAGGTATTCGGCCGAGAGACGCCCGCTGGTGGACGTCCGTTCCAGCACCCTCTTCCGCTCGCGATGGAGCGAGTCGGCCAAGGTCAGTGCGGCCCCCTTGGTTTCGCTCCGGATGCGGCCATACAGTTTGAGGTAGGGGGTGGGATTGTAATCGAATTGCAGATAGCCATCGGCGCCGGTGCGGGGGAAGGGGACCAGGCCGCTCCGTTCCGGGAAGGTATAATAATCGAAATAGGCGGACAGGGAGAGACCCCGCAGCAGCATGGCCCTGGCGGCGATATAGATCCCCCGCTCGTTGTGCTGGCGGGCCGGCGCCTCGCCGAACCCCGTGCCGTGCGGCGTGGAGAAGGAGGGGGGGAGATAGCGTCCCGCCACCGTCAGGTCCACCCTCCCGAGACTGGAGGATATCCCCCCTACTACGCCGATGGTGCCATCGGTTGCGCGCGCCACTTCGCCGAACAGGAGCGCTCCCCAGCGGGCGTAGCGTCCGTGGACCCCTACCATGGTGGTGCGCCCGGCATCGAAGCTCCCGCCGGCAGTCTCTGCGGATGGTATGCTGAAGCGGGAGGTGTAGGCGGTGATGCCGATATCCCCTCCGCGAATATTCATTCCGATATTGCCGCCGAGAAGCGTCTCATCCAGCGTCCCGCTCCGCCGCAGCTCGCTGCGGGTGCGATGATAGCCATCCTCCCGGATCGTTCCGGCCTGGAGTCTCGCCGCTCCGGATGCGTCGGGGATCTCCTCCAGCGTGGCATCGAGCGAGCGTTGCGACCAGAAGATGCACGCCTCCACCGACCCCGGCAGGGGGCCGCCGGGAGAGAACCCGAGGGCCGCTCCGCGATAAAACCCGTTCTCTCCGGCCGAGCTGTAGCTTGTGATCCCCCCTGGCGATTTGTAGGGCGTTTCGATCACCTCTCCCCCCTTGGTCCCGCCGAATGATCCGCCGAACAGAAGCCCCTGCCCGAACTCCGCCGAGTAGTCGCCGACATGGAAGGTGAACGGGCCGAACCGGCCTGCGGCGTGCGCGCTCAGAAATCCCCCGGGCCGGCGCTCGATCTTCCCGTGCGGTCCCGCCGGATCGGCATACTCGTACGGGGCGTAGGAGAGAGAGGCCGTATCGGCCGCGATGAACGGCTCGCCGGGATCACGTTCGAACGTCACGCCGCCGGAGAAATCGCCGTGCGACGCCATGACGCGGGCCAGGATGCCGGCCCGTCCCCCCAGATATGGCGCCCCGATGCCGATCGTATCCACCCCCAGCGAATCGCCGGTGGCGGCATCGCGGCGGGGGATCACCCGGAGCAGCTGTCCGGTATATCCCCGGCGCGGTTGCAGATCCTGCTGGAAGCGGGCTCGTAGCGCAACGCCGGTTCGTTGCGCAGGGGGCTGCATGCGGGGATGGCGGAGCGATGTATATGTGCGGAGGATCTGAAGCTGCCCGGCATCGAGCCGTTCTATCGCCTCAAGCTCCTGAATCTGTGAGGGCGCCGCGCTATCCACAACATCGAGGATGACGCGCGCATCCTGGATGGAGATGCCGGGAAGCCGGGCCAGCGAATCGGCGGTGGTGGTGTAGAGATTGATGGGGCGGCGACGGTAGCGCTCCAGCTCGTCGAGAAGCTCCGTATCATCGCTGCTCTCCTGCATTCCACCCTCCAGCGCCCGTTCCAGGGTTTCGATGATCTCATCCGGGGCCGGGTCGGCCGGCTGTGCGGCGGCGCGGTTCCACACGGCCGCCAGGAGCAGGAGCATCGCCAGGGGCACCGGAAGGGGGCGGAGAAGCGGGAGCGGGGAGCGGATGCGATCGTTTCCGGCTCGCGCTCCGGCATGCCCACAGGGTCTTTGGAGTTGTATCGTTACCATCGCATTCCGGCTCCTATCACGTGATGGAATCCGAGCGGGGAGATATAGGCGCCGCCATATTCCACGGTGACGCCGCCGAGCCTGTATCCCGCCCCCAGCCCGATGGTGGCCGGTGCGGTGGCTACCCCGGCACGCAGGGCCAGTTCCGGCACCGGGAGCGTGGAGAGTCCCAGCGCCACCGCCGCCGGACGGCGAAGTTCGTGGCGGGCATCGAGCGAAAGGGTGGTGGCAGCTCCCATATCGAAACCGAATCCGAACGCCACTTCCTGCGAGAGCTCCGTTCCGGCCAGCGTGGCGCGCCCCAGGTTTCTGATGCTGGCGCCGAACCTGATATCATCGGTGAGATGCGCCAGCGCGCCGAGATCGCAGGAGAGG
Organism: Candidatus Kapaibacteriota bacterium; assembly: GCA_048594725.1. Taxonomy (GTDB): domain Bacteria; phylum Bacteroidota; class Ignavibacteria; order OLB7; family OLB7; genus JAFDZV01. Next base: position 9,560 of record JBMDXA010000121.1, read on the forward strand.
GCCGAGGCGGCACCGTACCGGTCGATATGGACCGAATGGAGCCCAACAGTGGCGCCGAGCCTCACCCCGCCGGTAAGGACCACCGAGAGGATGGCCCCTGCGGTGATCTCGCGATAGCCCTCCACGCCGAGCGCGGTCCCGGCCAGTGCCACCCGGAAAGCCCCTCCGGCATAGACCCGCCCGATGGAACTTCCCTCGTAATATCCCCCGATGCCGAGAGAGGAGGGGGCATACGATGCCCGTATCTCATGCCCGGTTCCGGCAAGCGATGCCGGGTTGCCCTGGGCGTGCCAGAGCTCTTCATCGCGCGCGGTAGTGGAGCCGGCCAGCGATATGGCGGCCGGGTCCGGACCGGAGGCCCCCTGCGCGCCGGCCGGGATGTTCTCCAGCACTCCCAACAGGAGAAGGCAGAACAGGCTAACCATACTTCCCTTTACCGGATGCTTCTTCTTCAGTAGATTCGTCTGATTCATGGCAGTGCGGATTATCGTTCATGGAACTTCGGTTTCGGCTCTCTCCGGGATTTCCCGGTGTGGTGCTCCTGGTTGCTCGGGGAACGTTTGCCGCCGATCCACCTCAAAAGGGAAATGGCGGCCCTCTTCATCCGTCTGCTGCACGTCGGCGGACCCTTCCGGCAGGTTTTATCGCCCGCCGGTAAACCATATGCCTCTGGTTTGGTCCTCTGATACTCACCCGGTGCGTGAAGCCGGCCGGCCCAATGCCAACGTAAACAAGAACTTCTATCAGCGATTTATTATGAAATCCTTATCGATTGCAGCCCTGCTGGCAACCGTGATGCTCGGCGTCGGCGCGCTCTCGCTTCAGGCCCAGGAGATCGAGGCGACGGTGTCGGTCAATGTCGATCAGCTCGGCTTCAGCGAGCAGCAGGAGGTGGCGTCGTTTGCCGACGAGATGGAGCGCTACATCAACACCACCCGCTGGACCGATGAGCCGTGGGAGGGGGAGAAGCTCCGGATGAACTTCAACGTCGTCTTTACCGGGGGACGTGATGGTGTCTATGGCGCGCGGCTGCTGGTGGGCAGCCAGCGCAACGTTCACAAGTCCGAAAAGCTCTCGGCGATGATGAAGATCCTCGACGAGGGATGGGCGTTCCGCTACAATCGCAGCCAGCCGTTCATTCAGGATATGACCCGCTACGATCCGCTGACCGGCCTTATCGATTTCTACGTCTATATGGCGCTCGGCCTCGATCTGGACAGCTATGGCTATCTGGGGGGAGCCACTATGTACGAGAAGGCGTGGACGATGGCGCAGCGGGCACAGGTTCTTACCAGCCTGGACGGCTGGTCAACGCAGACCCCGCCGGGAAGCTACTCCCGCTACGGGTTCGTCCGGGAGTTCACCGATCTGCGCTTCAACCCGATCCGCAAGTTCATCTACGATTATCACTACAACGGCCTGGACATGATCGCCGAGGACCGTAATGCCGGGCTTGATTCGATAAACAATCATCTGACGAATCTGGTGGTGGCGGTGGATAAGATCGTCACGCCGAGCGTGATTCTCCGCGTCCTGAACGATGCCAAGAACGTGGAATATGCCGAGATCTTCACCGGCTATCGCGACCCGATGGTCTGGCGCAAGCTGCTGCGGATCGATCCGGGGCATGCCTCGGTGTATGAAGCCGCCCGTGGCCGGTAGCCGCTGCAAAGGCTCTGTTATAATCCGCTGGTGCAACCTCTGCTCAGCTCGCCGTATATCGCCTTCCGATACCTCCCGGCCGCAATGCCTATTCGGTCGGGAGGCGTGATGATACATGAGAACCTGCAAGATCGCAATGAAGAATTTGATACTCTCTGCCGCCGCGTTGTTCTTTCTCTCGGTGCCTGCATTCGCCCAGCCGGAGACCCTGTTCGATGCCGATATCACCAGCGGCGGCTACGGTGGCCCGGCGTTGAAGATGACCTCCCTGAACTATGAGTTGGGGGTGATGACGGGGGCCAGCGGTGCCTGGATCATCAACAGCTCCTACAGCATCGGGCTGGGGGGATATTCCCTGGTGGATGACGTTCAGGCCCGTTGGCCCGATGCCGATACCAACCGCGTGGCGTTCAGCTATGGCGGCCTGATCCTGGGCTACCAGTTCCAGCCCGATAAACTTGTGCACCTGGGGGTGCAGGGGCTGATCGGCGCAGGCAGCGTTGGATATCGTCTTCCTTGGGAAGATGATTTCGATTTCGAGGATGATCTGGATCGTGGGCAGACGGTGTTCGTTCTGGAGCCGGGGGTGACCGCGGAGCTGAATGTCTCCCGTCTCATCCGCCTGCATCTGGAAGGGAGCTATCGCTTCGTAAGTGGTAGCGTTCTTGCCGGGGCCACCGATGCCACACTGAGCGGCCCGGCCGGAACGCTGACGCTAAAGTTCGGATCGTTCTAGACCGGGGCTGAAAAAAAGAGATCACGCAAAGCCGCAGAGGCGCAAAGAGGAGGTATCGATACTCATTCTTCTTCGCGTTTCCTGGCGTCTTTGCGTGAACGGTTTTATGCCCTGCCTGAAAGCGCGGGATCAGACTTTACTCCACGCGATGGGCTCCCTTGCCGGCCAGGCCGTCCATGGCGTGCTCCAGTTCCAGCTCTCCCTTCGGTTCCTTTCGCAGACTGCTGGGGACTTCTCCTCCCACCGCGCCTTTTGCAACCGTCACCCCGCCATCCACCGAGAAGAGCGCCCCGGTGACGTAGCTGGCCTCGTCGGAGGCGAGGAAGGCGTAGACGTTCGCCACCTCTTCCGGGGTTCCCCGGCGCCCCATGGGCGTGGCATCCACCATCGTCTTCTCCATTTTCGCGTTCATCGGGCCGGTCTCCTTGTGCGTCCATGCCGTATCGATCGGGCCGGGGCAGACGCAGTTGGCGCGCACGCCGTACTTGGCCTGCTCCACCGCCACTCCCTTCATGAATGCGTGGATGAACCCCTTGGTGCCGCCGTACGGGGTGTTCTCGGCGATACCGAGCATGCCCGATTCCGAGCCGGCCGAGACGATATTGCCGTGGCTCTTCTGGAGATGGGGGAGGGCGAACCTGGTCATCATGAAGACCGAGCGGATGTTGTGCCTGATCTGCCTGTCGAAATCCTCTACCGGCAGATCCTGGGTCTCGGCGGTGACGATGAAGATGCCGGCGTTGTTGACCAGCACATCCAATGTCCCGTACTCCGCTACCGCCGCCTCCACGCATGCGCGGGCGGTGGCCTCCTCGGAGATATCGCCGGGGAAGGCAACGGCCTTCCCTCCACGGTCGTTGATCGCCTTTACCACATCATCGATCGGGTCTCCCGGCAGGCCGTTGACCAGCACCTTTGCCCCTTCCTTGGCGAACTTATGGGCTATCGCCTCGCCGATGCCGGTCCCGCCGCCGGTGATGATCGCCACTTTCCCTTCAAGACGTCGTGCCATGATCGAATTCCTCTGAGTTATTCTGTTGGATGCCGGAAAAAACGTTACGCCTCTTCCACAGCAGAATAAATGCCGCATTTCGCCGTGAGAGCTTCACGCACGAAAAAGGCCGGCCAGGGTTATCCCGGACCGGCCTTCGTTCTGATTGTCCCGATCGGCAGCGGAGCTATCCTGCCGCCGGATTCTTCCATCTACCATTACGCTTTGTGGCGGGCCCGGCGCTACCTGCCGGTTTTCACCATCGTTCCCCGCTGGCTCCTCCCCGCGGCCTGAAGCTCGTAGAAGTAGATCCCCTCGGCCAGTCCTTCGGCGCCGAAGAGCACCTGCTGCGCTCCGGCCTGAAGCGGGCCATCGAAGGGGACGGCTACCTGCCGCCCCTGCAGATCGTAGACCGCGATGCGGGCGTGCCCCGCTTCCGGCATCACGAAGCTGATGGTGGTACCCCCGCCGAACGGGTTCGGGATGGCGGTTACGGCGAACGCGCCGGCCGCCCGCGGTGCCGGAACGCTTCCCGGCTGGTAGAGGCTCCGCGCGCGGGCGGCATTCTCGCGCAACGCCTGGAAGTCATCGGCCACGGTCATCGCGTAGGCCACCTCGGTGGTCTGGCCGGGCTCCAGCGCCAGCGGGCCGGCTCCGAGCATGATCGCCATATCGGTGATCTCCTGGTTCTCATGGATGCCGGCCGAGAGCATCTCCCATTTTCTCTGCGGGCTGAACGACGTATTGATCCCGTCGGCCGTATTGTCGATCGCGTAGAAGCTGGGGCTCGCCGGGGAGAGGAGGATGGTCCCCACATAGCGCCGTGAGGGATCGAGCGGAGCGCGGACATATCCCATCTGGTTGACCGCGTCGTAGCCCGCCTGATCGTCGAACCCGGTGCTGCTCACATCCCAGTCCAGATACAGTCCCGTGCGGAGCGCATCCAGGCGTGCGCCCCCGGTGTTGCGGATCTTGTAGACCACCAGCACGATATCCGGCTGGGAGCGGTACTCGTAGGTCTTCATCTCCACATCCACTCCCACACGCCGCGACGCGTCCAGATGTGCATCGTTGAAGCGTGCCGTGCCGGTCTCCACGGTGGAATCCCGGTCAACCACCAGGCGGTACGGCTCGCTCTTGCGGAACCCATCGCCCGCGCGCGCGTTGCTCTCCTTGATGACATCGGCCACATGCGAGGCATCGCTGGCGATCACCAGCCCGCCATGGTAGATATAGTTGCTTCCATTGTAGAGGAACCCGTCCCCCTGGTCGTTGTCGATGCCGTTGTAGCCGATGTTCCCCACGCTGTTGAAGGTGACGGCGATCTGGTTCAGATCGGTGGTAAGATAGGTGGGGGAGACGCGGAGCGAGACGAACTGCGAGGTTGTATGGCCGGCCGTTTCCACGGTGACCTTGAACCTGATCTCGCTGTCGTCTGGAGTGCCCGCCGGAACCGTAAAGAAGATCGTTCCATCCGGGGTGCTCTTCACCTCCAGCGACGCCATCCCCCCGAGGTTCACGCCGGGGGACTGGATATCGACTGCCGGGCCGCTGATGGCGGCCACGCTCACGCTTACCTCGGCTGTGGGGGCCAGCACGTTCTGCACATCGGCGCGCAGGCGGATGCTCTCGCCGGCATCGGCCACGCCGTCGCCGCCGGCATCGATGAACTGGAAGGAGACCAGCCGTGCGGCCACCTGCGCCGGGCCCGATGCCAGCGCCTCCCGTATGTTCAGGCGCCCGGTGCCCATCTTTCCGGTGTAGGCGCTTCCAAGCTGTGCGCTGATATCATCGGTGGTGGAGACCAGCACCTCGCGCACCTGATCGGCCGTCAGGGCCGGATAGCGCTTCCGCACCAGGGCCGCCGCGCCGCTTGCCATCGGCGTGGAGAAGGATGTGCCGTTATCGTAGGAGTAGCCGCCGGCGCTGCTGAAGGTGGTGGAGTAGATGGAGTTTCCGGGGGCCGCCAGATCCACCCGGTAGCCGTAGTTGCTGAAATCGGCCCGGGCATCCCCTTCGGTGACCGAGGCCACCGAGAGCACGCCGCGATAGGAGGCGGGGTAGAAATCCACCTCGCGGGAGCGATTGCCGGCGGCGCTGACGATCACCACATCCTTCTCCTTTATCATCGCATCGATCACCTCCTGCTCGGCGCGGTACGCCCCTTCGCCCCCCCAGCTGCAGTTGATGACATCGGCCCCCATCTTGGCCGCATAGACTATCGCCTCGGCCTCGCGATACAGCTCGTTGCGGGTCTGGTCGTTGGTGATCTTCACCGACATCAGCCGTGCGCCGAATGCCACTCCGGCGATTCCCTCGGCATTGTTTCCGCTGGCCGCGGCGATGCCCGCCACGAGCGTACCATGATTCTCCTGGCCGGGGGCCGGCTCGTTGTCCGGTGTGTCGCCGTTGGCGCCGCCGAAATCGTAGCCCCACCAGTCGTCCACGAACCCGTTGCCGTCGTCATCGATCCCATTGTTCCGCTTCTCTCCGGCCTCGCCGCTGTTGTACCAGATGGCATCCTTCAGATCGGGGTGGAGGCGTTCGATGCCGGTATCGGTGATGGCGATGACGATGGTGCTGTCGGCGCGATCGATATCCCACGCCTCCCTGGCGCGAATCGCATCCAGATACCACTGCTTGTTCAGCTCCGTGTCGTTCGGGGTGAAGAGCATCCGGCGTTCGTAGACCGGCTCGGCATATTCCACCCCCTTGATGGCTCCTATCGCCAGGGCCACATCCTCCGGCCTGTCGGACGCGGAGTATTCCACCAGCAGGATTCTTCTGAGCGATGCGCTGCTCGGCTCCGATCCGCTGCTCTGCTTGTAGGCGGGGGCTCCGTACTCCAGCAGCTGCGGGTTGATCCACGGCTCCACGTTGTAGATGCCGTAGCGCCTGGCCCCTTCGCCGAAGGTCTCCGGGGCGATGCCTTTTCTGAAGAGATCCCCCGAGACTTTCACCAGGATCTTCCCCGGCTTCCCCTGAACCAGCGGGGAGGCGGCCGGAAGTTCGAAGCGGAACGGGGCCGGGGTCTGTGCGGCGGTACCGGCCGGGAGGGCGCAGAGAAGAAGAGCAGGAAGTACCAGACGATAGATCATAGAGCTAACAGATGATGCGGTCACCGGAAGCCTCAATCGCTCTGGCGGGACCGGAATCGCCCGGCTCCCGCCAGAGAGTGACCGTTGAATTGTTGATGGACGAGAGGGGAGCCGGATCAGTAAGCGATGCGGACGAGCTTCTGCGAGAGCGTCCTGTTGAGCGCCGAGAGGCGGATGAAATATACCTCGTTGCCGGGGTTCTCCGGCGTGAAGCGGATCGAATGAATTCCTTTGGGATAGAATCCGCTGGCGATTGTCTGGATCTTCTGGCCCAGGGCATTGAATGCCTCGATGGAGATGAAGTCCTCCTTCGGCAGCCAGAACTGAAGGTCGCTATGGGTTGTGAAGGGGTTGGGATAGGCATCCACCAGCTTCAGTTCGCGCGGCAGTACCACCGGGCCTCCCGGCGTTCCTCCCAGCGCCTCGAACGTCTTGCGGGCGGCCGTGGCCCCGCCCTGAAGCTCCGCAAGATTTGCCCCCCCCACCAGCGCAAACGCTATCGTGGTGTCGGCCCCCGGCTCCAGATCGATGGGACCGGCGCCGATCACCATGGAACAATCGCCCACCCGCGACTGCTCCTGCTTGATGCCGCTGGCGATCACATCCCACTTCTCCGTCTGGTAGAACCCGTTGCTCAGCGGCGACAGACCGTTGTCCAGCGCGGTGAAGTTCATCGGCTCGTCGCTTACCAGCATCACCCCGGCGTAGGGGAGAGCGCCGTTCTTGGTGTTGTAGACGTAGCCCAGCCTGTAGTCCAGATCGGTCTTGATCTGATCGTCCGCGCCGGCCGGGCCCAGATCCCAGTCGAAGAACAGGGCGCAGTGCAGCGAGTTGAATTTCGCGGTGCTGGTGTTCCTGATCGTATAGAGCACCAGCGTCTGATTGCCGTTCTCCGGCGTATTGAACTGCACGGTCTTCATCCTGATGTCCAGCCCGACGCGCTGCAGCGGATGCAGATGCGCGTCGTCGAAACGGGCGGCGCCGGTTTCTCCCCCCTCCGACTGGGAGAACCGGACGCGGTACGGCTCCAGCGTCTGGAGTCCCTGGCTCTGGTGCGACATGTCGCCGCTGCGTATCACATCGGCAAGCTGGTCGGCCGAGATGCCGATCAGCATTCCCCCCTCGGCCAGCATATTCTCGGATGAATCTATCTTGAACCCATCTCCCTGCTCGTTGGCGGGGAAATCATTGAAACCGATCCTGCCGTTGCCGGTGAAGGTGGCCGTGGAGCGGTTGTAGCGGGTGGTGGCGAAGTTCGGGTTGACGATCAGCTCCACGCGCCGCGCGCCGATCTCCGTAACGCCGTCGCTGAGGGTCAGCAGCAGGGGGATCTTGTAATCGAGCGGGGTGTTGCCCGGCATCGTCAGCCGGAACGTGCCGCCGCCGCTCTCGCGTTCCTCCCCATGTTCCAGCGTGCCGAATGTGGCAAGAGGCGATTCCACCACCACGTTATCCCCGCCGATAGGGGAGAGCTTCAGTTGCAGGTTGGAGACCGGGCGGAGGATGTTCTTCACCTTCACCCGCAGTTCCACCGTCTCCCCCGGCTCTATGGCGCCGTCCGGGACGCTCTGCTCCACCCGGTAATCGATGATGGCGGCGGAGACCGCATCCGGCCCCACCGCCAGCGCGCGCTCCACATTGATACGCCCGCTCCCCAGCAGGAGCTGGAAGTTCGGGTTCTGCGCGTCGATGTTGTCGGCGTTGGAGCGGAGCACGGCGGTAAGTTCCTCCGGGCTCAGGTCGGGATATTTCGCCAGCACCAGCGCCGCCGCTCCGGCCACCACCGGCGCGGCCATGGAGGTGCCGTCGGAGATCTTGTAGCCGCTGGAGATGAAGCTTGTGGGAACCGTGGAGAACATCGATTCGCCGGGGGCGGAGATCGCCACGTTCATATTGAAGTTGCTGAAGAAGGATCGCTTGTCGCTCCCCATCACCGAGGCCACCGAGAAGGCGCCACGGTAGGAGGCGGGATAGGAGGCCATGTTGCTCCCGTTGTTCCCCGCCGCGGCTACCACAAGGCTGCCGTTGGCCGTGGCGAACTCTATCAGTTCCTGCTCCGCCCGGGAGTATCCCGGCCCGCCCCAGCTGCAGTTGATGATCTGTGCCCCCATCTTCGTTGCATAGAGTATGGCGTTGGGGCCGCCGGTCAGCAGCGGTTCCCCCTCCGACTGGTCGTCGCTGATCTTCAGCGACATCAGCCGCGCGCCGAACCCGATCCCGATGATGCCCACGTCGTTGTTCCCGGTGGCGGCGGCGATGCCGGCCACATGGGTTCCGTGCCAGTAGCGGGGCGTGGGATCGTTATCGCGGGAATAGCCGTCGCGTCCCCCGAAATCGTAGCCGCGCCAGTCGTCGACGATGCCGTTGCCGTCGTCATCCAGGCCATTGCTTCTGCGGTCGCGTCCCTTGGTGTCGGTGCCGGTCTCGCCGGGATTGGTCCAGATTGCCCCTCGCAGGTCGTTATGAAGCGGGTCCACACCGGTATCGACGATAGCGATGGTGATGGTGCTGTCGGCTCGCGCCAGGTCCCAGCCCTGGTAGGCCCGCACCTGTCCCAGATACCACTGCTGCGCCAGATAGGGATCGTTCGGGATGAACTGGAGGGTGCGGCGGTAGACCGGCTCGGCATACTCCACGCCGGGGATGGAGCGGATCTTCGCCAGCATCGCCTCCGGCGGGGTATCCCCTCCATAGCGCACCAGGATGATCCGGCCGAGCGATTCCGCGCCGTGTTTCCAGGGAGCGGGGCGGGCAGAGCGTTTGTGATAGGTGCCGGAGGGGAGTTCCTCCAGCAGCGCCGGGTCCAGCCAGGATGCCGCCGAGCTGAACCGGAATCGTTCCCAGACCGGCTCCAGGATCGCCCGCACCCCTTCCGGGGAGATATCCTCTCCCGGAGCAAGTTTTACGATCAATTGGTTGGGCCACGGCCGGGCCTCCCCGGCCGGAACCGGTTCGGTGGTGAGCTGTTGCGCCGCCAGCGGTCCTGTGCCGGCCAGAACGAGCGCCAATACCGTCGAGAGGGTAGCCAATCTTTTCATATCGTATCCGATCAACGTTCCCGGACGTTTGAGATTGTTTTCGTTGCTGCGCGGGGGACAGGGGTGGGGGAAGATGCCGGCTTCTTAGCAATTTTTCACCCCCAAATTTCAAGGGAGCGCTATATTTCCTCCCCTTGCGGATTCCAGCCGGCTACCGGCCGCGAACCGCGATGTCCGTTGGAGGTGCTCGGCGCGATGGCGCGGGGCTGAGATCATACTCTGAAACCTGAACCGGGTAATGCCGGCGGAGGAAACACGGACAGAGATCATCCCCCAGGATCGATCCCGTCGCGATGCTTTCATCCTCCACCGTCCTTCTCCTGCCAGGTCATGCGCGCCCGGCCGCTTCTTCAGCGGATCATTAATCAACACACAAGGCCGCCTCATTGTTACTTGCCGCGGGCTGGCAGCCCGCCGCAGCGGGGGCCGTTCTCTCCGGAACCTTCTTGACTGATTTCTGCATCGTCGGTGGCGGTATCGCCGGGCTGGCGCTGGCGCGGGAGCTGGGACGCTCCGGTGCCAGCGTGGCGCTGGTGGAGCGGGAGGAGATAGGGCGCGGCGCCGCGTTTGCCGCGGCCGGTATGCTGGCCCCCCTGGTGGAGGCGCGGCTGGAGGAGCGGGAGCTGCTCCGCTTCAGCTACGAGTGCCTGCGCCGCTATCCGGCGTTCGTTGCGATGCTGGAGGAGGAGACCGGCCTGAACGTCGATCTGCGCACGGAGGGGACGCTGATCGTGGGGGCCAACCGCGATGATGCCGAGCTTGTGCGCCACCAGTACCAGGAGCAGAAGGCGCTCGGCCTGCCGGTGGAGTGGCTGAACGGGTACGAGTGCCGCCAGATGGAACCCTGCCTGGCCCCGGGGGTTCCCGGCGGGATCTTCTCCCCGCAGGACTACCAGCTCGATAACCGCCGCCTTCTTGCGGCTCTGCGCCAGGCCGTTGAACATCTTCCGGGGGTCCGCCTTCTGGAACATGCCGGGGAGGGGAGCTTCAGTGAGGGCTATGAGAGCTACCGGACCGGCTCCGGGGAGATCAGAGCGGGACATTTCGTGCTCGCCACCGGCGCGCATGGTTCGCTGCTGGGGACGTTCGCCCCGCATCTGGCCCGCGCCATCCGTCCGGTAAAGGGGCAGATCATGCGCCTTGACCAGTCGGCGCTGCCGCTGCTGGAGCATGTGCTCCGCACGCCGGAGATGTACCTGGCACCGAAATCGGATGGGACGGTGGTGCTGGGGGCCAGCAGCGAGGATCGCGGGTTCGATCCGTCAGTCACCGCCGGGGAGATCCTGGAGCTGCTTCGCTCTGCCTGGGAGTGCGTTCCCGGCATCTACGAGCTGCCGATCGTCGAAACGCGCGTCGGCTTCCGTCCCGCGACGATCGATCATATGCCGATGCTGGGGGATACCGGCATCGCGCGCATTTCCCTTGCCATGGGCTACTACCGGCACGGGATACTCTTCTCCCCGTATGCCGCCGGGATTCTTGCCGATTCACTTCTCGGCCGGGAACGCTCGGAGTGGCTCGATATCTTTGCACCGGAGCGATTTCAATGAACCTGCAACTGAACGGCGAGCCGCTTGAAACCGGCTCCGTTACCATATACGATCTTCTTCGCGAACGGGGCCTCGATCCGGCACAACCCGGTATCGCCGTGGCCCTCAATGGCGAGGTGATCCCGCGCGCCGGCTGGCAGTCCCATCGCCTGAACGATGGCGATGATCTGGAGGTGATAACCGCGATGCAAGGCGGGTAACCGCCAATCCTCGCGAATCGTGGCGGAGGGGGGTGATGCGGCGATGATCCCAGCGTATCGGACCGTGGAAATCTTCGCGAATAATTAAACGGAATATTCGCAGCCTTGCGGGAGCTGTTATGGTGGCCTGTGAATAGAGAGAATATTGTTGTGAATCCAGGCTGGCCTGTCCGGCTGAAGCAGCGGATCTTCGTTGCCTCCAATCGAAAATCCAAAATCGGAAATTTTCTCCTGGCTCCAATCCGGAATCGTGAATCGCGAATTTTCTCTCTTTCCAAAAATCGTCAATCGTAAATCGTTAATCGTCAATTCGTAAACCGACAATCCCCATGACCGATATTCAGGCTCCGGAGAACGATCCCTTCACGCTGGCGGGGAAGGAATACAGGTCGCGTCTTCTGCTGGGGACCAGCCGCTATCCCAACCCGCAGATTATGCTGGAAGCGATGCAGGCGAGCGGAACCGAGCTTGTGACCGTTTCGATCCGCCGGCTCAATCTTGCCGATCGTGCGGCCGGATCGATATTGAATTATATCGACCGGGCGCGGTACGATCTTCTTCCGAATACCGCCGGCTGCTACACGGCAAAGGAGGCGGTGCTTACCGCGCAGCTTGCGCGCGAGGCGCTGGAAACCGATCTGATAAAAGTGGAGGTGATCGGGGATGAGGATACGCTGCTGCCGGATGTGGAGCAGTTGCTGAAGGCGTGCAACGAGCTGGTGAAAGCGGGATTTCAGGTGCTCCCCTACTGCAACGACGATCTGATAACATGCCTCAAGTTGCGCGATATGGGGTGCGCCGCGGTGATGCCCCTTGCCTCGCCGATCGGTTCCGGCATGGGGATTCGCAACCCCTATAATCTTCAGATCATCCGCGAGCGGATCGGTATTCCGATGATTATCGATGCCGGTATCGGCACCGCCTCGGATGCCGCGCGCGCCATGGAGCTTGGCGCCGACGGCGTTCTGCTCAATACCGCCGTGGCCGGGGCGCACCATCCCGTGTCGATGGCCCGCGCCATGCGCCTGGCGATAGAGGGGGGACGGCTGGCGCATCGTGCCGGGCGCATTCCCACCCGCCTGTATGCCACCGCATCCTCTCCCACCGAGGGGATGATAGGCCGCAAGCCGGCGGAATGAGCGCTCTGCGATCGTCCCGGCACTGCCGGGGGCACTGTCGGGAGGAGATGCGATGATCTCTCCTGCATTCAATGCTCCTGTGGGAGATCCTCCGTTTCGTCTGATCGCGATAGTCTCCGCGACAAGTGGCATCGAGGAGCTCTACGAGCTGGCCGGGCGCTGGCCTTCCATACGGTTCGGCATGATGCTCCGCGATCCCCATCACCGGCGCTCGGTAGTGGAAGCTCTTGCCGCGGATGCGCTCCGGCTGGGGGCGCCGCCGGGGGTAGCGCTCATCGCAAATGGGTTTCCGGTTCCCGGCATCCGCTATCTCCACGGCACATCGGCGATGCTCCGGGAGCGGGGGAGCGGAGAGCCGATGCCTCCTGCCGAAGATGACGATGCATGCGGGGATCTCATCGTCGGATATTCGGTGCATGACCTCGCCGAGGCGGAGCTGGCGGTTGCGGCCGGGTCACGCTACGTCACATTCAGTCCGGTATTTCCCACAGCCTCCAAGCCGGGGCATCCCGGGGCCGGCCTGAACGCTCTGAGACTTATCTGCGCCGCGCTTCCGCTGCCGGTCTTTGCGCTCGGCGGCATCACGGCCGCCAATGCCGGGGCGGTGCTCGCTGCCGGCGCCCATGGTATCGCCTCCATCTCATTGTTCGCCCGTGATGCCCGCACGGCATTGGAGGGGGTGCTGGGGTTCCTCTCCCAATCGTCAATCATCAATCGCCAATCGTAAATCGATATGCACGTTCTTCTTACGATCGCCGGCTCCGATTCCGGCGGCGGCGCCGGTATCCAGGCCGATCTCAAGACCTTCGAGGCGCATGGCGTCTTCGGGACCACGGCCATCACCAGCATCACCGCGCAGAACACCACCGGTGTGCGGGGCGTGCACGATCTGCCGCTGGAGATGATCCGCTCGCAGCTCGATGCGGTGTTCGATGATTTCACGGTGGCGGCGGTCAAGATAGGCATGCTCTCGGGCCGGGAGATCATCGATCTGGTTGCCGGATTTCTCCGCGAGCGCGCCTCCGGCGTTCCGGTGGTGCTGGACCCGGTGATGGTCGCCACCAGCGGCGATCGCCTGCTGCGCGAGGATGCCGTGGAGTCGGTCCGGCGGCAGCTTGTCCCGCTCGCCACGGTGGTAACGCCGAACGCCGGAGAGGCGGTCATCCTGGCGGAGATGCCTATCGCCACCATGGATGATATGCGCGAGGCGGCCCGCCGTATCGCCGCGGGAGGGGCCGGTGCGGTGCTGGTGAAAGGGGGGCACCTTACGGCGGAGCTTACGCCGGCCGGGGAGGAGCCACGCGCAATCGATCTTCTCTATGATGGAAACGGTTTCACGGAATTCGAATCCCCGTTCATCGATACCCCCCACACGCACGGCACCGGCTGTACGCTCTCATCGGCGATAGCCGCCAATCTGGCTCTGGGTCTCTCGCTTCACGAAGCGGTGCGGCAGGGAAAGGAATATGTGCAGGGGGCCATCGCCGCGGCTCCGGGGCTTGGGCATGGTCACGGCCCGCTGCTCCATCGCTGGCGCGATCGCCGGTAGAATGAATGGAGCCGGGAGGAAAATTCTCTACTGCGATGTATGGCTGCCATTAAGTATACTATCCCATTTCCGGAACCATAGCTGATGCCCGTAGTTATCAAGCAGGCTCTCGTTATCGCGGGACTGTATCTCCTCTACCACCTGCTCAGATATATCATCTGCATTCTCCATGAAATGGGACACGCTATCGCCACGGTAGTCCTTACGGGAGAGAAGGCGACCGTGTATATCGGTTCGCACGGAGATCCGCGAAATTGCCTGAACCTGCGTTCAAAATGGTTCGATATCTACCTTCGTTATAACCCGTTCCGGGCTCGTGGCGGTGTATGCAGGCACCAGTCGTCCGGGATACCGTGGAGAAGGGAAATCGTAATAACGCTGGCGGGCGTCCTGACGACGTTTAGTTCCGGAGTTGCGTTCTGTTATACCGCCCATGTTCTGGACTGTTCCTATTGGGTGAGAATTACCTCCGTGATGTTCCTGGGGCTTGCTCTGGTTGATATGGGTACGAATCTATATCCGAGGAGCCGTCCTGTAGTGTTATATGGCGGCAGTATCGCCTATCATGATGGATACAAGGCTCTCTGGCTGCTGCGTAACCGGGATTATTCCGCCGAATGGAACACTGCCTCCGCGCATTACAGCCGGAAAGAATATGGTGATGCCGCCAGATTGTTCGATGAGCTTCTGCATCGCGGGATGCGCAGCAGAGAATTATATCGTAACGCGATATATTCCTGCGATGCCAGCAATCAACTCCATAAAGCATCTGAAATTATGGAAGTCTTCCGGAATGAATTCGAGCTGGAAGCTCCGGATCTGAGTCTCTCCGGAATGATTCACTCGAAGCTGGAGCGGTACGAGGAAGGGCTGGCCGACTACAGGGAAGCGCTGCTGAGAAATCCCACCGATACGAGTGCTCTCAATAATCGCGGCTATACACTGAATCTGCTGGAGCGATATCCGGAGGCGATCGAGGATTTCGACGAGGCGATCAGGATCGAGCCCGATGGCGCCTATGCCTTCAACAATAGGGGCCTGGCGAAGATAAAGCTCGGAATGACGGAGGAGGGGCTGGCGGATATACGCCACTCGCTGGCATTGGAAGAGAATAATTCCTACGCTTATAGAAATCTTGGCATATATCATTTCGATCGGGGCGAATTCTCTCAGGCTCTTGAGCTGTTCATGAAAGCCCATGAACTTGATAGCTCCACGCATCTGATAGATCAGTATATCGTACTGGCACGGCAGCATATCGGGAACTCGAAAGCGGCCTGATGAACACCTACTATTTCCGCCTACCATGGAACACTATCGAGAATCGGCCACAGGCTCCGAACCCATCCTCATCCGCCCGGCTGCGATGGATGATGTGGGGGTGATACTGGGCTTCATTCGCCAACTGGCCGACTACGAGCGCCTGTCGCACGAGGTTGATGCCACCGAGAGCGATCTTGCCGAAGCGCTCTTCGGCGCACGCCCCTATGCCGAGGTGATACTTGCGGAGGCGGATGGAGTCCCTGCCGGCTTTGCGCTCTTCTTCCACAACTTCTCCACCTTCCGTGGCCGTCCGGGAATCTATCTGGAGGATCTCTACGTCAGCCCCGGATATCGCGGCAGGGGCATCGGGCGGGCGCTGCTGGCTCATCTGGCGGCACTGGCGGTAGAGCGCGGCTGCCGCCGCCTGGAGTGGAGCGTGCTGGACTGGAACGAGCCGGCCATCGGATTCTACCGGTCGCTCGGTGCCGCGCCGATGGATGAATGGACGGTATTCCGGCTTACCGGCGAGGCGCTTCACCAGCTTGCCGCGTTGTAGCTGCGGGCCTGCTTTTCGGTGGTATCCGGGCGATCCGCGCAGGGCCGGTTATCAGCCGTCGATAAAAATCGAGGGAAAATTATCGGGATGCTATTGCTGATGAGCGCGCGCGTTCCATTTCCGGGCAGCGGATATGATTCGTTCTGATGTTCTGAAAGCATCGCTTGCCGTACATTCCCTTTTTCGCTGATGATTCAATCGCAATGTTGCTGGAAAATCCTTATGAACCATGTCGCTGCGGTCCGGGTTGTTCTGTTCGTATGTCTGTTCCTTTCTCTTCAGGGCGCCCGCCCTTCCACGGCGATAGCGCAGACGGTGCGGCCGATCGCTCCGGGGGATTCGCTGCGGCTCGATCCGGCGGTAAAAGGGGATTCTCTGCGGCTCGATCCGGCGGTAAAAGTCGGCCGGCTGAAAAACGGGCTTACCTACTATATCCGGAAGAACGCCAAGCCGGAGGACCGCGCCGAGCTGCGTCTGGTGGTAAAGGCCGGGTCGGTGCTGGAGAATCCCGACCAGCAGGGGCTGGCGCATTTCCTGGAGCATATGGCGTTCAACGGAACCCGGAACTTCCGCAAGCATGAGCTGGTGGAGTTCCTGGAGTCGATCGGCATGCGTTTCGGGGCCGACCTGAACGCCTACACCAGTTTCGACGAGACCGTCTACATGCTTCAGCTTCCCACCGGCGATCCCAAAATTCTGGAGAAGGGTTTTCAGATCCTGGAGGACTGGGCACATAACGTTTCGCTGGAACCGGAGGAGATCGACAAGGAGCGCGGCGTGGTGAAAGAGGAATGGCGTCTCCGCCGGGGCGCCGATGCCCGCATGCGCGACCAGCAGTTCCCGGTGCTGCTGCACAACTCCCGTTATGCCGGGCGTATTCCGATCGGAGATATGAAGGTGATCGATACGTTCAGCCACCGCACGCTCCGGGAGTTCTACGAGACCTGGTATCGTCCCGATCTGATGGCCGTGATCGCCGTGGGGGATTTCGATGAGCGGATGGCCGAGAAGATGATCCAGGAGCATTTCAACAGGATCGCCCCGCGCCAGAACCCCAGCGAGCGCGGCTCCACGCCGATCCCCGATCACGATTCCACGCTCTTCGCCATCGCGAGCGATCCCGAGGCATCCCGCTCGGCGGTCACGGTCTACTACAAGCATCCGCATCGCACTGTGAGCGTGGCCGATGATTACCGCGCCAGCATCGTGGAGGGGCTCTACAACGCCATGCTCAACCAGCGCCTCTACGAGCTTACCCGGCTTTCCGACCCGCCCTTCATCTTCGCGTATTCCGGCTCCTCGGGGTTCGGGACGGCAAAGGATATGTATGTGCTGGGGGCCGGGGTCGCCAACAACGGGATAGAGCGGGGGCTGCAATCGCTGCTGACGGAGGCCGAGCGGGTGCGCCGCCACGGCTTCACCTCCTCGGAACTGGAGCGCAGTAAGGTGGAGCTTCTCAGGAGCATCGAGCAGCTCCACCAGGAACGGAACAAGACCGAGTCGGCCCGGTATGCCGATGAGTATGCATCCCATTTTCTGGAGGATGTTCCCGCCCCCGGCATCGAGTACGAGCTGGGGCTGTACAGAACCTATCTGCCGGGGATCACGCTGGCCGATGTCAATGCGGTGGCCGGGCGGCTCATCACCGATGAGAACCGGGTGATCTATGCCAACATGCCGGCGACGCCCGGAGTGCGGAGTGTTACCGAGGGGGATCTTCGCGCCGTCTTCGGCTCCATCGCCCTGGGGGATATTCAGCCGTATGTGGATCAGGTGGCCGACCGCCCGCTGCTGGCGGCGCCTCCCGCACCCGGCTCCATCCGTTCGGAGCGGAAGATGCCGGAGCTCGGCGTCACCGAATGGACCCTCTCCAACGGCGTCCGCGTGGTGCTGAAGCCCACCGATTTCAAGAACGACGAGGTGCTGCTGAGCGGTGTGAGCTTCGGCGGAACCTCGCTTGCCTCCGACGCCGATTACATCTCCGCAGCCTCCGCCGCGCCGCTGATGCAGGAGGGGGGACTCGGAGAATTCGATCGTGTGACGCTGGAGAAGATGCTGGCGGGAAAAGTGGCAGCGG
Organism: Candidatus Kapaibacteriota bacterium; assembly: GCA_048594725.1. Lineage (GTDB taxonomy): Bacteria > Bacteroidota > Ignavibacteria > OLB7 > OLB7 > JAFDZV01. The sequence goes on from JBMDXA010000121.1 coordinate 27,419, forward strand.
CCGCCCCCTTCATCGGCGAACTTCAGGAGGGGATCTCCGCGCAGGCCTCGCCGCAGGATCTGGAGACGATGTTCCAGCTCGTCTACCTGAACTTCACCGCTCCCCGCGCCGACAGCGCCGCGTTCCTCTCGTATCGTTCCCGGATGCAATCGCTGTTGCAGAACCGGAGCGTGCGACCGGAGACCGCGTTCAGCGATACGCTCCAGGTTACCATGTCGCAATATCATCCCCGCCGCCGTCCGGCCACCGCCGCCCGCTACGAGAGCCTGGATCTGGCAACCGCCTATCGCTTCTACCAGGACCGCTTCGCCGATGCCGGTGACTTCACCTTCGTGATCGTTGGGAACTTCGATACCGATTCGATCAGGCCGCTGGTGGGGAGGTATCTGGGGGGGCTGCCGGCGTCGGGACGGAATGAGACCTGGCGCGACCTCGGGGTGCGCACGCCAGCGGGCACCATCGAAAAGGAGGTGCGCCGAGGTGTGGAGCCGAAGAGCACCGTGCAGATGATCTTCACCGGGCCGTTCGAGTGGTCCATGGAGAACAGGCATATGGTGGTGTCGATGATGGATATCCTGGAGAACCGTCTGCGGGAGGAGTTGCGCGAGGAGAAGGGGGGCACCTACGGAGTAAGCGCCAGCGGATCGGTGCAGCGCTACCCGGTGCCGCAGTATTCCCTGACCGTCTCCTTCGGCTGCGCTCCGGATCGCGTCGATGAGCTTGTCAGGGGGGCGCTCGGCGTTATCGCACAGCTCAAGGAAAAAGGGCCGCAGCAGACCGAGCTGGACAAGGAGAAGGAGACCCAGCGCCGCGAGCGGGAGATCTACCGGAAGGATAACAGCTACTGGCTGAGCGTGCTCCAGTCGCGCTACGTGAATGGCGAGGACCCGCTGCTGATCCTCTCGGAGCCGGAGCTTACCGATCGCCTGACCCCGCAGAGCATCCGCGACGCCGCCCGGAACTATTTTACGATGGAGAATTATGTGAAGGTGGTGCTGTATCCGGAATAGGTCCGTACGAGAAAGTCTTCTGGCATTCTTCGGTATTTCTCTCCTGTTCGGTCGGGCTTTTGAAAAAGTCGCGGAGTGGAAATCACTTCTGCGCAATGACGTAGTCTTCCACGTCTTCTCGCCAGTCGAAAATGGCCTTGTTGCATAAATCAATCCTGCATATAACGCAAGAAATAGCGTTTTTAACCGGACTGAGCAAGCTGCTTTACTGCAATTACACCCCAATATTGATCTCAGTCTGACATAGATGGGCGATTTTGGCGAAAATCCGACACTCATTTATGCAACAAGGCAATCGAAATCTAAAATCGTCAATCGAAAATCGAACAACCTCCCTCATGGAATCAGAACGCAGGCCGGTGGGGCATCTCCACGTCATCACCGATACGGTGCTTCAGAATCGGTACTCGCATGCGGAGCTTGCCGAGCTTGCCATCCGTGGCGGCGCCGATACGATCCAGTATCGAAGCAAATCAGCCGATGTGCGCAGGATGATGCAGGAGGCGGGGGAGACCGCCGAGGTCTGCCGGCGTTTCGGGGTGACCTTTCTGGTGAACGACCGGATCGATATCTGCCTGGCGGTGGATGCCGATGGCGTGCATCTGGGGCGGGAGGATATGCCGGTGCCGGTGGCGCGCAAGATTCTGGGGCCTGACCGCATTATCGGAGCTACCGTCAGAAACCGGGAACATCTGGAGGACGCCGAGCGCGAATCGGCCGATTATGTGGGGCTGGGGCCGGTCTTCGGCACCTCCTCGAAGGATGTCGCCATTGCTCCTATGGGGCTGGATGTGGTGCGCGAGGTGAGCCGTGATGCCCGCATTCCGGTGATTGCCATCGCCGGCATCACCGCCGATAATGCCGCCGAGGCCATCGCCGCCGGGGCGCATGGGGTGGCGGTTATCAGCGCCATCTGCTGCGCGGAGGATGTGGTCGCGTCCGCTGCGGTCATCGCATCCCGGCTCGGCCTGCCACGGCATTCGTTTCAGAGATAACCTCCGGGAGCCGGAGAGAAGAGGGGGATAGGGGGTCTCGTTCCGGAGCGGAGTTCGCATCGGTCTGCCGGATCGTGGCTATCGCTCGCTACCAGCACTTCTGCACCGGCCCGAATCTATCCCAGGCTCTATTCGCCGGAATCCATTTCCCTGGAAAAGCAAAGGGGCGCTCTCCTGAGAGAGCGCCCCTTGCGCATCGTCTGAACCCGTGGAACGGCTTTTACTGCACCAGCACCATCTGGCGGCGCAGCACGTGCGGTCCCACCTGAAGCTGATAGAAGTAGGTGCCGCTCGGCAGCTTCGGATCGGCAAGACGCACTTCGTGCTCGCCGGCCTCATGCATGCCCTGTGCAAGAACAGCTACTTCCTGGCCCGGCATCGAGAAGATCTTCAGCTCGATATCGGAACGGCGTGCGAGGATGAACTTGATCATCGTCGCGCCCTTGGCCGGGTTCGGGAAGTTCTGCTCCAGAATATTCCCGTCGATGGCGTAGGTAACGCCCGGAACCGCACCGACCTTGTTGACTTCGTACCAGAAGCCCTGGCCTGCCCAGTTCGACGAGTTCGAGACCGGACCGATCACAGCCTGTCCTACCGTGCTGTTGACCGAAAACTGGCTGCTCGACATCGGCGTGCCGCCGTTGCCGACAACGCTCTTAACCAACACAAACTGCGCCTGTGCCTGTGAACCGGCCATAAAGAGCCCGGCTGCCAGCGCAAGTCCCGTAAACATTCGTTTCATTCACTCTCTCCTGCTGGGAATGTTAGCTATCTGCTTGTTGTGATTAACCTCATTACCCACAAACATCGGATCATTTGACCTGATTTGCAAGCGCCCCGGCTCCGCATGATGCGGAACCGGGTTCGCTGCTGCTGCTGGGATTACTGGACCGGGATCCAGTTGCTGCCGCTGACGCTGCTCACGAACAGGAACTGCGAGGCCTGTCCGGACGCGATTCCGGTGCCGCCGGTGGTCGTGTTCGTTACGGTGATTCCCGCACCGCTGTTGTTCACAACCCACACCGTTGCGCCGTCCACGAGCGGAGCGCCCGTCGGGATGGTGACGTTACCGGCGGCGTTCACCACCAGTACCGCATCGTCAACCACGGCGTTGCTTGCATAGCCGTTCTGATGCGAAAGCGAGAGCGTACCATTGGCGAGCGTAAGGGCGTTGCCACCCTGGTTGGCGCTAGTGGAGATACGAACGCCGCGCGAAGCGGAGCTGTTGTTGGCATTGGTGAAGTTACCTGCCCAACCGGTGCCGTTGCTTGCTGCCTGGAGAGCGTCGTTGCCGTTGGCGGCATTCACGTTCTCGAAGCGTCCGCCCACACCGGTACCGCCGCTGATGCCGGCCTGGCCGAGCACGCCGATACCGTCCTTGGTGTTGAAGCCGCGTACGCCGTAGCCGGAGCTGTCGTTGCGTCCCACCACTGCGCCCACGCCGTTGCCACCACGGTTGCGGCCGACGACGGCCTCACCGAAGGTGTTGTCGCCGATGACGCCGGCGGCGCTGATGGAGCTGGTGATGCCCCAGACG
>JBMDXA010000122.1:0-3611 GCA_048594725.1 Candidatus Kapaibacteriota bacterium
CTTGTTCTCGCGGTTGGTTGTACCGGGGATTCCCCCACCGGCGTTCCTCCCATCGTCATCCCGGGGGATAACGAGGCGATCGTCTACTCGAAACATATCCAGCCGATCTTCACCACTACCTGCGGTACCTCCGGATGCCACCTCGGCACCGACGAGGCCGGAGGGCTGAAGGTGGATAACTGGGAGCGGGTGATGGCCGGCTCCAAAACTCTCGGCGCGGTGGTGGTCCCCTATGCAGGGGCCAAGAGCTATCTGTTCCAGCATGTCAATATCGATAGCACGATCGGTCCCACGGCCACTCCCAGAATGCCGCTGGGGCGCGATCCCCTCACCATCGAACAGGTCAGGACCATCAAGCGCTGGATCGACGAGGGGGCCAAGAACGATGCCGGCGAGGTGGCGCTGGCCGGGGCAGACCGGCCGCGCGTGCTGGTGACCGGGCAGAACGAGGATATGGTGAGCGCCATCGACCTGCAGACCGGGCTGGTGATGCGCTACATCGGCGTGGGGGCATTGCAGGGGGGGCCGGTGGAATCGCCGCACAACATCATCTTCTCTCCGGACCGCAAGTATTTCTACGTGAACATGATCGCGGCCGGCCTGGTGGAGAAATACGATTCCCGCACCTTCCAGAAGCTTGGTTCGGCGCGGGTGGGAAGTTCGCCGGCGCAGATCGCCATCACCCGCGATGGGAGCACCCTCTATGTGTCCAACTTCGACGTCACCCTGAGCCAGCTCTTCATCAACCGGGTGGATGCGGCCACGATGGCGGTTACCGATACCATCTACGATGTGGGCCGGGCGCCGCACGGAGTTACCCTGAGCGCCGATGAGAAGTACCTCTATACCACCAACGCGCTGGGAGATGATATCTCCGAGATCGATCTGGCCTCCAGGGAGGTGACCCGCCGGTTCCTCGTCTCGCCGAACTCCCCTCTTCCTACCGGGAGCGTTTCCCGTTTCGAACCGTACCAGGGGGAGCTGGGGCCGGACCCCACCACATTCTGGGTGACCTGCCGGAACAGCAACGAGGTGCGGGTGTTCGATCTGGTTGCTGGGCGTGTGACCGACAGCATCCCGGTGGGCAACCGCCCGCTGATCCCGAAGTTCACGCCGGACAAGAAGGAGTTCTGGGTGCCGAACCGCAGCTCCGATGATATCTCCATCATCGATGCGGCCTCGCGCCGGGTGGTTGCCACCATCCGCTTCGTGCAGAACCAGCCGCATGCGGTGGAGTTCACCCGCGACGGCGCCACCGCCTATGTAACGTGCGAGAACGTGAGCGGCAGCTCGCATCACGGCAACGGGAATGTCACCGCTCCGGGGCTCGTCTATGTGATAGACGTGAAGAGCCGGGCGATTCTGAAGAAGATCGAGGTGGCCTCGTTCGCCGCCGGCCTTGTGGTTGGAGGATAGAACCCAACGAAGATGCCGTTCCGCCCGCCGGCCGTGGCGGGCCGCAATCAACAACCGGCAAGGGGGCCCTTTTCTCCCGGAGAGCTCTACGGGGCTGGCCCTCTGCCGATAGTTCCCATGAGTAAAACGATAGCCAGATGAAGCATTTGTATAGACTGGTACTCCTTCTGGTCCTGGCCGCCGCTGCCAGGGCGCAGGAGCCGGGGCAGGCGCTTAACATGACCCTGTTCGACAAGATGAACCCGGTGGATACGGCCGGGCTGCACGCCGCGCTCTGGGGCTACACCGCTCCGGACGGACGCGAGTACGCCCTGTTCGGCAGCCAGATCGGCACTCATATCATCGATATCACCGACAAGCCGATCCGCCAGGTCGCCTATATCGCCGGGCCGCGCAATCAGTGGCGGGAGATGAAGGTCTATAAGAACTACGCCTACGTGGTCAGCGAGGCCAACACCGACGGGGGAGGGCTTCAGATCATCGACCTTACCAACCTTCCGGCCTCGGCGCAGCTCATCCGCACCGATACCTCCAACTTCAAGAGCGCCCATACGGTCTATGTCCGCGATCACTTCCTGTATGTGATGGGAACATCGGCTGCGGCCGGTGCCAACGGCGGGGCCATCATTCTGGATCTGGAGCCGGACCCGGTCAATCCGCGCCGTGTCGGGATGGTGAACCCGTACTACTATCACGATGCCTGGGTGCGCAACGACACGCTCCTCGGGGCGGCGATCAACGGCCAGGGATGCGATATCTACGACATCAGCGACAAGGCCAACCCGCGTCATCTGGCAACCATCACCTATCCGTTCAGCGGCACCCACAATGCGGAGATCACCTCCGACGGCGGCTATGTGATCACCAGCGATGAGATCGGGTTCACGCAGAAGACGATGAAGGTGTGGGATATCCGCGATATGGACAACATCACCAAGGTTGCCGAGTTCACCCCCGATCCCGAGACCATCGTGCACAATGTGCATGTGAAGGGGCGCTATGTGGTGGCGGCCTGGTACACCAGCGGTGTGCGCATCATCGATATGATCGATCCGAAAAACCCGCGCGAGGTGGGCTTCTATGATACCCATCCGGAACCGGGCGGGGGATTCAACGGCGTCTGGGAGGCGTTCCCGTATTTCCCTTCCGGCAAGATCATCATCAGCGATAGAAACAGCGGGCTTCATGTGCTGGAGTTCAACGGCTCCACCGCCGGCTCCTACTCCGGGGTGGTACGCGATCTGTCCACCGGCAACCCGCTGGCGAATGTGAAGATCACCGTGCCGGAGCTGGGGCAGACCATCACCACCGATGCGTCGGGCCGGTACTATCTGGGGGGCGCCAACGGCCAGCAGGTGACCCTCCGCACGGGCGAATTTCGCTATGCAGGGACGTCGGAATCGCTGACGTTCGATGGGGACAAGCAGAAGGATATCCTTCTCTCCCCGCTTCAGTTCTTCTCGGCGACCATCAGCGCCCGCGATGAGATGGGCAATGCCATCGAGAACTTCTCCTACGCGGTGGAGCCTCATTTCACATCGGCCGTTGCAGCGGCCTCGGCCTCGGTTTCCCTCCCGCGCGACAGCACCTATACGCTGACGGTAGGGAAGTGGGGCTACAAGGTGGAGCAGGTGCCGATCAAGATCTCCCAGGATCGCGAGCCGGTCACCGTCACGCTCCGCTCCGGCTACAGCGACAACGCCACGCTCGATCTCGGCTGGCTGTACCGCACCTCCGGCGATACGGTGACCACGGGAGCATGGCTCCGGATGGCCCCGTATCACGTCTATTCCGGCTCCGGCTGGCTCTATCCGGAGACCGAGCCTTCGGGTGTTCCGGGGGGGTACGTCTTCCAGACCGGGGCTCCGCCGCTTCAGGCACTGCCGCAGGCAGGCGATATCAACGGCGGCTACACCACGCTCACCTCCCCGGCGATGAACCTGGCCGGCATGAGCGAGGCGATCATCTCGTTCGATTACTGGTTCGCGCATTACATCGGGCGCGACACGCTCGTGGATTCGCTGAACATCCAGCTTTCCAACGACGATGGCGTTACCTGGACCACCGCCTACTCGCAGATCGACGGGCCTGCCGGATGGAACCGGAAGAGCATCCGGGTGGCCGATCACCTGGCCCCCACCGATCGTGTGCGGATCAGGTTACGGGCCAGTGATCTGCTGAGCACCTCGCTGGTG
>JBMDXA010000123.1:0-33860 GCA_048594725.1 Candidatus Kapaibacteriota bacterium
CCCGCACCGCCCCAACCTTCCCATAGGAATCACCCAAAGCGGCTACGGCCAAATCAACGAAATCTTATTGGCGCTTTCGGGGCTTCCCGTGGGATTGATTCTTCCGGGAGGGCCTACTAGGCGATCTCCCCTTTGCGATCTTCGCTGCTTTGCGTTATCTGGTTCAGGCCCGCCGGATAGCTCCGCATCGCCCCCATCGCTTTGCTCACCGGCGCGGGAACCTACTTCGCATTCTCCGGCACGATCATCGGGGTGAAGCTGAAGAGATTGGGATCGTTCGGATCGACGGTCATTCTCAGCCAGTGCATGTTCTGCGCGCCGAACGTTTCGGCGCGGGTGAAGTTGGCGAGCGCCCTGGTAGTGGCGGTATCGGCGAGCGGTTTATCGATGATGAAATAATGAGAATCGCCGTGCACGAACGCCACCGGCTTCCCGAAGGCGATAGTCTGATCGCGCATGGTGGCGATCAGCTCGTCGAAACCGGTATAGAATTTCCGGTACTGCTCCGGGATCTGGGCGCGATCGAATCCGGGATCGGCCTGAAGAAAGAATGCGATCCCCCGCATCCGGTCCCTGGTTGCCAGCGCAAACGAACCGCGCACCCACTCCAGCGTGGCGTCGTTGCGCTCGGCATACTCCGCCGACGGGAGCGAATCGCGTCCCCAATTGTTGTTGGAGCCCACCACATGCAGTCCCACGAACAGAACCCCGTCCCGGCTCCAGCGGACATTCTCACGGAACTTCGCGTAGCGGGAGTCGCGGCTCTGGCGCTCCAGGCCGATCTTCCTGCGGCCGAGCGATCCATCGCCGGCGGTGAACATGGCGCGCAGCCTGGCAAGGCGCTCCAGCGGATCGAAGCCGCCACGGGCGCAATCGGTCCACTCGTTGTCGCCGAACAGAAAGATGAGCGGGGACTCCATGCTGTTGAACTCATCGAGCCGCACCTGAAAGACCGAATCGCCGCAGTAGGGACCGTTGGTGATATCGCCGATATGGACGATGAAATCGGGGGCGGCGCGGTTGATATCATCCAGAACGTTGCGATAGGAGCGGAGCACCGGCAGGGGGTCGGGAAGCCCGTTGATGTAGGGCATATCGCCGAAGACCGCTATCTCGGTCCTCTCCCCCTGCTGCGCATGCAGCGCCGCGCCCCCTGCGAGCGCATACCCTCCGATTGCAATAACGGCAGCGACTGTCATCCGGATGATGCTCCGGGCGTTCCCTGGAAGTACGGTGCGTGCAGGCATGGCTGGATAGAGATCTGGATGTGCGTTGGAAGTCACCCCCTCCCGGAATCCGGGAGTGCAGGAGCCGAAATTAGCGGGCGGCAGTTCCGTGCGCTACTTGTTTTTGCTCGTGCAGCGAATTTTACATCGGGAGCCGGATCAGAGCCGCAGCGTAGCATGAAATCCGCTCTGAAAACCGGAACACAAAAAAGGGATCGTGAACGGTGTCCACGATCCCTTTTGCACTATCGATAACATCTCTCTACCCTTCCTTCCCTTCTCGTTCCTCCCCCCCTCCGGCTCTCTCAATCGCCCGTCGCCAAGCCTACGGTTTCTTGTCCGATTTTTCGACTTCGGCCGGGATAACGACGTTGCCATCCTCCTTGGCGGGCATCTTGAGATACTCCTCCCGGGCAGCCGGTGCGGAGGTCTCGGCAGTGCCGGTCTTCTGGCGCACCAAGGTCTTCCCGGTTCCGGAGGGAGCCGATCGCCTGGTTGTCGAAGCCGGCGTTTCGGCGCTCTCGCGAACATCCGGGGGTACTGCGCCCGATTGTTCCGTGGCACTGCCGGACCCCGCATCGGCATTCTGCGGGGCTATCTGCGCCGGGGCCGGCTGCGGGGCAACCTGGCCCTGCTGCTGCGCCGGCCTGCCGGTCCCGGTGATCGATGGGAACACCACCGCCGCGGTTCCAACTGCCAGGCCGCCGGCAACAAGGGAGATAAGGACGCTCTTCCAGACACCCAGCGTACCGGCCAGGCCGGCACCGGAGGCTCCCGCGCCCCCCCCTCCGGCAGCAGCCGAGGAGGTTCCGGTGGTTGCCGCAGCGCCGCCGGCCACCTGCGTTGCCGCAAGCATGCCGAACACCTGTTCGCGATAATGGCTCCGCTCGGCAACGGCGCTCTCGCGGTCGTTCAGGATGGCCTTGTCCATGATCCTGAACGCCTTCAACGTCCGTTGCAGCTCGTCATCAACCGCGACATGGAGGAAGAACTCCGACTCCTGGGTGGCGGTCATCTCACCGGCCAGGTAGCGCTCGACGAGGTCTTCACGTTCGATCTGGGTCATTGTTCCTTGTCTCCGAAAAAGGTTTCATCAGCAGCATTCGGTCTCTCCTCGCTCTCCTTGCCGAGTGCAAGGAACGCTGAGATCATCCGTCCGATCCGTCCGCGCGCCCTCAGAGCGCGCATCTTCACCGAGCCGAGCGTTTCGCCACGAAGCTCGGCGATCTCCTCGTAGCCGTAGCCGAGATAATTATGGAGGGTGAGAATCTCCCGCTGTTCGAACGGAAGCTGCTCCAGGGCGATCTTCACAAGCTCCTCCATATGGGACGGGTCCGGCGGCAGCACCGACGGGTGCTCCGACTCCCGGAGATCGTCCAGCGACGAGGTCTGCCGCCGCCGCTCGATATGCTTCAGGCAGAGATTGCGGGCGATTCTGATAAGATACCGCCCCGGCTCCAGCACTTCAGGGGGATTGGAACGAAGCTTGATAACGCGCTCCCAGAGTTCCTGGGTAAGATCCTCGGCAAGCTCCATATCCCCCACGATCTTCAGGGAGTACAACCGCAGGCGGCGGTCGTAGCGGTCGAACAGCGTCATGAACGCCTTGTCGTCCCCCGCCAGAAACCTGGAGAAGAGGGCCGATTCGGCCTCCGGCAACGGTTTGCTATCTCGTGCTACCCTCAAACCCGTGTCCTTAGAAATAGTCATTCCTGGCAATCATCACTATCTTCTCCGAAGCCGGGAGCGCCTGCGGCTCTCGTGCTCTCTGGATGAATTGATCCGGACACGGGGCAGAAGGTAACGGGAGAGGAAAAAAAATCGCTGCGTTACTTTTTCTCCTGCAAACGGATCATCCAGGGATCTACGGTACGGTACTACTATCCACTCTTACGGAGCCGGGCAATGTTCCGACGGCTACTCCCGATCCTTGTTCCTCTGCTGATGGCCGTTGCCGTTACGGGGACGTATGCGCAACGGCTGGCAGTGTCCCCGCGGACATTGATCTTCCCCTGCACGATCAGGGGGGAGCTCTCGGTACGTACCATCACTCTTACCAACAACGGCACCTCCCTGCTCCGGGTGCAGCGATTCCTGCTGCCCCCCGGCTCGCCGTTCATAGCGCCGAACACCGAGTTCTCCATCCCTCCCGGACAGGAACGCCAGGTGGCGATCGGGTTCGCACCGAACGCCGAGCCGAGGGTCTGGCAGGATCAGCTGAGGATCGTCACCCCCTCCGACCAGCAGACCGTGGCCCTTATCGGCGAATCATCACCCCCTCCGGGGATAGGTGCCGACACCAACCTGCTCGATTTCCACGATGTTCCCGAACTGGATAGCGCCGAACAGTGCGTGGTGTTGCAGAACCCATCGTGCACGCCGGTGGAGATAGCGGAGTTCCGGCTGATCGATCCCGATCTCGCCGATTTCGATCTGGTGAACCCGCCAGCGCTCCCCTATACGCTCAGGATGGGGGAACCGCTCCGGCTCTGCGTGCGGATGCTGCCGGGGGCGCCGGGACGGGTCAATGGCAGGCTGGATGTGCAGGTTCAGCTGGTGGGCGATCCGTCCAGCTCGGCAACCCTTCAGCTCCGGCTTCAGGGGGCGCGAAGGCAGCCGGAACTGAGGATCATCCCGAGGGGAATAAATTTCGGGTCGGTGCCGGTCAACCTCATCAGCGGGGAGCTGGAGATAGAGCTTAGCAACCCCGGACCCAACCCGATCACGATACGGGATGACTGGCAACTGGCCGGCAGCAACCCCGGAGAGTTCATCATCTATCCTCCCGACCTCCCGGCACAGCTTCAGCCGAGGGGGGGAAATACCATCCGGTTCAAGGTACGGTTCGCCCCCTCCAGCGAGGGACCGAAACAGGCCCAGCTGCGGATAGGCCCCTCGGTGGCGGATATGTGGGGGAATGGCACCCGGATCGGCCTGGCCGCAAACCCGCTGAACCTGGATGTGGGAGAACACCTGGCCGGAAGGACGGCCACGCTGGAGGATACGATCCTGCTGCGGAACAACGGAACGGCGCCGGTGGAGATCACCGCCTGGGATATGAGTTCCGCGGTCGGAGGAACCATCTTCTCCGCGCTGGGGCCGCAATCGGCGCGGCTGGGGCCGGGAGAGGAGATACGCTACGGGATCACCTTCACCCCTCCCGAGGTGGGACGCTATTCCGGGACGCTGACATTCCGGCTGGCCGACGGCTCCCTCCTTCCGATCCGCCTCTCCGGAGCCGGGGTGGCGCAGGAGCGCTACCGGTTCTGGGTGGATTCCGCCCTGGCCGATGTCAACCAGACGTTTGATCTGCACCTGCGCACCTCCCCCGATCTGCGCACGGCCGAGGGGGTCACCAGCTACAGCATCACGCTGCGGTTCGCCCCCACCGCGCTCTATCTGCACCGCTCCACGGCACCGGACGGCACCGAGAACAGCATCACCTATATCGGCGAGGATACGGCGGTGATCCGCTATACCGGCACCACCCCGGTCTCCGGGCCGGTCCTGGCAACATTCTCGTTCGAGGGGCTTGTCACCGGACGGCCATCCAACCCCGTGGAACTGATCGAGGTGGCGCTGGCCGGCGATACCTCAAGGGGGAGCATCCGGGCCGATGGGCTTGTGGAGCTTCGTGGATGCGATATCGGGTACGGGGTCGGATTCGGGCGGCCGGTGATGGCGCAGGGAGCCTGGCCCGCACCGGCGAGCGACAAGGTGACGCTACGCTACATCGCCCCAGCCGATGCCCGCCCGGCGGTCCGGGTGATAGACGTGACCGGCCGGGAGCAGAGCCGTGGCGAACTGCCGGCCGGCACCGGATCGGAACAGGAGGCCACGGTGGATCTGCGCGATCTGGAACCCGGTTTCTACATCCTGGAACTCAGCTCCGGCAGCGGACGCAGCTCCGTGCCGGTGGTGATAGCACGCTGAGGGCGTGTGGAGGACATGGAGTACCAGAGGGGACTGATCTGCCGGTTGGTCCATGGTCCGTGGTCAGTAGTCCGTCGGTTTCCGCTGGATGACCGGACGCCGTACTGAGCAGTGAAGAGTTCCATAGTTGAATCCATAGTTGAAGAGGAAGCGGATCGGCCAACGCGATTGCTTCCTCTTTTTGTATCCGCTTCGGCTCCCGCGCGCTCTTCCCCATGCCCGAAGAAGAATGGGCCGCTCCTCCGGAGCTTCCAACCACACAAAGACAGGCGCCTTGCTACAAACAGGTGCCCCCGCCGGGGGCCATCAACAGGGATATCGTAGTTCCACTGATGGGAAACCTGCTTCAGCAGAAATCGTAGTTCCACTGATGGGAAATCCGCTTCAGTGGAAACTCCGCTCCAGCAGAAAGAGTGCGTGGAGTTTCCGGAGGGAATACGGAAGCGGACTCAGCTCCTCCAATCGCCAATCATATATCTGAGATCATCACTCTCCGCCCCCAATCCAAAATTCCCGCCCCCAATCGCCAATCCGAAATCGAAAATCGCCCCCTCCCCCAATCGAAAATCTAAAATTGCAACTCGAAAATCCCATCCCTCAATCGCCCCCCTTCCCCCAATCGAAAATCCAAAGGCAACTATATACTTGAGCGACCCTGAGTAGGCACTCTCGGAAGAACCCCACGCAAAGCCGCGAAGGCGAAAATAAGAGGTCTTTCTTTGCGCCTTCGCGGCTTTGCGTGATGCATCTGGCATGATTGGGCTTACCGGTGTACAATCGTCAATCGAAAATCTAAAATCGCCCCACTCTACTTGTCCGAGAGTTTCTGCACCGGCGTGCAGCAGGGGGATTTCATCAGCCGGCCGTTGATGTATTCCAGACGATTGACCAGCACATCCATGCGGCGGATATCGTCCAGCGCATAGAAGTCGTCGCCACGGCCGGTGTAGCCGGAGACCGACGGCTGTTCGCTCCTGTCGGCGTAGCGTCCCTCCATCATCACCAGGATCTTCGCGTTCTCCATGCGGGTGCGATACTCGCCGGGGGAGAGCCCCACCGGCAGCAGGATGGTGCCATCGGCCACAAGCTGCTCGAATGCCGGGTACTTCCGCAGGCGCCCGATCAGCTCCTGGTAGCCGTAATAGACCCGGAGCTTCGAGAGGGTATCGTTGCTCTCGCTCACCAGCGAGGCGCCGGGCGCCACCTCCACGTTATGGAGTTTTACGCCGCTGGAGCTGCTGTCGTAGCTTCCCCCCACATAGCGCACGGTTTCTCCGCCGATATACTGGCCCCGCACGATGGGGCGGATATCGCTGTAGGCGAGCACCTGGATCACCAGCTTGTTGTTGCTGCCGGGAGTCTTTGCATCGTAATCGATGAACTCCGGGATGATCCCCTCGGCCACCTCGCTCGCCATCTGGTCCAGATTCCGGTCCACCGTGCGCGCAAACTCCTCGTACTGGCCGATACGGCGGGCGCGGCGCCCGGTCGCCTGGCCGAAATAGAGGTTGCTGGAATGAAGCTCCACGAACCCGGCATCGGCGTACTGCGCGGCATCCAGCCTGCGGAGATCGCGACGCAGATTGGCGGCGGTATTCACCTCCCAGAACGCCGTCTGGAAGTAGGGAACGTTCTTGCGGTACTCGTCCAGGATGCTCCGGGTATAGAGCCACTGGCAGGGAGGGGGCTGATAGTAGTTCGGATGCACGTACACGGTATCGCGGATGGTGATATCGGCGGCGATCGCCGGCAGCGCCAGCGTTCCATGCCGCTTCACCCGCTCGGAGGGGGCAAGATTCCGGGTGGTGGGAATCCAGATGCTGTCGAACTTCCGGAGCGTATCGTACTCCACGATCTGCGCCTTGTACTTCCGGAGCGTTCCGCCGATCAGCTCCTCGCGCACGGCGAACTCCATACGGGTCACAAGAAGATTCCCTCCCTCGGCCGAGATCGACCGGATGATGGAGCCGGGCGTGGAGGCTATGGAGGAGGCCGAGGCAAGCGGCACGGTATCCACGCGCAGCGTGGTATCGATATGGGTCACCCGCTGCGCACGCTCCAGCGTATCGCGCCATCCCCACGAGGTCCGTTTCCGGATCTCCGGCTCGCCGTTGCTCACCCGCAGGAACGAATAGCTCTCAACGGCCGGCTCCCCCGATTCGCAATGGATCTCGTTATAGGCCGAGCCGCCGTACAGCAGATAGTCCTCTCCCAGATCCACCTCGAAGACCGCCGGATTGGAGCGCGATTCCATCGCCGCAACTCCCTGGGGTTCCATCGCCTCCGGGAGCACCGGCCCTGCCGTACGATGAAGCCGCACAACCGGCCCCAGCACCGCACGCGAGGGGTTCTCCGCATCCAGCACGGTCACCTCGTACCGGAGTTTCGGCGCGCTGCACTCGCGCGCGAAGGGGAAGCGATACAGATCGAACCCGCCCACACCCTGCACCTTCTCCGCGCCGGACTGTCGCGACTCGTTGTCGCGGTTGGATGCGAAATAAAGATACTGTCCGCCGGCGGCATCGGCCGGAGCGGTCATAAAGGGGAAAAGCTCGTCGGCGGCGGAGTTGATGCTGTCGATGCCGGCCGGGAGCTTGCTCACCCCGGCCACCGACACCACCCCGCGCGCGAAGTTCACCAGCAGCCCGGCCTCCCAGAGATCGAACGAGCCGCCGCGATTGCTTGCAAAGAGCAGCCTGGGCGCATGATCGATGCAGTAGAGATAGGGGGAGTATTCGTTCCCCTTGGAGTTGATCGTGATCTCCCCGGCCACATCGTTCATATTGCGCACCTCCCCCCAGCGTCCCCCGATCCGGAAGACGTAATAGAGATCGGCGTTCCCCTTCACCGAATCGCCGGAACCGCGCAGGGTGATGGCCTCCCGGTACGGGGAGCTGTAGCCATGGCGGCCGGCAGGACGATCCGAGGAGAAGATCAGCAGGAGCGAGTCCCCCCGCCCGCCCGCGGCCGGATGGGAATCCCAGAAGATGGAGTTGATGGCCGGCCCCAGGTTGTGCACCCCGTTCCCCCCGGCGGTGAAGGCAAACAGATCGGTCCCCCCCACGATACCGCCGAAGCTCCCCTCCCGCTCCGCATAAAGGGAGTCCGGAGCATGGCCAGAGGCGAAAAATCCTTCCCCCGGCGATACGAACAGGACTGCGCCATCGTTGGTGGTGGGCTGCGAGAGGAGGCTGATATCGCTTGCATCGATCTCGGCGGCGGTAAACGCGGGACGTTCGGCGGCCGGATCGCTTACCATGGCGCGCCAGATATCCTCGGTCTGTTCACGGTTCGAGGTGAAGTAGATAGCGCTCCGTCCCGGCCGCAGGGCGGGGGCGAACTCGTCGGCGACGGAATTGACCGAATCGCCGAGGTTGCCTGCCGGGCGGTTGGGCTGTACGCCGCCGCATCCCGCTGCAAGACCGGCAAGCGCCAGCAGCAGCAGAAAACCCGCCCCCGAACCGATACGCTGATAGATGCTCATGAGATCGATGCAAAAAATTCGAGAAATACGACAAGAGGAGAGGAGAGCCAGGAGTCCGCAGCCGCAGAGAAGGGAAAGGAAGACAGGATAGAATCGCATCGCTCCGCTTCCCTTCTCTCTGTGGCAACCGCCAGATCCGAACCCCTCACTCGCACAGTTCCGGTCCGTGGAGTGCGGCGAACTTGATGGTAACGCGGCGCTGGTTCGGCGCCAGCGAGGCTTCGAAGATGTCTTCGATGTGGATGGCGAACTCCACGCCGTTATCGGCCACGTAGTAGTACACCTCGCCGATGGTGACGGTGATATCGTAATAGAACTCCACCTCGTTGGTGGTAAGCTCGGCGCGGACCGCATCCGGCACCGGCACGTTCATCGTCTCCCGTCCGAGCGAATCGATCACGATGGTATCGAGCCGCGCGGCCCCTTGCGAGCCGAGCCCGTTGCCGAAAAGGCTGGCAACGCCGCGAAGCTGGTCCAGTTGCTCCACGGAATTGGCGTTCGCCTTGATATAATCGATGAAATCGGTGGCGCTGCCCGAACCGAGGGGGGTGGGAAAGCGGAAGAGACGTCCGGAAAAGCGGAGCCGGGCCGTACGGGGATTGGAGTTCAGGTCCACCGAAACCACCATGATATCCCCCTGCAGCTCGCGGTTGCTCGGGCTGCGGTTCACCAGCAGCGCACTATAGGTGCGCGCGTCGGCGGGATTGGTGAAGACTGCCCGGTCCAGTTCAAGCCCGCGTCCGGTGGAGAATCGGGAATCGTTCGGGAAGTTGCCGGAGCTGGATGCGGTGGCAGGGAACTCGAACGTCGCGATGGCGAAGCGGGGAACGGGCGTTCCGCGATCGGCCGGGTTGGCCGGATCGGCTGGCGGATTCCATCCGGCATTGAACTCCGTGATCGTCTGGTTATAGACACGCGGGTCCTGTACCGGCCCGGTGGTCAGCTCCGGGCATCCGCAGCCGGCCACCAGCGCCAGCAGCACAACGCCTGCAAGGGCATGAAATATATTCATTGGAGATAATTCTCTTCTCATTATCGGTGCACCGAATAGATCCGTGGGCACAGGGATTGGTCCGGCTCCGGACTTCCTCAATCGAACATCTCTTCATCGCCAATCGTACGCCGGCGATCGCAAATCCTAAGTACTTCGGCAAAAGTTATCTGACATTCTGTTGTTGTGTTGTCGCGGAGTTCCACTCCGCGCCCCTGCTGCTACGGTCGCGCACGGAGTCAAACTCCGTGCGAACAGTGAACAGTACCGGGGATCTCAACAAACGTATCCGTAGACTTAGAACGTCACTCCCGCACGCAGGAAGAACGCATTGATCCGCCGCAGTGCCGGAACGCGCCAGCCTCCAAGCTCGGCGTTCTCTCCCAGGCCGAGCGAGCGCCAGCCGATATCGGTGGAGATATCCATGAAGGAGAAGACCGGGATATCCACCCCGATGCCGAGACCGAAGGTGACCGGCATGCTCAGGTCCACATCGCCCAGATCTCCGCTCGCCTCCAGATCGCGGATCATATCGCCGCACTCGCCGCACTGTTCGGTGGTGGAGAGATTGAACTTGAAGAGATTGACCGTGGCATCATCGATGGTGGCGCCGGCCTGCGCGTAGACGAAGGGCTTCATGCAGATGCCGAGGATGTTGGTCACCGGGCCGGGGGTCTGATAGCGCATATGCAGCAGCACCAGGGGATGCAGCACCTCGCCGCTGTTGTAGGAATCGTACGAACTGAGGCCGGTGCTGAACGCCGCGCCGATCCCCCACTCGTTCTCGCTGCCGAAGCGGAACCCGGCGGCGATCTCCCCCAGGTAGGCCTCGCGTCCCTGCTCGGTGGTACGGGTGGGCTTGTCGTTGAAGGCACTGTAGACCCCGCGCAGTTCGGCGAAGTACCAGGCGTAATCGCGCTGCGGGCACTCCAGTTCCGGGAAGGGAAAACTGAAATCGAGCGGCTGGCAATCGCAGTTGGGGTTGGGGCGGCCATCCCCTCCCAGATAGGGGGTATAGTCGCGCACCGGCACCCGCCGCAGTTCCGGTATCTGCTCGGTGGTGTTGAATGATTCCACCACGTTCATATTGGCATATTTCTCATCCGGCGGCAGTTTCAGCAGATCGGCGATCTGCTCCACATCGGCCAGGGGGATGCGCTCGTAATGCGCCGGCTTGTTCTCCAGCGACGCATCCAGAAACACCACCGCCGTATCGATCTTCCCCGGCGTGTCCTGCCGTGGCATGATCTGTATCTCGATGACGGTGCCGCGGAGCGTACGCCCATCGCGCGAGGCGCCGGTCACCGGCACGCGGCGATACTCGGCCTCGCGGTCGGGCTTGATACGGAGGGCATCGCTGGTACGCTTCAGCGACGATGCCGAGGAGCATCCACCCGCTACCAACCCCAGGGCAAGAAGAGCCAGAACCACCAGCGGCGAAAGAACGTAGAAGCGCTTCATATTATAACCTGAGGTTGAGACTGAGCCCCACGGCAATCGCCGAGAGGGAGGGACGTGCATCGGCGCGGAGGAAGAGATTCGGGAACTGGTAGTTCGCATACATATCCACGAACCAGTCGGAGCAATTGGAATCGTAGAAGAGGAGATACCCCAGACCCAGGCCCGCTCCCAGCCCGCTTCGCGATGCGGAGTCGGTGCCGGAGATGCCGCTGAACGAGAGCATGCCATGCAGGTACAGGGGAAAATCGAGCGGCTGCACGAAGAAATACCGCACCTCCGGCGAGAGGGTGATGGCATCATCGTAATATCCGCGCGTGGTATCGGTCTTCTTCTGGTAGGCGGTGTAATTCAGGCGCAGGCCGGTCCAGAGCTGGCAGTATTTGCGCGAGCCCAGGAGCACGGAACCTCCGAACGAGGCCGTATTGGAATCGGCAAGCCGCCCCTGGGGAATCGAATAGCTGGGCCCCAGCCCCACGAAGAGCGTCTGTGCCGGAGCCGCCGCAGAAGCGGCCAGCAGCAGAACCAGGAATGCAAGCGCTAGCGATAGTCTCATAGAAGAATACCTCGTCGTACCGGAAGTTCTCCGGCCGCCGCGTCGGAAGTGAATGCGTTTGATACGGCTGGTCAGTGTCTCTGGGAGATAGGGCGATCCAGGCTCTCTCTCCCCCTGCCCCACCCCGGAAACCGAACGGTCCCTACGAACCGATGAGGCCGGCGTGGTTTAATGGGGGAGTTCGTAGCTATCCGGTTCAAGGCTCCGGCGAGATCCGGAGATACCCGTGATCTGCCTCTACCGGTCAGGCTCTGGTGCGGCGTCCATGGTGCGTGGCTGCGGGTGATGCCCCTTCGCAGGAAGACATCCTGCATCCCTCCATCCTGACAATAGCGACAGGGCATTCACGCGGGGAGGGAACCGCGAGAGGATCTTGATGAACGATGGGAAGGCCCCAAGCACGTCGGGTGAATGGTGGCATCGGTCCGCACGGGCAACCGCACTGCGGGCCGCCGCTCCAAAAACGGCGGCAATATTAGGGAAGGGCGCCGGAATAGACAACCCGCAACGGCAAGTATACGGAGGCGATGAGGGTCCCGGCCGGCAACATAGGCTACCGTATCACCACCATGCGCCGCCAGCGGGAGGCTCCCTGCACGGCCTCCAGCAGATAGATCCCTGATGGCAGCCCGGCCGCATCCACGCGGATCTCTCCTGATCCCTCCCGCCGCTCGCTCCGCCCCCATACCTCCCCCCCCTGCATATTCATCAGGCGAAGCTCCAGATCGCCGGACAGCGCGCATCGTACGGTAAAGGCACCGCGGGCCGGGTTCGGGGCAACCGAGAGGGGACTCTCGCGGAGATCCTCATAGGTGACAGGCACCGCCGTAGGGGCATCGTAGCGCACGGCGGCCAGATAGGCGCTGGTGTTGGGAGAGGGATTGCCCTCAAGCTCCAGATCGCCGAGCGTCGTATAGAAATTGAACGAGCCTGCGATATAGGCATCTCCCGATGGCCCGAACGCGATGCCGTTGGCGCTCTCGGTCTGCTCCCCACCGGCGGCGGTGATGCAGCGGAGCGCCCCATCCGGCCCGTAGCGCGCCACGAAGATATTCGCACCGGCAACAGCTACGGTCTCATCGCCGAAGTAGACCACATCGGAGCCGGCCTCGTTGATACCGCCGGTGATGGCGATATCGCCGTTGCCGGCGATGGCGACGCGGTTGCCACGATCGTGCAAGGCTCCGCCGCCATGCCGCACCCACTGCGGAAGACCGTCGGAGCCGAGCGCCAGCAGGAAGATATCGGTAAGCCCATAGGTGCCCGTACCCTCTTCGCCCACCTCCATAGTGCCATCGAAATCCCCCGTCACATAGATCCTCCCCGCCGGACCGGCGGCGATACCGTATCCCGCCCCCACATAGACGCCCGACGGCGCCCACGCCCAGCGGGAGTTTCCGTCGCGATCGTACGCGGCCACGAACAGTCCCGCGTTGAATTCGGTTTCGAGCGTTGTGGTTCCGAAGGTCGCCGTGGCCTGGTACAGGCCGGTGATGTAGACATCGCCGGCGCTATCAACCGCCAGAGCATAGCCATGATCGTTTCCCGCGCCGCCGGCGGAGCGCACCCAGATCGGTGATCCGGCGCTATCGTACTTCGCGATGAAGATATCATCCCCTCCCTGCGAGGTCACGCTCTCCCCGCCGAACCATGCCGTGCCGGAGAATCGACCCGCCACATACACGGCCCCATCGCCGCCCACGGCCACATCATACGGCATATCGATCCCATCGCCCCCTCCGGCTGCCCACCAGAGGGGCTGTCCGGCGGGATCGTACTTCACCAGAAGGAGATCGTAATCGCCGCGTGTACGGGCGGTGTCATCCCCTATCAGGGCCTCGGTTGCAAACCGTCCGGCCACATAGGTATTGCCATCGGCATCTGCGGCCAGCCTGTGCGCATGGCGCATGCCCGGGATGCTCCGGACCCACTGCAGCCGCAGATCCCGGCCGAACCGCGCCAGAAAGACCTCGATATCGCCGATCTGCGTGTGAAAGCTGGTATCGCCGAACCGGACGGTATCGGAGAATGACCCTGTCATATAAACGTTCTCCCCGGCATCGGCCGCCACGGAACTCCCGAGCAGGCTCCCCTCCCCGGCCACAGCGGCGCGATCGAACGGGCACTGCGCATGAACGGCCGCCCCGGAACAGAGCACCGCAAGGAGCAGGCAGGCCCAGCGTCCCGGCGCTGGTATCACGGGACGGACGGAATGTAGCGGTCTGATGCGCATGGGAGATCCGGAAATTGGGAATGAATCGGAAAAGGAGCGGGAATGTTACGAGGATTGAAGTGGGTACACAAGACTAGATATGGAGAACGATCCTGGGTAGCATAAAACTATAAATAACCCGATGTGCCGGGCACCCCAGAATGCTCTGCATGAGAAGAACAGAGCGATTTGAGAATCATGAAAGCCCTCCTCGCTGTAGCTAGGAAATCCCGCACATACGGCTCAGGTAGCAGGCAATTCCCTTTCTACATTGAAGAGGCCTATAATTCCAAAATCGCTCTTTGCCAGTACGGAAATGACTGGAGGATACAGGATCAGTACTTATCGCCAAGCAACGCTGTATCCGCAGGGATATGTGCAGATAAGCTCTGATCCTGTACGTTGCTCTGAATCAGATGATCGCGCAATGCGTCAAACGCGTCCGCAAATGCATCACATGAGTGTTCCAGAGATACATAAAATTCATCATTGATAAGCTCTGGGAAGATGATATCGAGCGTATCATAACGCAGTACCGGAAATCGGCGATTGTTCTTCAATCGCTTATCTGCTCCCCCATTCTTGTTCACGAACTGCCATGTATGATCTATCACGGGCGCATCCTTAGGATAGAATCCGCTTTCGATGAATCTGGTAGTTCCACTGTCTATCTTCATCTCACTATACCCCACCCGTCTGTATGTACGACCTTCTACGATGAGAATCGCATCCGGAAAAAAGCAGAGCATCTTGCTCCCAACGACAATCGGGATATTGATGTTAGAGGCTACGTATTTCGGGAGCCCAAAAAAGAAGCGGGCGCTCCAGCGAACAATGGCCTGGCTGGCGCCAGCATTTCGCTTACGATCCTTGACATCAGTCGAGGAGATTACCCGCCAGATCTTCCGGCTTCTCATTATCACGGCAAACGCTTCGCAGAACCGGATAAATGCCGGATCTGTACGAAGGCTTTCGGAATATTCAAGGAAGGTGGTCTTTCGATTACGATCCTTATCCCAGATGAACATGACGAGTGCTATGGATATAATCGGCCACAACAATGTAAGGAACGGGGATATAAGTGCAGTAACAGGAAATAGGATCAAGCATAGTATCGCAAGCCATGGCCACCGGCTCCACCTTGCACGTTTTTTTGCCATTGTTGTGATGAATTCGTCGGTCAGCATGATGGGCTCCTGATTGGTTATGATGTTTTGAGGGACAGCATCAATCTGGGCCGAGAAGAGACTACACTTGCTACATACTACCTACATATGCCGTTTACTTACTATACAGTCACATCCTCTTCATAGAAAAACGAGCGCGGTACAAGGGGATAGAATCGATCTACTATGGATAAGGGGCATATCCGTTCTAACGATTGCGAGTCCTTGCCACAAACAACACAGGGTCATTCTCCGATGAGATATGACCCTGTGAATACATAAGGACAGCATTATCTACTTCGCCTTCGCCCCCTTCTTGGCGGCACCCTTCTTGGCGGGCTTCTTCTCCGGGGGGTTGGCGGCGCGCTCGGCCAGGAGCTTTGCGGCCTCCTCCACGGTGATCTCATCCACCGAGATGCTTTTCGGCACCGGGGCGTTGATCTCGCCGTGCTTGACGTATGGGCCGTAGCGCCCCACGTAGGCCTCCACCGGCTCGCCGTCGGCGGGATGGGAGCCGATGATGCGGACCAGACCCCGCTTGCCGGCACCGAGCTTCTTCAGATCGAACAGCTCCAGCGCGCGCGGGAGAGTAACCGTCAGAACATCGTCGGTGGGCTTGAGCGAGGCGAACTCGCCATTGTGCATCACATACGGGCCGAACCGTCCGATTGCCGCCTTGATCTCCTTGCCGCTCTCCGGGTGCGAGCCCACCGTGCGGGGAAGCCCCACCAGGCCCACCGCCTGCTCCACAGTGATATTCTCCGGGGTGATCCCCTTCGGCAGAGAGGTGCGGGTCACCTTCCCCTTCTCGCTCTCCTCGCCGAGCTGCACATAGGGTCCGTACGGACCCACGCGCAGGTAGATGGGCTCGCCGGTTTCCGGGTGATGTCCCAGCGCCTCGGCCCCCTCCACCTTCTGGCGGATGATCTTCTCCGCCTCATCCCTGGTCAGATCGGCCGGGGCCACATTCTCCGGCAGGGACGCCTTGATGGTCTCCCCCTCGGCGGCCTCCGCGTTCCGCTCCAGATAGGCGCCGAAGCGCCCCACACGGACATCCACATCCAGATCGATGAAACGGATGGTGCACGCCTCGCGCGGATCGATCTTCTCCTCCTGCTGCTTCACCTGATCCTCCAGCCCCTCATCCCCCTGGTAGAACTCGCGCAGGTACGGCAGCCACTCGGCATCGCCGGAGGCGATATCGTCCAGCGTCTGCTCCATCTGCGCGGTGAAGTTCAGATCCACGAGCTGCGGAAAGTGCCCCTCCAGCAGCGTGGTAACGGCCATCGCCGTGAAAGTGGGAGCCAGCTGCTGCCCCTGCTTGCGCACGTAGCCGCGCTCCTGAATGGTGTTGATGATGGTAGCGTAGGTGCTCGGACGCCCGATCCCCTCGCGCTCCAGCGCCTGCACCAGCGATGCCTCGCTGTAGCGCGCCGGGGGCTTGGTCTCGTGGCCGACGGGGTCCAGGGCATTGCACAAGAGCGGCTCCCCCTGCCGGAGCTGCGGCAGCGGAGCATCACGATCCTCCAGCGCCGCCTCGGGATCATCCGATCCCTCCACGTAGGCGCGGAAGAAGCCCGGGAACTCCACGCGGCGGCCGTTGGCGCGGAAGACCGCATCGGCGGCGGTGATATTGGCCCCCACCAGGCGGAGCCGCGCATCGGCCATCTGCGTAGCCATGGTGCGCTTCCAGATCAGATCGTAGACCGCCGCATCGATCCCCTCCAGCCGGAGATCGGCGGCGGTGGGCATCTGGGTGCCGGCCGGGCGGATGGCCTCGTGCGCCTCCTGCGCCCCCTTGGACTTGGTAGTGAACTTCCGTGGGGAAGGGCTGAGGTACTCGGCGCCGTACTTGGACGACACCGCGCCGCGCGTGGCGTCGATGGCCCCTTCCGAGAGGTTCACCGAGTCGGTACGCATATAGGTGATAAGACCCTGTTCGTAGAGCTTCTGGGCAACGCGCATCGTCTGCTGCGCGCTCAGCCCCAGCTTACGGTTGGCCTCCTGCTGGAGCGTGGAGGTAGTGAACGGCGGATAGGGACGGCGCACCTCCTCCTTCTCCTCCACATCGGACACCTTCCACGCGGCACCGAACAGGCGCTCGCGGAGGGCACGGGCACCGGCCTCATCCAGCTGTACCACCTCCCGGCCTCCGGTCAGCTCGCCGGTCTTCGGATCGAAATCGCGGCCGCCGGCCAGGCGCTTCCCTCCCACGGAGGTAAGGGTGGCCTCGAACTGCGCGTTGCGGCGATCGTCCGGGGCGAGCACCGCCTTCAGATCCCAGTAGACGGCGCTGCGGAACGCGCGGCGCTCCCGCTCCCGCATCACCAGCATGCGCACCGCCACCGACTGTACCCGTCCGGCCGACAGGCCCCGGGCGATCTTCTTCCAGAGGAGGGGGGAAAGGGTATAGCCGTACAGGCGATCGAGAATGCGGCGGGTTTCCTGGGCGCGCACCAGCTTGGTATCGATATCCCTGGTATTCTCCAGCGCCTGGCGGATGGCCCCTTCGGTGATCTCATGAAAGACCATCCGCTTTACCGGCACCTTGGGGCGGAGAATCTCCAGCAGATGCCAGCCGATCGACTCCCCCTCGCGGTCTTCGTCGGTCGCGATCATCACCTCGTCGGCCTCCTTCAGGGCGTCCTTCAACTGCTTGACGACCTTGGACTTGGCCGACGGGATCACATAATATGGCTGGAAGTCGTGCTCGACATCCACGCCGAGGCGTCCCCATTTCTCCTTCTTGACGGCGGCCGGCACATCGGCGGCCTTGGCGGGGAGATCGCGTACGCTCCCCATCGAGGCCTCTACGATATAGTCCTTCGGCAGGAACGTCTTGATAGTCTTTGCTTTGGTCGGAGACTCTACGATTACGAGTTTTTTTCCCATCGGTGTTCGGTCGTCAGTAGTCGGTTGTCCGTGGTCAGTCGCCAGGAGAGCTATGGCTTCCAGAGAATAATTGCGGGCGTATGCATTCCTCTACGGAGCGATGCGGGAATGATTCGGTGCCGGTAGTTCGTGGCCGGGGCCGGGCGTACGATCTATCCCATCGCCTCCGTTCCTCAACTCCGTTATGAGTGCTTTCAGCGCCGGGCATGAGGGTTGCCGAGCGCCT
Organism: Candidatus Kapaibacteriota bacterium; assembly: GCA_048594725.1. GTDB lineage: Bacteria > Bacteroidota > Ignavibacteria > OLB7 > OLB7 > JAFDZV01. The sequence goes on from JBMDXA010000123.1 coordinate 18,145, forward strand.
AATATACGGTTCCGGGGCTCGTAGGAAAGAGTAATGGTTGCTCGCTCCCATTCCCGGGGCGGGAGGAGGAGCAGGAGAAATCCCCTCTGCTCTCCCCCTGCCGGATACGCACCGCATTCACCGCCGGGGGGTATCCGGTGCTTACCCGGCCGTTTCCGGAACCTTCCAGTGATCCAGCCGGAGATCGGCGAAGAGACGGTTTTGCCGTTCCAGCCCGGCCACCCGTTCGGCGCTCGCGGGCTCCAGATCCTCCCCGCGGCGCACCGCATCGATGCATCCGGCCAGGAACAGGGCGTTGTCGTAATGCCCCTGGAACCGCTCGGTGGCATAATCGGCCGCCGAGGCGGTGGTGATAAGGAACTGCCAGTCGGAGGCCTGCAGCAGAAGGTGCTCGCGCGCCATCTGGAGGAGCAGGCGGGTTTCCAGCGCATGGCCGGGATCGTGCGCCGCCAGCAGCTCATGGAACCGGGCTTCAACCTGATAGATCATCGGCCAGGTCCATGCGGTCTCCTCGTTCAGCCAGACCGAGTGAGCGCCCCCCTCTCCCCAGGAGCCTTCCGGGATCTGAATGACGATAGCGGGGTCCTTTGCCTCCAGCTCCGCCGGGGCGGTGCGGGCCTGCACGGTGGGGCTTACCGCCAGCAGGCGGAGCACCTCGGCCAGGAACCGGGGCCCCTCGAACCACCAGTGGCCGAACAGCTCGGTATCGAACGGCGCCGAGAGCGTGCCCTCGCGTCCGGTTCGCTCCTTGAACTCCCGCATCGCCTCTTCCACCATCGCCACGAAGTGCGCAGCCTGATGGCGCACCCTGGCGGTGATCCGCTCCGGGCGATATTCCGTCTTGGCCCCCAGCTCGATCTGCGAGTTGGTAACGCGCCAGTAGCGCAGCCCGCTGTTATGGTGCTTCTTGTGGAACTCCAGGTATTCCGGATCGCCGGGATAGCCGTATACCCCGCTCCAGACCTGGAGGGTGGTCTCGGCATCGCGGGTGAAGATCGCCGCCATCCCCTCCTGCGGATCTCCGGTGGAGGAGATCAGATACAGATCGTGGACGGAACGGGCCTCGTTCAACGGGAAGAAATGCTTGCCGCTGCGGATGGCATTGGCAACCGATTCGAACCGGTTGGCATACACTCCCAGCGGGCGGCCACCACGGGTGAGATGGCTGTCCACCACGGTATACTCCATCCCGTGCGCGGCGATAAGCTGCTCCACCCCCTTGCGTCCCCCTTCCGGCGACCAGGGATTTGCCATCGGCGCCCGCCACTCCCCGCCGGGACGGTAGGCGCACTCCGGCATCCAGACGCCGCGGGGGGCCTCCCCGAAGTGCCGCCGGTGGGTCTGGACGGCAACGCCGAGCTGGGCATCGATGCTCTCATCACGCCCCAGCAGAGGGAAATATCCGTGGGTGGCCCCGGCGGTCTGAAGCGCCACGCCCCCCTCATCTTTCAGCCTGCGGAACGCGCCTATCAGATCGCGGCCGTAGCGCTCCACGAAATCGTTCCTGCGCGCGGTGTACCAGCCCTTCCAGAACCGTGCGAGCGGGATATAATGGTGCTCCTGGGGCCGCTCGGTGAAATAGGCGATATCGCTCGCGGCGGCCTCGATCTTCTCATCCAGATAGGCCTCGAAGATGACCGGGAACTCCGGATCGGCGAGCTGCTCGGCCACCACCGGCGAAAGGGAGATCGTCAGGTTCGGCGTCACCCCCTCATCGATCAGGCCGCGGCACTCGTTCAGGATCGGGATATAACACTCGGCAGCGGCCTCCGAAAGCCAGTCGGAGCCATGCGGCCATTTCCCATGATGCAGAACATAGGGGAGATGGGTATGGAGTATCAGTACGAGAGAGCCGTCCATGAATGTTCGATTGACGATGTTCGATTGGCGATTGCGAAGAGGGTTCGCGGCCCGTAACCGTTACAGCGGAATCAGCCGATAGAGCAGCTGCCGGAATGCGGTACCGGAGCGGATCGCTCCCACGGCTGGCGGCTGGTCGGCTGCCAGTCCCCAGCCGTTGCGGGGAGGGGCAGCGGGCTTCCCCGCTCTTTCTCAGCATAAGGTCCGGATACGCATACCGCATCCGGACCTCATGTTCCCGGCGCGGGGCCGGCATCATCTGGCATCGGCAGTGGTAGCGCCCGCAAAGGGCCGCTCGCCGATACGCCCCATCTTAGTGGATCTTCTCTCCCGACTCCGGAACCTGGAAGCCGAAGGGGCCGCCGTTGCCGTTCATGGCGATCTCGCCATACTGGCGCTCGTACTTCTCGATGTTGTCCTCCAGCGCGTTCAGCAGCAGGCGTGCGTGCTGCGGGGTCATCACGATACGCGCATGCACGCGGGCACGGGGAACTCCCGGAAGAATGCGGGTGAAGTCGAATACGAACTCGGCGGGGGAGTGGCTGATGATGGCGAGGTTCGAGTAGATGCCCTCGGCTTCCTTTTCACCCAGCTCTATATTGATCTGCTGTGGCTGCTGTTCGTCGTTTCCGTTCATAGTGTTGGGGCCCGTTCAGGGCGATTAAGCTGATAGATGCGTGAAGTATTGAGGTCGATACAAAGGGGGAGAAACGCAGAGAGCATTTCTCCCACCAGCTAACAAACATAAGGGGAAATAGTTAGTAGACCGCCCGGCTGTGCCTTGCTGAGGATAGCTGCCGAAGAGCGTGATATCGCCTCCGGCAGCTATCGATCATCTACTGGCTTGTGATGATTACAGCCCATCGGCCTTGGCCTGTGCCGCCTCGGCCTTGCGGGTCTCCCCGACGATGGCATAGATGCGGCTCATTGCCTGCCAGTAATCCCTGTTGCTGGCATTGGTGGATTCCACCTTCTCCAGCGAGGAGATCGTCTCCTGGAGCTTCGGCTGGTTGTCCAGCACGATATAGAGGTTGGCAAGCTCGCTCAGCACGGCGAAATCGGTACCACCCTGCGCGGCGCGGTACTGCTCGAAGTACTTCAGCGATTCGCGCAGCTTGGCCGCGTAGACCTCCCGCTGGGCCGCCGATTCCCTGTCGTTGGACACCCTCTTGATGCTGTCCTGAAGCGTGGCGCCCCAGTTCTTGTAGACCGCACCGAGGTTGTAGAGCGAGGTAAGATGGCGTTCCTCCCCGGCCTTGGTAAGCGCCAGTCCCTTTTCAAGGGTGCGAATGGCGGTGTTGTAATCCTTCAGCCCCACCAGGAGGGTGCCGTAATTGATATACAGGGCCGGATCATTCGGGTTCTGGCGGATGTTCTCCTCGAAGGAGCGGCGGGCCTCATCGGTCCGGTTGGTCTTCACATAGATATCGGCCACCACCTGCCCCACGGTCCCCTGCTGGCGGTCCAGCTGCTGCACCATCTGAAGGTAGGTGAGCGCCTGATCGTACTGCTTGGGATCTTTCTCCCCGGCGAAATAGGAGTCCACGCCGAGCGTATAATACGGGGCGCTCCGGAGGGTGTACTGTGCCCCCTTGATCTGTTCCGGGGTGCCGTCGTTGTTGAAGTAATGCCATCCCTCCACCATCGCAGCGCCGCCGCTGCCGGACGGGCTGAAGTAGACGTAGAGATCATTGGCGGTATAGTGCAGGAATCCGCCCCGGTCCTGGGTCACCTTGCCGCCGTCCGGCTTGCCGAGCGCCGCCTCCACCTGCTCCGGGCTCATGCCGAGCGCCAGGCCGGCTTTCATACCGGCATCGATATCGGAGCGGGCGGCCTCCACGTAATCGCGGTTGGCGCGGGCGGCTGCCGCATCGTCCTTCATATCGCGATAGATGGCGGCGCGGACGAAATAATTATCGGGATAGCCGGGGCGCACCAGCATGGCGGTATCCACCCGGCGAAGCGCCTCCTGCAACAGGGCATTGTTGCTGGTGGCCTCCGCCGAATCGCGCAGCGAGAGGGCGGAATTGAAGTTCATGAGCCAGAGGTTGTAGCGCTTGGCGTAGATATTGGCCTTCTGCTCCGGCTTCAGAACCGGCTGCGTGGCGGCCAGAGCCTTGCCGTAGGCATCGCTCATATCGCTATAGCGCCCCTGCTGCTCGTAGATATCGCCCAGCAGCACCCAGGCTTCGCTGTTCTGCGGACGGGCCGCGACTTCCTTCTTCAGGCTCTCCTCGGCCTTCGTCAGATCCTTGCGCTGGATAGCCACCTTGGCGGTGGTCATCTCCGTGGAGGCACAATCGAATCCGCTCAGCGCCATATAGACGGTCGCAGCCGAGAGAACAACAAGAATGTTTCTCATAGGTTTGATCTGTATGCTGTTTCGGAGACCGGGCTCACGCATACCAGGGGTATCGGTGCATGGCCGGCGGTACATCCGCCGTCGGGATCGACGATATGTTGATTTACGATTGACGAATAAGGGGAAGTCGTTCGTTCATCGTCCGCAATAGGCGGCATCGGCGACGAAATCCTCTTCCGGGATCTCGCCAAGCTACACGGCAGCCGCCGGTTTGATACATTACAAGAGATCAAACTTACTAAGATATGGTCTCACTTGTATCGATATGGCCGTAGTTACGTTTTGTACATGTCCCTGCTGGCCGGCTCATCCATAAGGAGGGCGGCTGAAACCGGCGCAGATCCCATCCTGCCTCTGCGGGGCCGGACACCTTCATTCCGAAGAAGCTGCCGATAGAGCACGTGCGTTGCAAGCCGAGCGGGAAGATACCTCCTCCACACGAATCAAACGCGGGATCAATCCTCACCAGCCAGGTGCCTGCGGATACGTTCTCCGCGATGCGTTGTCGCGGAACCCAACTCCGATCGAACTGGAAACGCTCCCCGTTCCAACGGGCCGTCTGCAAGGAAACAGCGCGTCGTTCAGGATGATACCCGAGCGGCCTGCATATTTCGCTCCAGCGCTGTACCAGGCAGGCCCTACAGAGTTACGGGGCTAGTATTACCGTCAATGTGTTCGATGCACCTATATTTTTTACGAGCGATATCATGGCATACACCGTAACCAGCATGGAAATCCTTCACCGTCTTCTATACTACGCGTTCATTGAGATACGCTATCGTGCTCACGAGAACGATGATGAAGATAATGGGATCTATAAGATTGCTGATTTATTCCACAACCTTCCGAACACTCTCCTAATGGCCGTTCGGAATGACATGACATACGATGAAATTCTTCAAGACCTGAAAGAAATAGCGGAGATGAAAGGAGTATCCGCCTGGCTCGAACAGTCCATTGCAGACATAGAAAGCAGTCTTGCCCGGCTACGAGATCCGATGGAAACGGACGGCAGCGAGACCGGAATTATTTAAAAGCGCAATCGATTCCGCACAGCCGGCTGCCCCTACTACAAATACGAGCCGTTCAGGGTCATCCCGAGCGGCTCGTGCACTATAGCCACCAGCACACAGAAAATCGGATATTCATTTTCTGAAGTGGCGGCAATTTGTATAGGAGTATACGACAAGAGGGGTACACAAAGATGTACTGCCCCTATCGTTGCCAGTTCCTCTGGCAGAGGATAGCTTTGTTCCAGTCCCCTCTTCTTATAAGAGGAATTACTCTATCGGTCCGGTCTCCTACCATTCATCCCTGGAGCCATCGGATCGCCTCCACTCACCTCTGCAAACACTTCAGCCATGAAAAGAAACCGTTCCCTTCCGTTGCTGGCATGCGTGCTGGCCGCAATGGTGGCGCTGGCGGCAATGAACACCGCCACCGCACAGCAGCAGGCCCCCAACTGTTGTTCCTATACCGTTCTTCTCCACGATCTGGCCGGCAGTTGCGATCAGCTTTCAATTCCCGTATACCTCAAATGGGAATGTCCCCAGGAGGTTCTCACCCTCACCGAATACGTCGGCAATGGGACATATACGGAGACGATCGGCAATCCGCCGCTGGCTTCCTGCCCGCCCGCCTGCAAGCTGACCGGCATCTCGCTCGACAAGGTCACCTTCGTCTCGCTGGGAGAGGGCGGGCCCTTCAATGTGGAGGACTGCTGCTATCACCTCAGCACCGGAGTTGTCAACGGATGCATTGTGATAAAGATCACCCGCTGCTGACAGGCGCATCAGGCGATAGAAAGAATGCCGCTGCCGGAATCACCAACAGCGGCATTCTCAAAAAAACATATCAACCTGTCCAGATCCTCATCCCCGCTGATATCCGCATTCCTCATCGTTACTCCATGCCTTCGTCATGAGGATTTCCCGGCCTCCCCTGAAAATGCCGGAGAAATTCCATCGCCTGCCGCGTTGCCTGCGCCGCGCCCTAATGCAGCCCGAGACAGCGGAGGATTTTAAACGCCGATTCCAGCGTGATGCTGGTCTTCCCCTGCTCGAAGCTGTTCACCGTCGGCCCGCTCACCCCTGCCAGCACCGCCAGCGCTTTCTGCGTGAGCTTCTGGTGCCTGCGGCGGCGGATCGCTTCTTCTACAACTTCTTCCCAATTGAGGCGAATGTTTCGTTCCATCGTTTTTCCATGTGGTCGATGATCTTGTCTTTTATAAAGGCCGTGCCGGACCGTGCCTGGGCAACGGCATCCTTGGCGGCGGCGCGATTCCTCGCGAGCTGGTTGAATACATTAGTCAAATCCTTTTTACCCACGCCTTCTTAGACCCCATTATGGTAAAATATATTTTACTACTCTCACATAATAGGCCTTAGCGGTCAACTATGTTTAACTCCGTTTCTCCGGAAGGAAACCGCTGAGGCCAGCCCATCTCCTTTCTGCGCCTGAAAGCTCTCCCAGGGCGGAGACATTCCCCCCCTGTTCCAGCTGGCAGCGTTTGCAGCCTGGGTGCTTCGTTCTTGGGAGGAATGTTCCTGGGGGAAGTAGCAGAGGGGAGAGGAACGGCATTCCGGCTGATTCGCTCTCCCAGCCCCCGTGACCGATCGCCCCCTGGACCCCGGACTCCCCGCCCCCCTGGACTCTCTCGTCTCTTTCCCCCGTTTTTCGTACCTTTGCCCCGATACATCCTTTCCGATCACTCCGATCAAGCTGTAATCGTCATGCCGTTTACCAACGAACGTCACTCTCCTGAAAAACTCACCGAGATAGCCACCGAGATCCGCCGCGACATCATTCGCGCGCTGGTCGAGGCCGGCTCGGGCCACTCCGGTGGTCCCCTTGGCTCCTCCGATATCTTCGCCGTCCTCTACCTTGGCGGCGTCATGAACTACGATCCCGCGCAGCCGGATATGCCGGGGCGCGACCGGTTCGTCCTCTCGGCCGGGCATATGTGCCCGGTGCTGTATGCAACGCTCGCCAACGCCGGGTTCTTCCCGAAGTCCGAGCTGCTCACCCTCCGGAAGTTCGGTACCCGCCTGCAGGGGCACCCCGCACGCGACATGAAGCTCCCCGGCATCGAGACCAGCAGCGGATCGCTCGGCCAGGGCCTCTCCATCGCCGTGGGCATGGCAATGGCCGACAAGCTCCTGGATAAGAACGGCGCCCGCGTCTACAGCCTCACCGGCGACGGCGAACTCCAGGAAGGATCGATCTGGGAAGCGGTGATGAGCGCCGCGCACTACGGCCTGGACAATTTCTGCATGATCGTGGACAACAACGATTGCCAGATCGACGGCCGTGTGCCGGACGTGATGGACATCTACCCGCTGCGCGAGAAGTTCGAGTCGTTCAACTTCCACGTGATCGATGTGGACGGCCACGACGTGGCAGCCCTGCTGGCAGCCTTCGACGAGGCCAAGGCCACTACCGGCAAGCCCACCTGCATCATCGCCAAGACCTACATGGGAGCAGGCGTCTCCTTTATGCAGGACCGCTACGAGTGGCACGGAAAGCCCCCCTCGGCGGAACAGGCGAAGACGGCACTTGAGGAGCTTGTACGTTAACGAGCACCGAAGCGCTTAGTTCTTAGTGCTTAGAACATGGAGACGGGATGATCCGCACCAATTTCGAGCATCTGCAAGTGTATCAGCTCGCCGAGCAGCTCGCCGACGATGTCTGGCGAATAACGGCAGCATGGGAACGATTTGCACAGCAGACAGTGGGACGACAATTGGTGCGGGCATCCGACAGTATAGGAGCGAATATCGCGGAAGGGAGCGGCAGAGGTTCACTGAAGGATAATAGAAGATTTGTTCTGATGGCACGAGGCTCTCTGTACGAGACCAAGCACTGGTTGCGGCGAGCCTATCAAAGGAATCTCTTATCAAGTGAACAGGTAGAACGGTTGAAATCGACTATCGATCATCTCTCGCGTCTGTTGAACGGTTATCTCCGATCCATGAGGCAACCGCCCCCCTCCGAGCAGCCCTGAACCGGCTCTTCTAAGAACTAAGGACCAAGCTCTAAGAACTACGATCTACGAGAAATTTCCAACCAGGAACCATAGAGCAGTTATGAACTTCGAACAATACGGCGCCAAGGCCACCCGCTTCGGTTTTGGTGAAGGGCTCGTCGAACTGGGCGAGCGCGATGAGCGGATCGTTGTGCTGGGAGGCGACATCACGTCCTCGGTGATGACCAACTATTTCAAGGATCGCTTCCCGGACCGGTTCTATTCGATGGGAATCGCCGAGCAGAACGCCACCACCGTGGCCGCCGGGCTTGCCCTCTCCGGAAAGATCCCCTTCTTCGCCAGCTACGGCGCCTTCTGCGCCCTGCGCAATGCCGACCAGCTCCGCATCTCGGTCTGCTATAACGAGGCCAATGTGAAGATCGGCGGCGGGCACTCCGGCATCTCGGTAGGCCCCGACGGCGCTACCCACCAGATTCTGGAGGATATCGCGTTCCTCCGCGCTCTGCCGCATATGACCCTGGTGGTCCCGTGCGATTACCTGGAAGCCCGCAAGGCTACCGTGGCGATCGGCGAGATGGACGGCCCGGCCTACATCCGCTTCGGCCGCGAGTCGGTCCCCTCCTTCACCCGCGAGGATACCCCGTTCCGTCTGGGCAAGGCCGAGACCTTCCGCGAAGGAACCGATGTGGCGATCATCGCCACCGGCTGCATGGTGTGGGAATCGCTCGTGGCGGCCGAGGAGCTTGCCAAGGAGGGCATCCAGGCCCGCGTCATCAACATGCACACGATCAAGCCGATCGATACCGAGGCGATCGTCAAGGCCGCCCGGGAGTGCGGCGCGGTGGTTACCGCCGAGGAACATCAGATCATGGGGGGCATGGGCTCGGCCGTGGCACAGGTGGTGGTCAAGAACATGCCGGTGCCGATGGAGTTCGTGGGAGTGGCCGATACCTTCGGCGGCTCCGGCAAGCCGGATGAGCTGATGACCGCGTTCGGGCTGACCTCACAGGACGTCTACAACGGCGTCAAGAAGGTGCTGAAGCGCCGCAACGGGGAGCTGAACGATATCCAGACGATGACCGATACGAGCTTCGAGGGACATCGCTCCCCCGGATATCCGAAGCCGAACGAGCTGTTCCCGCTGGAATCGCTGGTGGAGGCCGACAGGAAGATGGAGGAACCGGCCGGCGCCGCAAGCGCGCAGTAAACCGGAACCGCCAAGGAAGAGACACAGGATCACGGGGAGAGGCCATCGCGCTTCTCCCCGTTTCTTTTGCAGGCCCCGGAACCGCCAGCGCCCCCCCTGCGAGCGGCCTCTTCTATCATATCGATACCGTTTGCCTTTCGGACCTTCCCCCCGCAAGCGGCATATTGCGAGGAGCCGGGAGGTGCGGAACTACTGCTGCGGCCTTCCCGATGCTACTTCGTTTTTGTGCTGCTCTCTGCCAGCAATGGCTTCCCCCCGTCCACACTTCTGCCCCCCTCTTGCTAGGCGGTAAGCACTTTTTCCGCAACCGCGCCTCCCGCCATACAGGCGCCGATCGAAAGCAGCACATTGAGCGCGATATTGCTCATCGCAAGAACGGTCTCCCCCCGCTCCATCAGGGTGACGGTTTCCAGCGAGAAGGCCGAGACGGTGGTGAAGCCGCCGCAGAATCCGGTTATCAGCAGCAGGCGCCCCCGTTCCGAATCGCTCAGCAGGGAGGCGGCCATGCCGATGAGAAACCCGCCAGCGACGTTGACGAGCAACGTCCAGTAGGGGAACTGTCCGGGATATGCCCGGCTCATGGAGGCGACCAGATAGCGTAGCACACCGCCCGCGGCCGATCCGGCTGCGACGGCAAGGATATTCAGAAGCATATTGAAAGGCCCGATAATGTCCCGATTGACACATCTCGACGACCAGGGGAATGCCCGCATGGTCGATGTAAGCGCAAAGGAAAGTACGGAGCGGAGCGCTACCGCCGAAGCCTTCGTACGGCTTTCGCCGGAGGCATTCACGGCGCTGCGGGAGGGGAGCCTGAAAAAAGGGGACGCGCTGGGCACCGCCCGCATCGCCGGCATCATGGCGGCAAAACGCACCGATGAACTGATCCCGCTCTGCCATCCCCTCCCGATCAGCGGGGCAACTATCGCATTCGAACTCGATGAGAATGCAACCACGGTACGGATCGAAGCCACTGTAAAAGTGGCTGCGCGCACCGGCGTGGAGATGGAGGCGCTTACGGCCGCATCGGTGGCCGCCCTGACGGTGTACGATATGTGCAAAGCGGTAGACAAGGGGATCGTGATAGAAGGGGTGCGGCTTCTGGAGAAACAGGGGGGAAAATCGGGGGATTACCTCGCGCGCTGAGCGCTCCGCTCTTCATGCCGGGACAGTATCATGCCACCTCCGGCGCCCCGGTCCGGCGGGCGGATGCCGGCCATTGCCCTGCAAATCCGCCGGTGCTCTATCGCAGATCGTCAATCTCGTAGCTTCCTCGGCTCCTCTTCATTAGATTGATGAGGATGGCATCGAAACGTTTTTGGCATCGCATATGAAGGAGATTGCCATCTGCGCGGGTCCACCGACCGGGATCGTCCGGACCGGCAGCACAATCCAGGAATTTCTATCTATGACAGAGATCGTACCGACTACGGTTCGAAGAAAGCGCAGTGGCCGTTCATGGCGTCTTCTGGCCGCGATGCTCGTGGCGTGCGCGCCGGTTGCAGCCCAGCCGGCGCTTCCATCGTTCGATATCGGAGCAATGCCGGCTGCCCCCTCCCCTATCGCTCCGGAACAGATCCCGCTCCCGCAGTTCGCTCCCCCGATGCCGGGGGACGTGCTCAATCCCGATGCCCGCACCAACACGCCGAACCTGAAGCTCGGGGTGCGGCTGGGCATCAATCGCTCGGCCTATTCCAACGACCGGTATCTGAACAATGTTCTCCTGGATGTGGGGGAGGTAAGCGGCGAAACCGATATCTACGCATCGGCGGCCGGATTCGGCTATATGATCGGCGCCGATCTGGAATACCCCCTGAACCAGGGGCTCTCCCTGCTCCTCTCCGCCGAGTTCGATCACGTCACCTTCGGCTCCAGCGGCTCGGTGCAGGAGCCCTGCGTGGACCGCGACGGCCGCCGGCAGGGGAACAGCAACTCGATCCACGATTTCCGCGCGGTGTTCAACTTCCTCAAGCTGGGAGGGGCCGCCAAGCTGAGCTTCTCCACCTGGTACCTTCTGGCCGGCCTTACCGCCGCCCATCCGGTCTCCACCTCGCTGGAACGAACCCGCCGTCTGGCCGGCGCCGATTGTTTCTTCCCCGATTCCAACGGCAGCCAGATCATCGAGGAGATGGGGGAGGTTCCAAGCCCCACACGCCTGCACTACGCGCTGCGGCTCGGGGGCGGTATGATCTACCGGATCACCAATGATCTTCAGTTTTCGCCGGAGCTGACGCTCGATTTCGGCTTTGGAGCAATCAACAAGTCGCCGAACTCCGATCTCGGTGTCTACGGCATCAGTGCCACATTCCGATACGATCTTCGATGAGTGTACTCCGGACCCCGCTGCTCCCTCGTACGTCGGCCACGCCCTTTACTGCGGCGTACCGCCTGCGCACCGCCATGGCCCCCCTGCTGGTGGCCTGCGCCCTGCTGGCCGGCTGCGGCTCCTCCGGGAGCATCGCCAGACGCCCCCCGCGCCTTGGCCCCGACGAGGTGCGCACCACGAATACCACACTGACGCCGTTACGGGGGCTCAACTCCAAAGGGGATGATTTCGGCCTGACGATGCCGCTCGATACCTCCATCGTCTTCTTCACCTCGTCGCGAGGGGAGGAGTCCGGACAGCATACCATCTATTATTCGCGCCTGGGAGCCTCCGGCTGGGGAACGCCCTCCTCGGCCCCGGTCATCAATACCGCACAGAGCGACGGCACCCCCGCTATCACGCCCGGGGGGGAGGCCATCTACTTCACCGGCTGCGATTACGGCTTCGGCGACTGCGATCTGTACCGGGCCACGGTAGGCCCGCGCGGCGCCGTTCCGGAGGAGACCATCCCCTGGTCCATTCCCACGAACCTGGGATTGCGGGTCAACGGGATCTACTGGGACTCCCAGCCCTGCATCTCCGCCGACGGCAGCGTCCTCTATTTCTCCAGCAACCGCCCCGGCGGCTTCGGCGGGCGCGATCTCTGGGTCTGCCGCCGCAACGAGGATGGCACCTGGGCCACGGCAATCAATGCGGGGGAGCGGATCAATACCTCGTTCGATGAGATCTCCCCCTGGCTCTCGCCGGACGGCCAGACCCTGTTTTTCAGCTCCAACGGCCGCCCCGGCATGGGAGGATACGATCTCTATGCGGCAAGCACGCAGCCCGGCGGCACCCTCGTGGAGCATCTCGGCCAGCCAATCAACAGCAACGCCGACGAGATAGCGTTCTCTCTTTCGGCCGACGGGCAGCGCGCCTTCATGGCATCCAACCGGAGCGGCGGCGAGGGGGGCTACGATCTCTATCAGCTCTCCCCGGTTCCCACCACGGTCGATCCGCTGATGGTGGTGCAGGGATCGGTCAAGGGGCCGGACGGCAAGCCGATGCTCGCCGTTGTGCAGGTCACCGATCTGACATCCGATCTGGCGATGGGCACCTTTACCACCAACCCGGAGGATGGGCTCTATACGATGATCCTGCCGCGCGGCTACAATTATTCGCTGACCGCCCAGGCGCCGGGATATCTCTTCAGCTCGCGCCAGGTGCTGGTTCCTCCGGATCTGGAGCAGGATGCGCGCAGAAGGATCGATTTCGATCTCCAGCCCATCAGCGGCGTCATCCGCCTGCTGGTCTTCTTCCCTCCCAACGAAGGGGGGCTTCAGCGGGAATCCCGGAGCGATCTGGATCGTGCGGCCTCGTTCCTGGCCGCCAACGACACCGTGACCGTGGAGATCGCCGGGCATACCGACAACAGCGGCGATGCCACCGCGGCCCTGGCCCTTTCGCGCGAACGGGCCCAGGCGGTGAAATCCTATCTGGTGGCAAACCGGATCAGCGGGGAGCGGATCAAGGTGGTGGGATATGGCGCCACCCAGCCGATCGCCTCCAACGATACCGAGGAGGGACGCGCCATGAACCGGCGTGTGGAGATGCGGATCGTGCAGCAGAAGTGAGGGAACAGAGTATCTGCCCTAAGCGCTCGATAGAAACTTCAGTGGCTGAGAGCCGATGAATCAGTAGCTGACGCTCTCAGCACAATCCAATCCCTCCCAGTCGGATTGTTCCAAGGGACGCGATTCAACCTTGATGTATTCGACATTGATATTCTTGACATTTGCATAAGGTATAATCAGGAAATTGCCACGTATCGCGTAAAAACCACGCAGATCATCAACGAAGCTTTCAGGGATGTCGGATTCATCCCCCGACACGGGGTCTGTTTCCAGCCGCCGCCGATGAGCACTCTGCAATACGATACGATCCAGCTCACCCTGGCGGTTGAAATGAAAGCCCGTTATAATTCCCCAGTATAACATCATGATGCCGCCCCGGTCCACCAATGCCGTTATATAGACGAAATCAATACTATCTCGCAGGTGCCTGATTTCACCCGAAGTGCCGGTAGTATCAAAGGCTATTGCTTCTCCCGTAAAGAGATAATGCCAGTCATTGCTGAATCGGAACAGAGGAAACCGGATATCCAGGCATAGCCTGCGGGCAACGTAGTGCGCAATGAAGCCGAAGATCAGCCCCGCCATACTGGTGCTCACGATGTAGGAGAGAACCGGAAATGTATGGCCGGCTACGGAATGCAGTACAGCCCGTTCCTGATGCAGATCGAGCTTGGGCCATCCGGCCAGGAGAATCAGCAATGCTTCGATGTTGATTCTGTAGCATAGAAGCCATTCGACAAGTGAAATAGCGATCATGTGCAGGATCAATGTAGCGAGAGTCCCGCGAGCTAATTCTTCAGTGATATCCCGCAATGCGAGAGGGCTCCTCCAGAAACCACGGCGCAACGCATACTGAAAAAGGAATCCTGGCAGCAGAAGCAACAGAATTACGAATGCTGGGAATGCGATGTTCATATCCTGTCACGTTCTGCGTGCAGTCTGAGGTTGAGGTTTGCAACCCGACAACGGCCTGATCCGGCTGATGGTAATCAGCCTTCCCGCATGTTTGATGGAGGTCCTGGATTCACCTTTATGAAGAGCTTCCACTACTTTCTCCGAGAGCTCCTCATCAGCCAGAATCTCCAAAGCCCGATGCGATATTTTAGCGTTCATCCACTATTCTCCCATAAGATTCATTAGAACATCTATATTATACAATTATATAGCAATAAAAGCAATATCATCTTTCCCGCCACCACACATTCCCCCTCAACCAGATCCAGGGAGATACTGGGTTCTATCCCTGTTCCCCCGCCGCCGCCCATCGCACCATTCGTTTCCCTATCTTCGCCGCAGGATGTCTGGCATCCGCGTGACTCCCTCTCATTTGTTGAAAGGCCGGCCGTGCTCTCACGTCTCCCCTTCTCTCTGCTCGTCATGTTCGCTCTTCTGCTCCCCCCCGGCTGTTCCCCGGAAGGGGCGAAAGAGGAGATCGTTATCGGGCTGAACCCGTCGGAGCGCTCCGAGAACGTGCAGCGGAATGCCGAGGTGCTGGCCCGGCTGATCGCCGAGCGCGCCGGCATGCCGGTGAAGATATTCGTGGCGCAGGATTACAACGGAATGGTGGAGGCGCTACGGGGACGCACCATCGATTTCGCTTTTTTCGCTCCGGTCAGCTATGTATTCGCCGAGCGTATAGCCGATGCGCGGGTGCTGCTGAAGGCCGAACGGAAGGGGCGCCCCTATTATTTCGGCTGTATCATTGTCAATGCCGACAGCAGCTACCGCACGCTCGCCGATCTGAAAGGGAAGGATGTGGCCTGGGTGGACCCCACGTCCGCGTCGGGATATATTTTCCCGAAGGCCGCGCTGATCGAGTCGGGAATACTGCCGGATACCCTCTTCGGCCGCCAGACCTTCGCAGGCGGGCATGATGCGGTGCTCCTTTCGGTCATCAACGGAACCATCACCGCCGGGGCCACCTACGCAAACGATTCGGCCGGCACCAGCGGCTCCTGGACACAGCTGGGAGAGGGAAATTTTCAGGGAAAGGTGCGGCCGATTTTCTTCTCCAGCCCCATCCCCGGCGATAACCTCGCCACCACGCAGCATATGATCGATTCCCACCCGCAGATCGTCGAGAAGGTGCGCGCTGCCGTGCAGGGACTTACCGATACCGAGGCGGGAAGGAAGCTGATGCAGGGGATGTATCATGTGGATGCGATGATCCCCGCCACCAGCGCCGACTACGACCCGGTACGAAACGCCGCCGATCTGCTGGGACTGGATATCACCGGAAAAATCTCCTCCGGCACCGATAGCGCCTCTACCGCAAAGGCACGGGAGCGGAAGGAGGCGCGGGAACGGAACTGGACCATTTCGGCCAACGTGCTGTGCAACGCCATCGTGGCCGGCGCACTCAC
>JBMDXA010000124.1:0-8236 GCA_048594725.1 Candidatus Kapaibacteriota bacterium
AGAATCTGGGTGCGGCGGGGGAATATCCCCCCGGCCGCACGCTTTTCATATCTGTTCCCGGCATACCCTATATATATAGTCGGGTTGGCGACTCCTGACGGAACGGGGTCACGGCCGGGAGGACTCCGAGAAGGCTCCGGCCGGCCTTCACGCCTATTCCTGCCATGGAGGAGGGATTGCTCCCAGCGAAGCCGGAGCTTGACCGGCAGCATACCATTCACCATCCAGATCCAGCTGCCTGGGAAACCGGTGTGCAAGGATGCCATTGCCGACTCGCACAATAGTACGCACCTGGACGGTTGGGAGTGACTTCATATCCGCTCCGCCGTTTCCTCTCCGGCCCGCGGGGTTGCATCCCGCTTCCGGCATAATGGGCGCTCAACCCCGGACACCAGCTCCCACACCAGCCGCCGGCGCCCTCGTTCCCGGCATCTCCACCGGACTATCGCCGGTCTCTACTACTAAAACAAGGTCTTTTGCCAGATCCTGGGAGGGTGGAGGCGAGCTGGAGAGCGTACAATTTGCAGAGAACCACATGGAGCTTTATACTTGCATCGCCGCAGAGACTTCACACCCTCTGCGCTGCATGTAGGGAAAAGCACCGTACGACATTGCCAGTGTACGATATCCGGAAACCCAGGGACTCTTGGACACCCCTGCGTGCTTCCCGGAGTGGCATTGCTGGCATTACCTTGAACCCTGTCGTTACATTGCTTGCAACGATCAGCTCACTGGACATGAGTTGATCATCAATTGACCACACTGAATTTGGACACGGTATGGAATGGGCAACCAACCGTAGCGAGAATTCTGAGCGGCTGCCACTGCTCGCCACAAAACTGCACATTGCGCGAACCCGTCCCGATGCCGTCTCCCGTCCCCGTCTTGCCGCCAGGCTGGACGAAGGGCTGCGACGCAAACTGACGATCGTTTCGGCTCCGGCAGGTTTTGGCAAAACGACTTTGCTGAGTGAATGGGCAAATTCGAACAAGCAGAACGTCGCATGGATGTCGCTCGATGAGGGGGATAATATCCCCGTACGATTCTGGACGTATTTCATCGGATCGCTGCAGCGTATACGGGCGAGCATAGGCGCAACTGCGCTGGAATCGCTCTATTCGCTCCAACCACCTCCCACCGAGGTTATCCTTACCGCGCTGATCAATGATCTGGCGCAGATGCCGGGCGAAATCGCGCTTGTGCTCGATGACTATCATGCCATCGAGCTGGAGCCGATTCATCATGCTCTCTCGTTTTTCATAGAGCATATGCCCGCACAGATGCACCTGTTCATCACCGGACGGACCGATCCCCGTTTGCAGCTGACCAGGCTTCGCGCGCGCGGGGAGCTGGTGGAGATCCGCGCAGCAGATCTTCGCTTTATCCCCCATGAGGCCGCCACTCTGCTCGCCTCCGTAGCCGGCAAGGAGCTCTCCACCGACGAGATCAGCCGGCTTGTGGCACAGACCGAAGGGTGGGGCGCCTGCCTGCAACTGGCCGGACTGGCTATGCAGGGACGCCGCCATGCAAACGGCAGGCTTCGGGCGGTTACCGGCACTCACCGCTATGTGGCAGACTATATCCTGAGCGAGATCCTGGAGCGCCAACCCGACCCGATACGGCTTTTTCTCCTGAAAACATCCATTCTGGACTGTTTGAACGGATCGCTCTGCGATGCGGTGCTTGGAACCGAAGGGATAGGGGAGGAGATGCTGGACCGGCTGGACCAGGCCAATCTCTTCCTCACTCCGGTAGAAGAGGAGGAGGAGGAATGGTATCGCTATCATGGCCTCTTCGCCGAGGTGCTTCGCGATCGTCTGCGGCAGCTGTACCCGGCGGAGATTGAGGCGCTGCATCTGCGCGCCAGCCAGTGGTTCGAACAGCATGGATACGCCCAGCAGGCAATCCAGCACCTCCTGAAAGGGGGAGATACCGAACAGGCGCTCCGCCTGGCCGAACGCCATGTGGAAACCATGCTCGCCACCGGCAAACTGGAGGCTCTTCTGCAGTGGCGCGAGTCGTTTACCCCGGAACAGATCCGCAACCGCCCCCGTCTGGCGCTCGCATTCGCCTGGGCACTGGCACTCTCCGGCCAGTTCGCCGCCGCCGATGCCTCGCTGGAGCATTGCCGCCGGTTCGTTCAGCCGGACCCGAACGACGGCCTCAGCGATATCGCAGCGCATCTCTCCACGCTGGACTCCTTTCTGGCGCAATCGCATCCCGTGCAATCGCAGCCTTCGGCCGATCATACGGGAAGACAAGTATCCGAATCGGCCAAGCCGTCTGAAGGTACATCACCTTTTGCCGCACCGATCTTCAATCTCGAATCCCATCAGGGGAGAGGGGAGATGAGGCAGGAGGGGGAGGGAAGTTCCCACCAGATGCCGGAACGGCAGGAACGATTCAGCATCGTGGAGGCGCTTCCCCGCATGGCCCGTCTCCAGATGACGATGGGACAGCTCCGCTCCTCGGCCGCTACCTACCAGCAGGCGATGGGGCATTTCGACCAGCAGCCGGATACGGTGCTCCAGGAATGGCGCTCGGTGGCCGCCTGCCATGTGGGGCTGGGGGAGATCCACTACCAGCGGAACGAGCTTCCCATGGCGATGACTCATCTGACCGAAGGGCTGAAACTCTCCAGAAACGGGCAGGATTCCCTTCTGCTCCACGATCATTATATCCTTCTGGCCCATATTCATCAGGCCAGAGGCGATATGGATGGCGCGCTGGATGCCATCACCGAGGCCGGGGATCTGCTCCATGCCGCCGATGCCCCATCCCAGCTTCTGCGGTCCCTGGAAGCCCACCGCGCGCAGATTCATCTGATGCAGGGAAATATCCAGGCGGCGGGACGCTGGGCACAGGAACGGCGGCTCGACCGCAATACGTTCTCCACCGAGATAGAACGGTTCCGGCAGTTGATGCTGGCAAAAGTGGCGATTGCCCAGTACAAGGCGGAGGATGCGATGGAAGCTCTTGCCCCCGTTCTCCAGATTGCCGAGACGAAAGGATGGAACGATACCCTTATCCGGGGATATCTGCTCCAGGGACTTGCGCTCGACCAGCAGGGAGAGGGGGATCAGGCCATCCAGATACTCGCCAGGGCGCTGGCGCTGGCCGGACCGGAGGGTTACGTACGGGTCTTCGCCGATGAAGGGGCCCCCATGATCCGCCTTCTCCGGAGACTCCGGGAATCGCGGGAACAGGGGGGGGATGGGGAGAATCGCCCCGATATCAACGCCGCTTCGGTAGACAGGATACTGGCGGCGCTGGGAGTTTCCCCGAGAGGGGAGTGGGAGATCATGCGGCGCAATGGAGCCGAGCCCTCCAGCCATGCGGTGGCACCCTCCGGAACCCTCCTTTCCCCGGTAAGCGAGCGGGAGATAGAGGTGCTGCAACTGATCGCCGAGGGAAAGACCAACGCATCGATCGCCGATCAGCTCTATATTTCGCTCAGTACCGTCAAGACTCATATCAACAACCTCTATAGCAAGCTGGGCGTCGAGAGCCGCACGCAGGCACTAGCGCGGGCAAAGGAGTTCCACCTGCTGTAGAGTCTGGCTGCAATGCCGTTCGATGGCGGGCAGGGAGAGCGATCGCAGGAGAAGATCCTTCCCGCCCGCCATGCTATCGTTTCGGTTCGGATAGGGACAGTTCACAGACGAGTGACCGTCTTCGCCACTCATGTTCGGTCGCCGCTGCTTAGCTACAGAGAGAAAGCGCCTGCTGTTGGTACCATTCTTCGGGAACCGCCCGGAAAAAGAGCATGGCGATATCCCATATAATGAGTAAGTTCGAGCATATCCACCCCCCGAATCCACCCCATGGCTCCACCTTTTGGTTGAGATTACCCCCCTTTCTGCTCAGTAGCTTTGCACTGTTCAGTTCAGGCGATAGCGCCCTATGAACACACGGCAGCAGCGTATCGGCACAGAACGGTTTCAAGGTGATGAAATACGAATTATCGCCGCGAGCTGTAGAAAGTTTGGTCCGATGAGTGCTGTATGGCTCCGGAATCTATCCGGTGACAGAAGAGATATCTGGAGTGTCTATCATTTCAGCCTCTGCTGCCGTTGATGAACAGGCAAGAATTCTAAACATGGAGTTATCCTGAGACTGGACCCTCAAGGTAGCTCTTCCCGGAACTACTCGCGCAGCGACCTGCTCCGCGAGCTACTACGGAAGCACGGATTACAGCGGATGACCTGACCGCTTATCTGTGAGCCCGCTCCGCCACTGCACCGGGACTGGACCCCTGGGGCAGTGCTCGGACCGGGCACCACGATCCCTGTTTGAGGGAGATTCGGAGTGAGCAGTGGACCTGACTGCTTATCCGCAATCAAGTGAGTACAACGCACAGTTCATTCCTATGGGCAGGAGTGAGCTGTGCGTTTCTATTTGATAGCTCCTCCACCGCTCTTCCCGCGTATGACTTCAGCAATGCGATAGCATCCGGTTCATTCTGTCATGCCGTATCCGCTTATCCCCGCCATGTTTCCTTCCATCCCATACGATTGATGATGACGTCCTTCGGCACGGATGCCATCGCCATTTCAATCAGGATACCATCTTATTTATTATGTCCGGATGCGGATCATGATAAAACAGATCCCGTCCGGTTCATTGTGTCACCTCCGCTCTCCCGCTTTGTCCGCGCCGGATTGAATATCGTTGAATTGATTATGGCGCAGCATCAGACGTGCAATGACAGGATATCATCCAGTTGATAATGTCGCCGATATTCCGGGCTCTGCAACGACAGGGGACCGGATGGCATACGGTTGATTATGTCGCCGGGAAGTGCTATCCTTGTAGACCAATACGATGATGATCGAGGTCTACCGTTATGGCGAGGTCCAGAATCGACATACAGGAGAGCCTCCAGGATCTTGAACACCTGGCTGAGCAGCACCGGGGCACACCCCTGGAACGACGCATCACCATGCTCCAAACCCTCAAAAACGAACCATTTCGGCCATTCAGCGAGATCGGCGGGGCCCTTGGCAGCTCCGAACGGACCATCCAGCGTTGGTGGGGTGCGTATGAAAAGGGGGGGGTGGAGGAGCTATTGAGGATGGGACAGCGCGGCGGCAAACGTCCCCGGCGCATCGATGACGAGGCGCTCCGGGTGTTGCGGGAGAAGATAGCGCGGGAAGGTTTTTCGGAATTGAAGGAGGCCCAGCAGTGGCTTCAGGAACAGTTCGGGATCAGCTACAGCCGTTCCGGCACCTGGCATCTGATGCGCTCGGCCGCCGGTGCGGTACCACGCGGGTGGATGCTGCTGGATGAGCCGCGCAATTCTTCTCCATCCGTATCGCCGATTGCCTCAAACCACTCTCAAAATGGGCTTTCAGGCGATATTATCCGGTTTTTGAACTCTCTTTCCACATCGAACAACGTGCTGGAGTGGGGGGCGAAGTTCAGAGAATCGCTGCAATTACTGCTCGGAGATGTGGATCGTGTTTCGGTGAATGTGAACTTGGAATGCCCACTCAGTAAGCCACAGACATTTGTATCGTTAAAGGCCATCACTCAAGTAAAGGGGGAAGAAACGGCTTCGGCAATTGTGGTTTCGCGGACGGAAACAACCCAATCAGCTCGTCTGCTTGAAACCATTCGCCAACAAGGATGGCCTATAGAGCAATACCACTCCCCTTATACCTACGACTATTATTATGAGGGGAAGGCATATTTAGGCACAATCTTCCTGTGGCGGGAACTTCGGAATGACCCAACTTCGGACAAAACCATAGAAACCATTACTATCCTTGAGCCATTCCTCATCTTTGTGCTCTCGGATCTTGTTGCACGTCATCAGGCTGAAAAACCAATAGATCGCGTGTTTTACGCCGCTTTATCCCAATTAGTGAAGGAAGCCAGCCTGAGTCCTCAGGAAGAACGGATCATGATTATGCAGTTGATGGGACATGCATACAAAGAAATGGCGGATATCCTGAATATCTCTATTGATACCGTCAAGAAGCATTTCAAGCAGATTCATCGGAAGACCGGAACCCGGGGACAAGCAGAACTCTTTGCTAAGTATTTCACCTCGCGGCTAGTCCCGGAGGAACTTCGGGAGTCCACACGGTAACCGGCATCTATATATAATAGGATGGCCTGATGATATAAGCTGCTCTTGTTCTCCCCTATACTCTCCACCCACGAAATCAACCCACTGCTCCACCTTTTGGCTGACAAACTCCTCCCACACTTCCCTCTAGCTTTGCCCCAGGTCAAAACAGATCCTTCCTGTTAGGGGCAACCTTGAAGATGCCCCGCAACATACTCCTCAAAAGTGTACTTGTGCACCGGTAGCACCAAGTGGTAGCTTTGTATTGTCGAAAATGACCACGGCTCATATGAGCCACCTAAAGCAGAAGGTCGGTCAGGATCGGCAAACGAATCGTCCCTCTTGGAATCTACCTGGTGCTCACCCATAAACGAGCATCATTTCGAAAGAGGGCCATTCATGAGAAAGCTTGTATCGTTCTTTGCCATAGCGCTCCTAGCAGCAACTGCCGCGAAGGCTCAGACCTCCGGCGCGGTTCAGATCGGTTCGATGACAGTAACGGTTCCGGTAAGCTCAATCCAGAGCCCGGCGGCTGATCCTTATCAGGCTTCAACCAGCACATCCGATTACATCGGCGAAGTATTGATCCTTCGCACATCGGCCGGCCAGATCGAATATGCGATGAAAGCATCCAACATCCAGATCGTGGGTTCGGATGGATCGACGGTCGATGGAATCGCAACCGAGCAGGTCATGACCAAGCTCGCCGAAGCCGCAGTTGTTCAAGGTTATCTGTACGGTTACGTCGAAGTCGACGCCAACTCGAAGGTGTGGAGTGAGAACTGCGTAGTCAGAACCGGTTCCGGTGTCTATACGCGGTTTGCCCCTTGCTCCTCGACAACCCGCACTTGCTACAACGGTTATACCGTCAGCGAGTCGCCCCAGACCTACGAGACCGTGGTAACGCAGGAAGGTTCCTGCCCGGATTGCACCCCGACCGTCTATCAGGTCTCCAACACGGTGCAGTAAGCAAAGAGCGATTGAAAGTATGCTAGGCTGGCAAGTCCAGTGTCCAAACAACGGCCAGCCTAGCATCTTCGATCAACGTTAAGCCCAGAAGGTCCAATCTGATTTAACGTTTGTTCGGAACTATCCCACCAAGCACCTCTGACGGTGCGAACAAGATCACCCAGTTTATCTAACTCGAGCAGAATCCCTTGTGATGGGAATGTCCATCCTGGCATAAGGGAATCAACAAGGTCCGAAAAACCAGTCCAGTGGTTATCCAAGGTCCAGAATCAATGGCCGGCATAGTGAAGTCCAACACTAGAAGGCTAGCAGAACGGCCGGCATAGCGAAGTCCAACGCTAGAAGGCCCGCAGTTGAGGTCCAGTCTCAGAGGTCCAGTGTGGCACCGATCCAAAGCCATGTCCAGTGGTTGAACGATCAAACGAGGTCCAAGCCATGATGCAAGTCCAGGCATCATAATCCTGAGGTCCAATTCAGGTGGCAATCAGAGGTCCAGTGACGTGAGGTCCGTATCGAGTCGATTGAGGTCTTTGATAATATGCCCGGTAATCCTTGCGGTGAACCTGTGGTAAGGTGGCAGCCGCAACGAGAATCGAGGAATCAATCATCTAGCAGTTACATGATTCGGGATGGAAAGGTCGCATCCCGCACATGAATCAAAACGGTGCGCGATTCCAGTGCTCAACGGAAGTTCGAGGTCCTTTCTTCCTGAGAACACAGGGCAAGCTTCAGGAGTGATGCCGCCCAGCATCTCTCGTGAATATGAAACTCCAAATCGACAAAAATTGGGGCGACATGAGGTCCACCTGGTGAGAATCAGGATCATGTTGCCCCATTTTTTTTATCTCCACCCTTCTTCAATACTTCTCATCCGCATACTTTAAACCGGCTGCGGGGGTCATTCCGCCTATCAGATAGCTGGTCTCTTTTGCCAGTAAGCCCGTCGTCCGCCGCTGGAAGAGCGGATGGCAAAGGGGCAGGCAGACCATTGCGATAGAATTCTCCGCACCCCCCACTCTCCCCAGACCGCATCGCTCCGCCATCCTTCTGCGGCAGTATCCGGCACGGCCCGCGAGTGGAGTTCCCGCTCAGGATATGAACAACGAGTCATCGTAGTGCTGATAGGGGAGGTATATACCATGCCTGGTGGAGTATCACATGCTGCCGGTACAGTTCGCCGCTCGCTGTCCTTAG
>JBMDXA010000125.1:0-32464 GCA_048594725.1 Candidatus Kapaibacteriota bacterium
TCTCCCGCCTGCTGATCGACCGCGCCGACGGGTATCTCACTACCGAACAGGAACGACAGGTGGGCTTCATCCGCAAGGGGGCCGAATCGCTCTACGAGCTGGTGAACGATCTGCTGGATCTGGCGAAGGTGGAATCGGGGAAGACCGAGGTGCACCCGGCGGAATTCCAGGTCACCGATCTGTTCGGCGCCCTGCGCGGCATGCTCCGCCCCCTGCTGCAGAACGAGTCGGTGAACCTCCTGTTCGAGGAATCCCCGGACGTGGGCTCTATCGTGAGCGATGAGGGGAAGGTGGCGCAGATCTTGCGTAATCTGGTCTCCAATGCGCTGAAATTTACCGATAAGGGGGAGGTCCGGGTCTCGATCCGCCTCGATCCGGTCTCGGATAACGTCCTGTTTATGGTGTCCGATACCGGTATCGGCATCCCGGAGGAGCATCGCGAGAACATCTTTCAGGAATTCACCCAGGTACAGAACCCGCTGCAAAGCCGCGTGAAAGGAACGGGCCTTGGGCTCCCCCTTTCCAAGAAACTTGCCGAGCTGCTGGGAGGCACGATCGTGGTGGAGAGCGAGGTGGGCGCCGGTTCCACCTTCTTCCTTAGCATTCCCCGCATCTACCGGCCCCAGACCAGAAAGGCCGAGAGCGATGGCTATCTGAAACTGGATGAAAGCGTGGGCCCCTCCGGACGGCCCCACGACAAACATGTGCTGCTGGTCGATGACGAGGAGCCGGCCCGCTATCTGGCCCGCAGGATGTTCCTGAACACCCGCTACGGCGTCACCGAGGCAACCGGCGGAAAGGAAGGGCTCCAGCGCGCCATCGAGGATCGCCCCGATATCATCGTTCTGGATCTGATGATGCCTGATATGACGGGGTTTCAGGTTATCGAGGAGCTGAAGGCCAACCCGGTCACGCGCCTGATCCCGGTGGTGATTATGACCTCCAAAGTCCTGGAGCCGGCTGAGCGGCAGTGGCTTCAGGAGCGCGCAACGGCCGTACTCTCCAAGGGGAACGGCGAGCCCTCTCCCCTGCTGGCGACAGTGGAGTCGATCCTCAGCAATTTCTCGCTTAAATAAAGGGCCGGGGGATATCCTTCCGGATAACGTCCGGCCGGCAGAGCTCCCTGCCGGCTCCCATGAAACATCTCGCGAAGGACTTCCAACACCATGCGGATGAGAGGCACTCTACCGATCCGGCGCTGGTTCGTCGTTCGTAGCTCGGACGCCGGATAGATAGCTGCACATGGTTCATTACGACAGAATTTCCAAGCGCCCCTGCGCCGGGCATTCCGCACACTCCGATCCCCTTTCCGCATGAGTACGACAGTTCTGAATGTAGATGATAATGATGCCGGACGTTATGCAATCAGCCGCATCCTGAAACAGGCGGGTTTTGATGTGGCCGAGGCCGCTACCGGAGAGGAGGCGCTGCATGCCACCAGCAGGGAGCAGCCGAAGATCATCCTGCTTGATGTGAACCTTCCCGATGTAAGCGGGTTCGAAGTCTGCCGCCGTATCAAGGAAGATCCCGCCACCGCGCTCATCCCCGTGCTGATGATGTCCGCATCGTTCATCCGCGACAAGGACCGCGTGCGGGGGCTGGAAGGGGGCGCCGACGGCTACCTGACCGGGCCTCTGGAGCCGGAGGTGCTTATCGCCACGGTCAATGCCCTGCTGCGCGTACGCAATGCCGAGGAGGAGCTGCAGCACCTGGCCCGCCGGTGGCAGACCACCTTCGATGCCATCGCCGACGGCGTGGCGCTGCTGGATCAGGACGGACGGGTGATGCAGTTCAACCAGGCGTTTGTGCAGATGATCGGCAGCCCCCCGGAGGATATCTCCGGCAAGACCTGCGCCCAGCTCTGGGATATCACGCCGGAGATTTGCAGAGAACTCCCCTGCAGCACCCCCTTCTCCCCGAATCGCCGCGAGTCGGCCGATCTCCAGGTCCGCGACCGGTGGTACCATATCACCACCGACCCGGTGCTGGATGATCTCGGGAGCATCAACGGCGCGGTCTGCATCTACTCCGATATCACCGACCGGAAACGCGGGGAGCAGGAACTGCAGACCGCCAAGGAGGCCGCCGAGACCGCCGACCGGGCGAAGGATCATTTCCTGGCCGTGCTCAGCCACGAGCTCCGTACCCCGCTCACCCCGGTGCTCACCGCCGTGCAGGCCCTCCGTGAAGAACCCGGCATGCAGCCGGCACTGGGCTCCTATATCGATGTGATCCACCGGAATGTGGAGCTGGAGGCCCGCCTGATCGATGATCTTCTGGATCTTACCCGCATAGCCCGCGAGAAGCTCCAGCTGTTCCTGGAAACCGTGGACGCGCATGCGCTGCTCCGCAACGTGATCGATATCTGCCAGGAGGATATCTCCGCCAAGCAGCTGCATGTACGGGTGGAGCTGGAAGCCCCGCAGCATCATGTCAGGGCCGACTCCGCACGGCTTCAGCAGGTGTTCTGGAACCTGCTGAAGAATGCCGTGAAGTTCACCCCGGCCGGAGGAACGCTGAGCATTCGCTCGTCGCAGTCGGGAGATGAAGGGCTACGGGTGGAGGTCGCCGACAACGGCATCGGCATCGAGGAGCATATCCTCCCGCGCATCTTCGATGCGTTCGAGCAGGGGGAGCAGAGCATCACCCGCACGTTCGGCGGGCTGGGGCTGGGCCTTGCCATCAGCAAGGCGCTCATGGATATGCAGGGGGGAACCCTGAGCGCGGCCAGCGGGGGGAAGGACCAGGGGGCCACGTTCACGGTGGAGCTTCCGCTCGCCGAGAAACCGGAACAGAGCGAGACCCTTCCGCTGCCGGCCAACAACGGCAAGGCATCGAAGGCGCTCCGCATCCTTATCGTGGACGATCACGCCGATACCAGCCATGTGATGCAGCTTCTGCTTGAGCGGCGCGGCTATACCGTGCGCACCGCCAACACGGTGAACTCCGCGTTCAATGCGGCCCTGGCCGATGACTACGATCTGCTGATAAGCGATATCGGCCTGCCGGACGGAAGCGGCCTGGATCTGATGCGGCAGCTGCGCGAGCAGAAGCCCATGCTGGGGGTGGCGCTGAGCGGGTTCGGCATGGAGGAGGATATTCAGAAGAGCATGGAGGCGGGATTTGTGGAGCATCTGACCAAGCCGGTGAACTTCAAGCAGTTGCAGGAGGTGATCCACAGGCTCACCGGTACGGACTAGAGCGGGCCGCAACCGATCGGCCGCAACAACTGGTGTGGCAGCCGGCGTAGCGCCCGCTGCTGATCCCCGGAAGAATATGCGCGCAGAAAACAGAAAAGCCGGAGCCCATTACGGACTCCGGCTTTTTCATTGGCGGATCATGATGATCCGGGTATCGTGGGGACGGGGACGCTTCAATTCCTCTTCATTCTCTCGGCGAACCCTTCCGGTTCGCTCATCTTTTCATCCATCGCGTCTGAAACCCGTCTCCGGAATTCGTCCGGTTCCCCCGGCATCGCCCCGTCTTAGCGCATGTACACGCCAAGGTTCTCGCTGCTCAGCTTCGAGAAGCGCTGGCTCTCGGTGCGGATGCTGGTCTCGAACAGGCTCACCACATTGGCGATCGATTCGGTGGAGAGCAGCTGCGGGTTCAGGTAGTGCTCCATGTGAATGCGGCCGGTGTTGGCATCATACACGAGCGTTCCCACCAGGGCGTTGAAATTATAGTAGTTCAGGTTCTGCATCACGCGGGCCAGCATCCGTGCCGACGGGTTGTTGAGCTTCGTGATCTCGCCGCTGAGGGTCATGTTGTTCAGGCTCGGCTGCATCACCGTGCACAGCTCCTCGCCGGTACCGGCATCACGCAGGGAGATACGGTCCTGGCGCAGTTCGGCACGATGGCCGCTCTGATGGTTCAGGTAGGTATGGAGGTCGTTCAGGGTATTGGTGCGCTTGTTCTGCGCGGAAGCGGTTGCGGCTCCCATAAGTACCATAGCAATAAGCACGAACAATGCTGCTGTCGTCTTCACGTCGAATCCTTTCATGAAAGTGTAAGTGTTTGATAACCCGTAGTTGCTGAAATAAGATGCGCACGGAGACGATTCTCCGTGCGCACTTGTGCATCCTGATAATTTGTCTCGTTACCTATCTGCCGGCCGAAACCGGCATTACATCCGATGTCGCTTTATACTCATATACGCGTTGCAAACGTAGGAAACCGTAGTCTCGAAAACGTGCTCAAGGTACACGCTCATTACCTGCGAGCGTTACCGTATCAGGTATATTCGGTGTCTGCTTACAGGTTTTAACCCCCTTGCAGTCCAACCGGCGAGCATACTGCTCGCGCACGAAAATTTATCAGAGAACGTTCCGAACTCCAGGATCTACAAGCCGGCAGCGGTTTACGGATATAAGTTTGGACATGCACCCGAAAATCATTTCTGCCGGACCTGGCAGCGTTTTTCTCTTCCCGAATGCGATACAAAAATACCGCTTTCAAGGTTGATGTCCTATTACGCCACCGTTATGTAATCGTTGGAAGTTGTTAAAGAACGGCTCGCGAATTACAGGGTGAATAACCCGAGAGCCCAGTATTGGAGCGGCCTGGAGCGCCGTCTGCCCGTGCAGTGCTACTGTTGCGGCTCCCCTACGGGAGAGATATTCCAAAGTTCACAACAAAATGTTGCTGCCGCAACCGAAGCGGGCTGAAGCGTCCATATTCGCATCAACACAGCAACTAATGCATGAGCGGCGATATTGTTACATGCTACGATGGTAGAGATCCGAATCGCATCTCGGCGCCCCCTCCGGGAAGGAAGCACCACTGCTTTACCGTTCCCACCATCGCCATCAATATCCGCAGCCGCGCACGGCTGATATAGCCGGCATGCAGCCCCATCACCAGCCCCGCCTCCAGTTCCGCAATCATCACGCGGATATTCATCAGCCACTGCGGGTGCTCGCCCCGCTCCCGCTCGCTGCGTGCACGCATTATCTCCAGCGATACCGCGTCGGCCATCTCCCCCAGCCTGTCGATCATGGCCGTATGCACGGTTGCGGCCAGGCCATGGATCTCATCCGACAATTTCATTGCAAGCGTCGTGACATCCGTACCATGAGAGAGAGCCCCCACATCATCCTTGCCCCATCTGGCAACGCTTATCTTTCTCATGAATATTCTCCGGTGTTACTGTATCGGCAGGGCTGCCCCGGCCATGCCGGAAACAAGCGGTAGCAGACAATCGCGGCGCGCCCCTTTGGGCTTCGGGCGCGCCGCTCTGATCGATTCATTGCAGAGGGGGCCATCCCCCAGGGGGCTATCCCCCGTGTATCGAGACTCCATGTTCGGACTTACTGGGCCAGATTATTCGCCTCGGCCCGGGCTACATCACCGAAACGAACGGCGACGGTTGCGATGCTCGACGCGGACACCTGGCGCGGGTTCAGATGATGCTCCATGGTGACCGTGCCGGTGGAATTATCGTAGCCGAGCGTTCCTACCGGCGAGCTGAAATTGAAGAAGGCGATGCGCTGAAGAACCTCATGCTTCCGCTCCGGCGAAAGATGATCCAGCTTGGCGATGACGCTGCTCAGCGTTACCGTCTGGGCGTCCACCTCGCTGAGGGTGAACAGTTCCTCTCCGGTCGAGGCATCACGCAGCACTATGGTTCCCTTGCTCTTCTCGACCGAGTAACGTTCCTGCCTGTTGAAATCGTTGCGAACCTGATCAATGACCGTGGGGCCGGTGAACTGGGCGTAGCCAGGGGCGGCGGCAACAAGTGCGACAAAAGCCGAGACTGCGAGAATGAGCTTCTTCATAGTGCTGATCCTTAACCTATTTGTGAGAGGAATTCGGCCGACGGTTTCTCGTATCTGTGGACCTGACCGTTCAGTCGGTTCGTCATAGCGATAGGGTGAGTCGCGTATGCGAACGGTTAATCACGAACGAGAGCGCACCATCACTACGAGAGGCCGATACCAACCGGTATGCCACGAATAGGAAATAGGGAAATTCTGGAAATAAGGCGGTTTTCTGGTAGCATCAGGACGCAGGGGCGTGAACATCCATCACGCCCCGTGAATCCAGGTCATGATGAACGCTCACGCATTCCGGGAAGTATCGGCGAAAACGGGATCTGTGGTGTCCGATATTCGCACAGCGGACGGCGCGTCATGTGCGGAAGGAACGTGCCGGGCGGAATAAATATTGCAGGAAATTAATGAATAGCGCGTAATAAAAATCGGATTTACTGCCGATGACATGCAATGGGCATCCGCGGCATCACCTTACTCAGCGCTATCGGCGGCGCCCGCCGGGGAACCATCACGCGCCGGCGGAGCGATAAATCCGCGCTGGCGGCGCGCCTCGAAAAAAACGATACCGGCCGCCACCGAGGCGTTGAGCGAACTTATGGTGCCTCCCATCGGAATGGAAAGACGCACGTCGCACAGCTTCCGCACCCGGCTGCTGATCCCCTCCCCCTCGCTCCCGATGACGATAGCGGTGGGGTGGCTGAAATCATAGTCGGTATAGTTCATATCTCCTTTTTCATCCAGTCCCACCACGGCCACCCCCTCCTGCTTCAGCCCTATCAGCACATCACCGATGTTGGAGACGCGCCCTATCGGAAGATGGCGCGCGGCACCGGCGCTGGTCTTCATCACCACATCGGTGATGCCGCTGGAATCGCGCTTCCCCAGCAACACCCCCTGAAGCCCGGCGCATTCGGCGGAGCGGATGATAGCGCCCACGTTGTGGGGATCGGTGATGCCGTCCAGCACCCCCACCAGCGGCGTATCCCCCCGCTCGTACACCTCCTGTACCAGCACCTCGATATCGGCATACTCCACTTCGCTCACCACGGCTATCACCCCCTGCGAGCGCGCGCCAAATCCGGCGGCACGCTCCAGATCGCCGAACCGCTTGCGATCGACCGTGGTGCAGGGAACTCCGGCACGCTTCGCCTCGGCCCTGAGGCGATTTACCGCCTCCCCTTCCAGACCGAACATGATAAATACCTTTTCCACCCCTTCCCCTGCACGAAGGGCCTCCAGTATGGCGTTGCGTCCGTTGATATACATGAAGCCGTAGTTAGTTCTGAGAGCTTGGTTCGTAGTTGCCAGAAGAAAGACCGGGCTATAAGCCTGCGACGGGGTTGGCAGAACGTCGTTGGCAGAAATGAGACGAGAACGATCAGCGCGATCGTTTTCCCAATTCTCCCCTCTGTTTATTCTCTTTTCCCCCGCTCCGGACCCCGGGTTCCAGGGCCTGGGATTTCTTCAATCGAAAATCCCTAGTCGTAATCGAAAATCTATCGGATGATTTTTCCGAGAAACGAAACACGGTGCAGCCGGGTGGGGCCGTGTTCCAGAATCGCCCTGCGATGCGCGGCCGTGCCGTAGCCCTTATGCTGCGCAAAACCGTACTGGGGAAGATGCTCGTGATGAGCGCGCATAATCCGGTCGCGCGTAACCTTGGCGATAATGCTCGCGGCTGCCACGGAAAAACAGAGCGCGTCGCCGCCGATGATTGCCCTGCATGGCGATCCCACATCCACGGCATCACGGCCATCGATCAGCACATAATCGGGTCGCAGGGAGAGCCCCGCCACCGCAAGCCGCATCGCCTGGAATGTGGCCTGGAGGATATTGATCCGGTCGATCTCCGGATTTTCCACGATCCCCACACTCCAGGCAATCGCGCGCGCCACTATTTCGCCGTAGAGCCGTTCGCGTTCCGGCTCGGCTATGAGTTTGGAATCGCGCACCCCATCGATAAGGCAGTTGCATGGGAGGAGCACGGCGGCGGCCACGACCGGGCCGGCCAGCGCCCCTCGTCCCACCTCGTCCACTCCGGCAACCTGTTCAAACCCGAGGCCCCGGAGTTCCTGTTCCTGGTGATCGGTCGGTAAATTCCTTGCTGGCATCGCTCGTGTCAATTCCATCAAATTCCTTCCTCTGCACGTATAGCGTCACGTCACAGTTATCCGCAATCGGACAGAGGCGATCTCCCTTTGCGAGCGCCCTTTCGGTAACGATGGTACCATTACCGAAAAAAGAACGCTCCGCCCGGATTGATTAGCGGCTTGTGCACCGGGGGGCTCACAATATATCGTTTCACACGGTCAATGCAGGCGGCTGGAGATAAGATTCATGAACTCCGCACGGGTCTCCATCTGATGCTTGAACACCCCCAGCATGGAGCTGGCGGTGGTGGAGCTATTCTGCTTTTCCACCCCGCGCATCATCATGCACATATGGCTTGCCTCGGTGACGACGGCAACCCCCTGCGGCTGAAGATATTTCTGCACGGTCTCGGCGATCTGCTGGGTCATCCGCTCCTGCACCTGGAGCCGCCGGGCGAACACATCGACTATGCGGGGGAGCTTGGAAAGGCCGACGATTTTCCCGTTCGGGATATAGGCGATATGCGCCTTGCCGAAAAATGGGAGCATATGATGCTCGCACAGGGAGAAGAAATCGATATCCTTCACCACCACCATTTCATCGTAGCGCTCTTCGAAGATGGCGTTGTTGAGCACCTTCTCGATATCCATGGTATATCCCTGCGTCAGGAATTCATATGCTCTGGCGACACGGTGCGGTGTGCGGAGCAGCCCCTCGCGCCCGGGTTCCTCCCCCATGATCGTCAGGGTCTCGTGCACCAGTTCCTCCATCCGCCCGGTATCGAACGGGCGGGGATCGCTCCGGCGCGGCGTATCAAGCACATCGTCGTCGGTGTCAACGGCGGCGGAGAACTCAGCCTCCGGGTCGCGGCTGTCCTGAAGGTTATTCTGGGGGGTGGTGCCTGTCATGCCCGTGCCTCCTCTGCAAGCGCATCGTATCTGGGAATTTCCACCGGCTCGCCGAAATATTCCACGAAGTTATTATCCGACTCGAACAGCTTCACCGAGTGGAGCATGCCGGAAGAGATTCTCGGCTCCAGCAGACGCCAGAAGCAGACGGCGATATTTTCCGCGGTGGGAATTATTCCGCGAAGGAAATCGACGTCGAAATTCAGGTGTTTATGGTCCACCTTGTCGATGATCTCCTGCTCGATGATACGGGCGAGCACCTTCAGGTCGATCACATAGCCGGTCTCCGGATCGGGAAGTCCCTTTACAGTGACCTCCAGACGATAATTATGACCATGCCCATGGAAATTATTGCATTTGTCGAACACCGTCTCATTCCTGCCGTCGCTGAACGTCGGGTTGAACAACCGGTGCGACGCCGAAAAATGCGCCCGCCGCGTTACGTAAATCATATGAGTGCTTGGTTCTTGGTTTCTAGATAGCGGATACCAGTTCGTAGTTCGTAGCAGAAGAACCGGGGAAGAATCCGACAGTTGAGATCCTGCGATCGGCTCTCCCGCCAGCATCATCCGGAGAGCCATGCGAAGGATCTCGCGGTATCAGCCGGCTGTAGAGAGCGTCCTTGCGGTAGTAGCAGCGATCGGCGGGGTTCTCCGCGTAGCCGGCTATCCCCAGCTCGTTGTAGCCTATCGGCTCATAGCACATGCCGAGCCGATAGGCGATCCGTCCGGCAAGATCGATATCTTCGCCGGTGATGGTCTCGGTGACGGCCGTTACCGCCAGCGCGAGAGGGCCAAGAGCCGCATGCGCGGCGGCAACCACGGAGGAATCGGCTCCCGCCGGGAACCCGACGGCCACCGATCCATAACCGGCGATCAGGCGCTCGAGTTCCGGACGGAGTATGGCAACGCTCCTGTTCATGGCTGCAAATATCGTGTTTCCCGAGCAGTCTATCCTTCTCAACAGGAAACGATGCCCCGAAACATGACGCATTCTCTTGCCGGCGCACAGAGAGGAACACGTGCAGGATGTTGCATCGGCGGGCGAAGCACGACCCCTTCATGAGGAGTTCGGCCGGGCTTCCGTAACTTAACCGCCAATCTTCGCGAATCGTGACGGACGGGAGTGAAGGGGCGTTGATCGATTCCTGCGTTGAGGATGAAATCTTCGCGAATATGGAATTTGTGAGGTTGTGGGAATCCTGGTGGATGGGAGTGAAGGGGCTTGCAACGATTCCTGCGTTGGGAATGAAATCGTTGCGTAGGAGCAACGCCGGTAACCATGATCCGCACCAGTCCGGGTGATGGGGAGAAGTGCCCTGCTCCGGACCGTGGACTCCGCACTCGGCCCCGGAATCCGGATGGCACTCCTTCTTCGTCAATCGTAAATCGTCAATTCTAAATCTTGTATGATTCCAGTACTGTTCAGGATCGGTGATATCCCCATCTACAGTTTCGGGCTGATGATGGGCATTGCCTTCCTCGTAGCCAACTATCTCTTCGTCAAGGAGATGCGCCGCCGTGGTATCTCCGAGGAGACCGCCGGAACCGTGACGCTGATAGCGCTGATCGGCGGCGTTGCGGGGGCAAAGCTCTTCAGTCTGCTGGAGAACTGGCGGCAGTTCATCGCCGATCCGATGGGGGAGATCTTCTCCGCCGCCGGACTTACGTTCTACGGTGGCCTGCTGGTGGCGATCGCGGCGATCTTCGTCTATCTCCGCGGCAAGAAAGTCCCGTTCCTCCGGGTGGCCGATGCCGCCGCCCCCACACTCATCATCGCCTACGGCATCGGCCGTATCGGCTGCCAGCTTGCCGGTGACGGCGATTACGGCATCCCGAGCAAACTCCCCTGGGCCATGACCTACCCGGAAGGGACCGTCCCCACGATCGGCCAGAGACTCACCCAGGACGGCCAGCCCATCCTGACGGAGCTCGGCAGGCTCTACGAGTCGATGTACGGCGGTCCGGTGCCGGAACAGGTAGCCGTGCACCCGGCGCCGGTCTACGAAACCCTGATGGCGTTCGCCATCTTCGCGTTCCTCTGGTCGATCCGCAAGAAGCCGATGCCGATGGGACGCCTGTTCGCCATCTATCTGATCCTGGCCGGAGCCGAGCGGCTGCTGGTGGAGTTCATCCGCCTGAACCCCCTGTATCTGGGCCTGTCGCAGGCGCAATGGATCTCCGTGGGGATGATGGTGGCGGGGGCGATCATGATCTACAGAAAACGCACGGCCGAACCGGAGGTCTTCCCCGAGCCGGGAAAACCATCCGGACGATCGCGCACCGTGGCCGCACGCGCCGCACGATGAATCTTATGGGAAAGGGGATGTGCACCGGGCATCCCCTTTCCAAAAATTTAGATGGTTGCACGGTCTGAGGGCCGGGGAGTTTGGAGTGCGGGGTCCGGAAATCCGGGTCCGGGAGTCTGGTGCCGGGAAGTCCGGGGCCGGAGAGGAGAGAAGGAAAGAAGAAGAGGAAAGAAGAAGAGGAAAAAGGGATGGATACCCCCGCTCGCCCCGCGTTTCCGTTCCTGGCGCTCTACGCCATTCACCACTCACGGCAAGCTCCCCTGCAATCGTTCCATCGCGTTCCATCCTCCTCACCGCCCTATCCCGCATCCGCAGTTGTGCTCGTAGCTGTTATATTGCCCCCTTCCTCCGTCCGGCAGGAACGGCACCCCATGCGGCACACCGTGTCCGGCAATCTTCCAATGACTCTACTAGCGATGACCGTCCGAACGATCCTCACACTTCTTGCCTCAGCTCTGTTCATCAGCATCACCGGCTGCGGTGGCGAAAAGACATCCGAGACCGGCGGCGGTACGCCTGCCGGGAAGGTTCCGACCGTGGGATTTGTGCAGGCGATCGAGGATGCCACCATCGACGAGGCCCGCACGGGGTTCTACGATGCGCTCCGTGAAGCGGGCTATTCCGAGGATTCCGGCACCGTCAAGATCCTTTACCGGAACGCGCAGGGCGACTCCCCGGCACTGAACCAGATTCTCGATTATCTCATCTCCGAGAAGGTGGATCTGATAGCGGCCAATACCACGCTGGCGATGATTACGGCCGCCGGCAAGACCTCCACCATCCCCATCTTCATGATGGTGGCGCCCAGCCCGGAGATCGCCAGGCTGACGAAGGCCGGCCCGGACGGCGCGCAGGTAGCCCCGGCCAATCTGACCGGCACCTACGAAACGCTCGCCTACATCGACACCAGCGTGAATCTCATCAGGCAGGTATTTCCGGCGGCCAGACGGGTGGGGACCATCTACAACAGCTCCGAGCCGAACTCGGTGAACTCGATGGAGCGCCTTCGCGCCATCTGCGGAGGTCTGGGACTGGAACTGGTGGAGGTATCGGTGACCTCATCGAACGAAACCCAGCAGGCCGTGCAGTCGCTCCTCGGCAAGGGGATCGATATCTTCTTCGCCCTGCCGGACAACATCATCTTCTCCAGCTTCGAGACGGTTTTCAAAGAGACCACCGACAAGAAGGTGCCGATCGCCACATCGGAGGCGGGCCTGGTGAAGCGCGGCGCGTTCATGGCCTACGGAGCCGATTTCTACGGCTGGGGACACCAGGCCGGGGTCTCCGCCGCCAACTATCTGAAGAGCGGCGATCTGAAGGGATCGCCCCTGGAAGAGGTGAAGCTCCGGAAACGAACCTACAACGCGGCCACCGCCGCCGCGCTCGGCCTGCCGAAACCCGCAGGATTCGAGGAAAGCAAGTGAGGTGATGTTCGATGTCCGATGTTGGATTTCCGGTTAGGAAGAGAATGCCCCCAATGGAATCCAGGGATGTGGAGCCGGGACAGGGGAATCATCTCTTCCAATCATAAATCGTAAATCGTCAATCAAAAATCGAAAGCCCTCCCCCTCTCCCCAGTCGAAAATCTAAAATCGTCAATCGAAAATCCCCCTGATGGATCTTCTCCTTGGGGCCTTTGCGCTGGGACTCGCCTATGCTTTTCTGAGCATGGGGGTGTTCATCACGATGCGGGTCTTCAATTTTCCCGATATCACTGCCGATGGCTCGCTCACCTTCGGAGCCAGCATCACCGCGGCGTTGCTGGCGGCCGGAGTAGATCCCTATCTGGCGGCGCTGGTGTCGATGGCGGGGGGATTTCTGGCCGGATCGGCCACGGGGGCCATCCATGCCAAGCTGCGGGTGAACGGACTGCTGGCCGGCATCCTGGTGATGACCGCTCTGTACTCGGTGAACCTCCGGACGATGGGGCGCTCCAACATGCCCCTCATCAACTACGATTCGGTGCTCTCCCCGTTCCTCTCCCTCGCCGATTTCTCCTCGCGCCAGATGCTCCCGCTCCTTTTCTTTCTGGTGCTGGCCGCCCTTTTCATCCTCCTTCTCTCCTGGTTCTTCCGCACCGATTTCGGTCTGGCGATGCGCGCCACCGGGGATAACGAGACGATGATCGCCGCGCAGGGAACCAGCACAAGCCGTATGAAGATCGTGGGGATCGGCATCTCGAACATGCTGATAGCGCTCAGCGGCAGTCTGGTAGCGCAGTACCAGGGATTCGCCGATATCGGCATGGGGATCGGGATCGTGGTGTTCGGTCTGGCGAGCGTCATCATCGGCGACACGCTGGACTCCCTGTTCGGCGGTACGTTCCGTATCTGGCGCAAGCTGATAGCGGTGGTGGCCGGCTCCATCATCTTCCGCTGCGTGGTGGCGTTCACCCTCTCGCTCGGTATCGATCCGGCCGATCTGAAGATCGCCACCGCCTTCTTCGTCCTCCTGGCGATTGTGCTGCCGCAATCGCGGCGCTTCCTGAAATTCCGTTCCGGCATCCAGACCACTCCGCGCCTATGATCGCCATCGAGCATTGCAGCAAACGTTACGGGACAGGGACGGACTCCGAGGTACGGGCGCTGCACGATCTCTCGCTCCGGATCGCCGAACGGGAGTTCATCGTGGTGATCGGCACCAACGGCTCCGGCAAGTCCACGTTGCTGAACGCCCTGGCCGGCACGGTAATGCCGGACGCCGGGCGCATCACGATCGGCAGCACCGACGTAACCGGCACGGAGGCGCACCAGCGCGCAGGGCTTATTGGAAGAGTCTTCCAGAATCCGTTCAGCGGCACCGCGCCAACGATGACCGTGGCGGAGAATCTCCGGCTGGCGAGCCTGCGCGGGCTGCCGAAGAAGCTGCGCCGGGGCCTTTCGCGAGAGCAGCGCACTCTCTTCCGGGAGCGCCTCGCCGAGCTGGGAATGGGGCTGGAGGAGAGGATGGAAACGCCCGTGGGACTTCTCTCCGGCGGGCAGCGCCAGGCGCTCACGCTGCTGATGGCGACCCTGCGCGAACCGAAGATCCTCCTGCTTGACGAGCACACCGCCGCGCTCGATCCCCGTTCCGGCGCGCAGGTGATGGAGCTTACAAGCCGGATCATCGAGCGCCACAACCTGACCGCGCTGATGGTCACCCACGACATGACCGAGGCATCGCAGTTCGGCACCCGCCTGCTGATGATGCATCTCGGCGAGATCGTGCTGGACATCTCCGGCACCCGGAAACAGGAGGCCACGCCGGAAACCCTCCTGGCCGGGTTCGCGGCCCTGCGCAGCCGGCTTTAGATTTTCGATTGGAAGAAAAGAGTCATGCCTTGACGCCAGACTCCCGGACGTTCAAACCCCAGACTTTGTCAACCGAGCATATCATGTCCGAGGTCACAACTCTCTACCGCCCGGTCGGCACAGCGGAACTTGAACTGATACGGCAGAGCGGCTGGCGGGAATTTCCTCCCCGGCTCCCCTTTCAGCCCATCTTCTATCCGGTTCTGGAGCGGTCCTATGCCGAGCAGATCGCCCGCGACTGGAACACGAAGGACGAGGCATCCGGCTTTGCCGGCTATGTGACGCAATTTCAGGTGCGCACCGCATTTCTCCGTGCCTATGATGTGAAGGTG
Organism: Candidatus Kapaibacteriota bacterium; assembly: GCA_048594725.1. Taxonomy (GTDB): domain Bacteria; phylum Bacteroidota; class Ignavibacteria; order OLB7; family OLB7; genus JAFDZV01. The sequence continues at coordinate 14,704 of JBMDXA010000125.1, forward strand.
GCAGGAGCATCACGCCACACCGAATACTGGATTCCAGCAGAGGATCTGCCGGAGTTCAACCGCAATATCGCCGGCAGTATCAAGGTGGTGGCGGAGTTTCACGGCCAGGGCTCGTGCGATCCTCCACCAGCATGACGGAGGGGATGGCAAAGCCCGGAGAGAATTCCCCGGGCCCTGGCGCGATGTGCTACTTAGAATTTCCCCACGCACGGCAGGCCGGTAAAGGAGCAGCTCCCTGACGGATCGGAGCCGCGCGGACCTCCCTTTTCGCAGGCGCCGGCGTGCTGGCTCCCGGGAAGCGGAGGATTGTTCGCGGCGTGCCTGACCCGACACCAGCATCCCCAGTATCCCGGCCCGGTCCACATCTCCACATAACAGGAATTGAATCCGGGGAGATATTCCGGCCAGAGATGCCCCTTCCTGCTGGTATCCGAGTCGAGCGTCCACCCGCTGGCACCGGCCCCCATTCCGCTTCCCCATCCTCCCCAGCCTCCGTATCCTCCTCCTCCCAGCGGGCCATCCAGCCCCCACCATGCTCCTCCCCATCCGCCGTTGCCGCCGCCACGGGAGCCGCCGGAACCTCCTGGCGGATTGCCCGTACCGCCGCCATCGAAGTCTCCCCCGGTGCCCCCTCCCTTCCAGGGGTTGGCGAGGCTCGGCTGCTCGAACCCGAAGACCGGCCCGGAGCCCAGCCAGTCGCCGGCGCTCCCTCCCGGAAACGGCGGTGGCGGCGGCAATTCCCCGCGCGCATCGGCGCGTGCCGGGAGCGCGCAGTGCGCCAGCAGGGCAATCAGAAGAATCGTGAAGATCGCTTTCATTGTGGCTCTCCCTAGTGTGTGATGATGATCTTGTTCGTCCTGACGATCCGCCCGTTGTGCGAGAGCGTCACGAAATACGCTCCCCCCGACGGGGCACGGTAGGTACTCTGCAACTCCGCCGGACCGGTGCGCGAGGAAAAGGGAGAGAAGAGGAGCGATCCGGATTCATCGTAGACCGCCAGCGCGGTCTGCCCGCCATCGCCGGGACCGTTGAAGGTGATGCGAAGCTCTCTGGGAGAGCCGGGAACCGCCGCCACCCGGAGCACCGCCGCCTCCCCGCCGGATGCCTCCATCAGCTCCCCGATGCTCCGGCGGGCGTACATCGGCCCAAGCGCCGCCAGATACTCCTGGAACCGGGGGTCCTTCAGCCGCTCGGAGAGCCCGATGGTCACGCCATCGCGGCGCATGAAGTGATAGGGTCCGCTGCCGCGCGCCCGTACGGTAACGCCCACCAGCACCGAATCGCCGTGGAGCGCATCCGGCACCGCATACGAGACCAGCGCCATAAGGGGGCGGGAACCGTAGATCGCGGGCATGCCGGGGGTGATGCGGGGCAGAATGCCGAGGCTATCGAGCTGGGCCAGCGGGCGGCCGTCCCCGGCGCTCACCAGATAGACGATCATCTCCAGCGTATCGAGCGCGTAGTAGTTGTTGGTGTCCTGGCGGCTGGTGGCCGGATTGTACCAGAGCATCTCCCGGTAGAAACTGATGGTGTCCCCCGCGTGAACCTGAAAATTGGCCGTGCGGCTGTTGAACGACATCAGCTCGGCCGGCGCGTGCACAACGCGGTTGTCGTTCCAGGAGAGGAGCTTCAGCAGCTCGCCGTTCTTTTTGCACTCGGTAAAGGTGAATTCCGTACGGCTGGCCGGGTCGTAGGTCATCAGATATTCGTATGATGGCGCCACCCACGAGCCGGGAAAGGGCTCGCCATCCTGAACCGTGACGATGGCGACGCTATCCTGGATGACGACATAGGGAAGCTCGCGGGAGCCGGGGGTCTGTGCGATGATCTGCGTGGCGGCACCGGAAGCAAGGCTTGCCATCAACGCGGCTATCATCACACGGTACGATCGATTCATGGATCCTCCGCTGAAAATGAAATTGAAACGGTTGCAGGGGGCCGGAGACCATGCAAAGATAGCCAATCGTATACTCAAATACTACAATAAGATATTGAAATGGTGATGATATCCTCTCCCGGCCCTTGCAGGGCATACCGTTTCCTAGCGGGCACTTCCGGAATGATAATTGTACAGAACGGCCTGCTCGGGCTCCCAACGAGGGAACTGGAAGTCACAACAGGGGGTTCTCATCTGTCAGCAGACTAGTTTTGGGTTCGACCCCTTTTTACTACACGAATGGAAGCATACTTATGAACTATTCTCGAACGTTTACCCGGTTGCTCGCATGCGGAGTGGCGGCCATGATGATGGGGTTTGCCGGAGCAGCAGTTGCTACCGCGCAGAACACCGAGTCGTTTCAGGCAACCCACTTCTCGGTCCCGGAGGGGCAGAACGAAGTTCCGCCGGTCGAAAGCGATGCCGGATACGCCGTAGCGATCATGCGGTTCGATCCTCTCGCCTCCTCGCTGCAATACCGGGTCTCGGTGGCACTGCCGGCCGGGCAGACCATCACCGGCGCGCACTTTCACAAGGGAGCTCGCGGCGAAAACGGGCCGGTGGTGCATCCGATCACCTTTGCGGCCGGCAGCATGACCGCCTCCGGCATCTGGAGCAACATCAGCGCCGAGGATCTTGCAGCGCTGACCACCCAGGGGATCTACCTGAACATCCACACCAACGCCAACCAGAACGGCCAGCTGCGCGATCAGGTCAACCTTATCCCGAACCTCACGGCAACGGAAATGAACTCCTCCGAGGAAGTCCCCCCCATCGCCGGTCTGCCGGCCACGGGAAACTCCTTCGTCTATCTGGACCAGTCGATGAAGCGGGCCGCCTACATCGTCGACTGGGACAGCCTGAGCGGTGCCCCGACGATGGCGCACTTCCATCGCGGTGCGCGTGGCGTGGCCGGCCCGGTGGTGCATCCGATCACCCTCCCCTCCGGCGCGGGTGCGCAGGGCCAGCTCTTCGGCGTCTGGGATAATATCAGCGATGTGGACATCAACGACCTGAAGTCCGGCAACATGTATGTGAACATTCACACCGCACAGCATCCCAGCGGCGAGATCCGCGCCCAGGTGGTGAACACCGAGTTCTATACCGCCGCCATCTCCCCGGCCAACGAGGTTCCGCCGGTAAGCGGTTCCAACGGCATGGGAACCGGCTTCGTCTCGATCTTCGACAAGAACGTCGCCCGCAGCTTCTTCATCGCCGACGGGCTTACCGGACCGGCCACCATGGCCCATATCCATCAGGCCCCCAAGGGGACCAACGGGGACATCAAGTACAATCTGTTCGGCCTCGCCATCCTCGGCTATCCGAGCGTCTGGCTGACCATTGCCGATACGCTGAAGGGGGAGGATTATTCCAACTTCCGCAACACCGCGATGTACGCCAACTTCCACACCGCGCAGCATCCCGGCGGCGAGGTGCGCGGCCAGCTCATCCCCTCGGCCAACAACCTGGACCAAGTAACCGGCTCGGTGTGGGATACGCGTAAGTATTCCCTTCCGATGATGAGCGCCCGCTACGATGGGGCAAGCGGCATCATCGAGCTTGATGTGAACGATGTGGCGCTGCTTCGCAATGTGACCGTGGCCCTGTATTCGGTAACCGGCAACCGCGTTGCGATGCTGCCGGTTGGCGAGGGAACGCGCACCATCCAGGCCGGATCGATCCCGGCAGGCATGTATTTCATGCAGCTCCTCAAGAACGGTACCTCGATCGGTATCGGGCATGTGGCGGTGGTCCGCTAAGACCTCCCACACCGCAGACAGCATTCGGAGCCGCTCCTGATTTCGGGGGCGGCTCTTTTTATTTTCGATTTTCGATTGACGATTTTCGATTGAGGAGAGTAGAGTAGAGGGGAAGCTGGGGCGTTTGGGAGTCGAGGGGGCGAAGGGCAGGTGATCTGAGCTGAAGCAATCTCCTCCCTTTATGGCCCCCGAAGGCAACACCTATAGGTGTTGCCTCTTTGTAGTAGCAGCACGTCCATGTATCGTTTCGGAAGCTCCGTAGGAGCGGCCCTTGTTTCCCCTGCGATACGATCCCCCGCATACAATCCGCTGTAACAACCCCTGACAGCCCGTGAACGGGCTACCGCTCATCTCCATGGCAAATCCTTTGCTGAACGGTGATGTTCAGATAGATTCGCGCCTCCTGCGGGGGGCTCATCAACAGGAGAGATCGTGGAACAGATCGCATATATGGAATTTCCCAACTGCATCCGGCTGTCCAACGGCACGGTGGAGGTGATCGTTGCAACCGATATCGGCCCGCGCATTCTGCGCTACGGCCTGGCCGGCGAAGAGAATATCCTGGCAGAAGTCCCCGGCATCGCCGTGCCGACGCCTCTGGGCGCGTGGAAGCCGTGGGGAGGACACCGGCTCTGGGCCGCGCCGGAAGCCACTCCCAGAAGCTATGCGCCCGATAACGACCCGGTGGAGCATGCCGCCGCCGGGGCGCTCGGCATCCGCCTGACGGGAGGGATAGAACCCGGCACCGGGATTCAGAAGGAGATGATCGTCACGCTCGACCCCGAGGTGAGTGGTATCACCATCGATCATACGATCACCAACAGGAATATCTGGGGGGTGGAGCTGGCCCCCTGGGCGCTTACCATCATGAACGGCGGCGGTACCACCATCCTGCCACAGGAGCCGTTCCGCTCCCACGGCGATGACCTCCTCCCGGCCCGCTCCATGGCTCTGTGGGGGTATACCGATCTGGCCGACCCGCGCTGGAGCATCGGGCGGCAGTTCATCCGGCTGCGTACCGATCCCAACCGGCACGACCCGCAGAAGATCGGCATCATGAACCGCCAGGGATGGGGTGCGTATCATCGCGGCAGAACTCTTTTCATCAAACGGTTTCCCTTCCGGGAAGGGGAGCGCTATCCCGATCTCGGCTGCAACACCGAGACCTACACGGCCGGGCTGTTCATGGAACTGGAATCGCTTGCGCCGTTGCAGATGCTGGCTCCGGGAGAATCGGCATCGCACCGGGAACGATGGTATCTCTTCGGCGATGTGGCTACCGGCGACACCGAGGAGAGCATCGCCGGGGCGCTCCTCCCCCTGCTGGAACGCACCGCCGGCGTCTAGTCGCGCGGGCCGTCCGGCATCTCACACTCCCCGATCTCTGACGGACTACTCGCGTGATCTATCTGCTCGATCTTTTCGGTATCGCGGTCTTTGCCATCTCCGGCGCGCTGGCGGCGGGACGCAAGAAAATGGACATGTTCGGCATTGTGGTGGTGGCGCTGGTGACGGCGATCGGCGGCGGCACCGTGCGCGACGTCATCCTGGGCATCCGCCCGGTGTTCTGGGTGGCCGATCCGGCCTACGTGATCGTGGCGGCCGTAGCGGCAGCCGGAACCTTCCTGGCGGTCCGGTTCATCCGGATTCCGCATCGCATGCTCCTGCTGTTCGATGCGTTCGGGCTGGCGTTCTTCACGGTACTGGGCTGCCAGCGCGCAACAACGGCCACCGATGCGCTGACGATCATCGTGGTGATGGGAATCCTGACGGGGGTGGCCGGCGGCGTGATCCGCGATCTGCTCTGCGGCGAAATTCCCGTAATATTGCGGGGGGAACTCTACGCCACCGCCTCGCTGCTGGGAGGAACCACCTACGTGGGGCTCCTGGCGCTCGGCGGTGATCCCGGCGTCGTCACGATAGCGGCCATCGTCTCGGCCCTGGCGCTCAGGCTGGCGGCCATCCGCTGGCATCTCTCCCTGCCTATCTTCAATCTTCCCGAGGAACAACCCTGAGTATGGATATCGAGGAACTGCGCGAATATTCCCTGCAGAAGCCGGAAGCCACCGAGGGCTTTCCGTTCGGGGAGGATGTGCTGGTGGTGAAAGTGGCGGGAAAGGTGTTTGCGATGATCTCCATGAGCGCCTTCCCCCTCCGCATGAATCTGAAGTGCGATCCGGAACATGCCCTGGAACTTCGCGAACGCTACGATGCGGTGCTCCCCGGCTACCATTGCAACAAGAAGCATTGGAACACCATCATCTTCGACGGCAGCATCCCGAAACGGGAGATCCTGGAGATGATCGACCACTCGTACGATGTGGTGGTGAAGGGATTGAAAAAAGCGGATCGGGAGAGGCTTGCACGGGCGTGACAAGAGCTGGCATCGATCACACTACCGGGCCATACAAAAGAGTGCGAGAGATGCCAGCAGAACATCACGGGTCAGTTCGGAGAGTATTCCGTTATCATCAAAGGACGGCTCCAGATCCGGTTGTGATCGGTTTTCACAACCACGTAATACGCGCCATCCGGCAGGAATGAGTGACCCAGATCGATCACAGGAATTCCCTGCTCGCTCCGCCACTGCACAGTGCAAGCTTTTCCGAGGGCATCATAGATCCTGACATCGGTGGCAATTTCACCGGAGGCAAGCTCCAGTTCGCATCGTACCAGCGAACCGGATACGACAGGGTTTGGAACCAGTTGGCCCCCTCCTCCGATACGTCCTCCGGCTATCACTTCCGCCACAGGCTGGAATGGAGCTATCACCGCCACACCGCTGCCGGTTCCGCAAAAGAGGGTATCGGCAGAAAACACCATATCATTTACATTTTTCACCCCGTCCGGCAGGGAAAGCGATGGGAAATATCCACCGATATCGATTTTGCTGATGACGTTGCCAACAACGGTATAAAGCCCGCTATTGTCGAAGTTTGAACCTTTGACGCCAACCAGGCAGAGGCCATTATCCTTCTGCGTAATGCTGTTTACCTGCAACATTCCCGGAAACGTGCCCAGAAGGGAAATGGAATTATCGCTCGGATCTATCCGAATCAATTGTGAAGGAATACGTTTGCCATCGATAGTATAGGTGGCGGTGCCGAGCAGCAGAGTTCCATCCTTTCCCTTATGTAACGTTTGAACGATGCCGATCTGGCCGTCGGGCAGGCTTCTGCAATCGACAAGAGTTCGCTTTATGCCCTGGCGGCCTACATTGGCAATCTCGATTGCACGGCCGTCATCCGCTCTGGTGGCAGACCAAATGCTTCCATCCTCATCAAGGCAAGGATTCGTGATACCATAGGCGAGCGAATCTACACGGTAACGCAGAGTCCACTTGTCCTCATCGAGAGAGAGGATTTCGTAGTGGGTATAATCTATGAACCACAGCACCGTGCCATTGACCGTATCGGTACGCCGGACCTTCGAGGCATCGGAGGCAACCCAGATGGTTCCTTCGGTATCGCTTATCACGGATTTATAGATACGCCGATCATGCTCTGTATCGGTATACTCGGATTGGCGCCATTGTACGGTCATCGGATCAAACAAGGCGATGCCTGCCTCAGCCCCGACAACGATAGTCCCATTCGCAGTACAGGCTATATCCCATAGCCGTCTGGATTCCGGAAATGGATACCCATAGTTTGGAATTGAGAAGCTCTTCCATTGTACCCCATCGAACCGCTGCACGCTGTATCGTACAGGAGTGTGCCCCGGATGTGCCACCACGGCCCATACTCCCGCAGTACTATCTCTGCATATGGATATAATGCTATACCCCACCAGATCTGTTTGCCCGAACCAGCGATGCTGGCTCAATACTGGGATGGCCTGAACTATGAAAAACCCTAGTAGGATGTACAACAGCTTCATTGTATTGTCCTTTTATTTAGTCTAGCTGAGAATCAAGCAGCCATGAGAGAATTTACTGAGATTCTTCTTGGCTCAACAACATAAGCCTGTTATTCCGAGCTGCAGGCAAGGAATCTCGCAGGAGACAATTTCACTGCCGAATGTGCTTCGCATGTAACCCGGGACAGTTTACCAGAAAACATATACTCAGGCTTCTAACATCCATCCATACAAGGACTAGAGGGGTATTTGGACTGCTCAGAGCATTCTAACAACCGTTGCTTGCTAACCAATCGAGCCACTTTTACTTTTCTATCGGAGAACCCAGGGATAACCGATGGTTTCATGCAATACTCAAATACACGCCGGCAGCATGTGGTTCCGCACGATTGCCATTGCCAGATCTTCACTTTCGCTACACCATCTACAGTATAATCTGGGTATGGATCCTTGGCTCCAAATTCGCAATTCCGTGATCCAGGGCCAATTTGATACTCACAACCGACCCAGACGCCGCAACTCGCAGTATAGATATGAGCTAACCGAGGAGCGGAACCCTTATCACAATCCGGAAATGTTTGAGAAGGATTATCAACGTTATGGACATTCTCAAGAAATGTTTGAGTTGCCATATCAAGCAAAGAATTATAAGTGTAATGATAAATGGAGAATGATTCATATGCCTCACAAACGCCCCGAAACTCCATATCATCGAAGACATATTCACGAACTCCATTGCACATTCTGAATCTGTATGTAAAGAAAAACTGACAATGTAGAAAGCTACTCTTAACAAGCTCTGCGATTGATTCACTCCACTCACTACATCCGCTGGTCGCCAGCGGAGGACATTCATTTTGCGAATACAGGCGGATTGACATCATCAACATCATGAAGACAAGGCAAGCGCTTCTACGGATAAGTCTCAAATATTCCATATCACTCCTTTAGTAAACCTGTATGTGGTTGGTACATCTTCCGGCAACGATAGATACTTGGCGATTCAGCGTCAACCGAGAGGAGCAAGTATAGACTCAACATCCCGATTCACAAGGCTTATGGTACGATGACTGTTCAGAACATGGGCCGATCTGCTCTTTCGCTATCTGCCTGGCTGACGTTACGATCGGATCCTGAGGCCGGATACCTGCCTCTCTACAGTATTCGAAGGTGCGCTTGCAGCACGTTGTGCCGCACGACTGCCATTTGTATGCAATAACTTTGTCGTTCACATCAGGACCAGGGAGATTGTAACCGGGATCGCAGGCTCCCACGCCAATGATCGAGTATTCACACGCAAGCCAGATACCGCATGACGCAGTATAGACCAGAGCTCTTTGCGGATGAGGGTTCGTTGAACTGCACAGTGGGATATTGTATGGGACTGTAGTTCCCAAGAATGATTGAACGGCATGTTCAATCGCTGCATTGTAGTTATACTGTTCAATCTGAAGGCTTCCAAAGACCTCGCAAGTCCCTTCAAACTCTATATTATCCAGAATATATTCAGGCACTCCGTTACATATTCTGGTTCGATAGGTGAAGGTCCAATGGCAAGTTGGCAAAGCATCGGCAGTAACAGTCCCGGCCTGATGAGTCTTCTGCTCGCTCCAAGGACCACAATCATCCTCTGGTGGACATTGTCCCCAGGCAGGAACAACGCTGCATTCGAGCAAGACGATGAGGGTAATCAAACGATAAAGTGATACGATAGGAGTGATGGTAGCCATAGGTTCGAACTGTTATGTTATGGGAATGATAGAGATCGGGTGGGGTTCATCAAAAGCCTCAGATATAGGGTGAATAGATTATGGACATGGCTTCCATGAAACGTCTCATGAGCATCATTGTTCCGGTGGCAACCACGAGATCTGAATCAAGATCTTCCATCTTTCAATAGTGGCTCTCGGGATAATATCAGGATATGGCTTGGCGATTCAACTGCGACTCAGGCCAATATAATGTGAGCGTACTTCAATGACAATGCGCTCTGAAATCACAATTAAGCTTAGACATTCATGATGATGCGGCGGGCACTATGGAGTGGATTATTACTGATGGCATTGGCAACCGCGGCACTGTGTGCACAGACGAACATTATAGATCCTGAATCCAAGCCGATTCCGCTCCTTCAGGACACACTGTACGTGCTCGATTCCCTCTACCTGGAGATCGATCTCGACCAGCAGGAGATCTACCGTCACTACAGCGACGGCAGAATAGATTCGTTTCTCTGCTCCACCGGCAACAGCAGGCTGCCGCAGGGAATCGCCACGCGACCCGGCATCTTCACGATCAAGTGGAAGGCCGAGCGGCACGTCTCCGGCCGCTTCAAGGTGCCGATGCTCTACTGGATGCCGTTCGATGGCGGGATAGGATTTCATGCGCTGGAGGGGAATGACTATTATATCCACCTTGGCTACTCCCCCTCCTCGCACGGCTGCGTGCGGGTGAGCAACGAGACCGGGGACGAGCTGTTCCAGACCACGCCGGCCGGCACGATCGTGTACGTGCACGAGGGAACACCGGCACGGATACTGCGATTCGCCGGGGAGACAACGCGGGATCTCCGTGTGCTGAAAAGCTCCGATCGTACGCTCCTCCGCCGGCGGCTTGCGGCGGTAGTTGAGGGGCGCCCGGAAGATCCGGCGCTCCGTGCGAAGCTGGCTATCCCCCGGAAGTTCGCATCGAAGATCGATGTGGGCAGGCTCGCAACCGAGACGGCATCGGAACCCCAGGAAACTCCGTACGGAAACGGTCCGGCACGATAGCCGCAGGCCGGTGGCAGGCATCTCTACGCAACACTCAGCATATGGCAAAGCTCACTTCTCTCGACGACCTTCGCTCTCTCCTCCCCGGCGGGGAGGCATCACCTCCAGCCGGGGAGGCCGGCCCGGAGCCGCAAGGGAAGCCGCGCACCGGGTACAACGGCAAGGAGCTGCGCCTGGATGTCTCGCTGGACTCCCGCAAGCGCAGGGGAAAGACCGTCACGCTGGTGACCGGCTTTCAGTCCCGGCCGGGGGAACTGGAGGAGATCGTCCAGGATCTGAAACGTCTGTGCGGCACCGGCGGGCGGGCGATGGATAATGAAATCGAATTGCAGGGGGACCACCGCGCAAAGGTGGTAGAAAAATTGAAGGGGATGGGCTACGTCGTCCGCTCACGCTAGCAGGCTCCGGCAGGATGACGTTACCAGAGCAATCGTTCAACGAAACAATCCGGAACTGATGGCATTACCAGCACTTCCCGCATCGTGGAAGCCGATCATCGGCGAGGAGCTACGGAAACCGTACTTCAGGCAGCTGGAGGAATTTCTGGAGGAGCAGCAGCGCGAGGGGGCAACCATCTTCCCTCCCCTGCCGGAGGTGTTCACGGCGCTTGAGGCCACTCCCTACAGCAGCGTAAAAGCTCTTATTCTCGGCCAGGACCCCTATCACGACAACGGCCAGGCGCACGGTCTGGCATTTTCGGTATGCGAGGGAATTACTCCTCCCCCCTCGCTGAGAAATATCTACAAGGAACTGCGCGACGATCTGGGCCACCCCATACCGGACAACGGCTATCTGATGCCGTGGGCCCGGCAGGGGGTGCTGCTGCTGAACGCGGTACTTACCGTACAGGCGCATAAGCCGAACTCGCACAAGAACAGGGGATGGGAGAAATTCACCGATGAGATCATACGGCAGGTGAGCGCAAAACAGGAGCGCGTGGTGTTCGTGCTCTGGGGAGGCTACGCGCGGAAGAAACGTGCGCTGATCGATACCGGGCGCCATACGGTGGTGGAATCGGCACATCCCTCTCCCCTCTCGGCACACAACGGTTTCTTCGGCAGCCGCCCCTTCTCCCGTATCAACGCGGCGCTCCGGGAAGGGGGGAGAGAAGAAATCGACTGGCGTATTCCCGACCTGTAGGAGCGCCAGTACCGGCGGGCAACGCGCGGGGAGGAGGCACGCCACCTTCACGCAGAGACAAGCCAGCCCGCAACAGAGCCCGATACGGCCTGCATTCCGTATCGCCCCTGCTCGTTATGCCCGCACGTTCCCAGGGGCTTCCCCGCTATTTTTTCATCCCCATTGTAACTACCTGCAACTCCGCTACACATTCGCCGTTGCACTGCTACGCCTGGTTCGGCATCCCTGCTGCGGCCGCAGAAAATTATTTGCGCCGTGCACGGACCTAATCAGCCCTCTCTGCGTCTAACGAAACATGCATTGACAGGGTATATGATAGAGACCGCCGTTCCGGACGGAACAGGCGGATACCAGAGCAAGCGATTCCCCCTTGTATCAGGAGGAGGGACCGGATTCCAGGGCGGGACGATCTCCCCCGCCGAGCCACATCCGGTTCCTCTTTCCTTTTTACAGCCCCGATGCAGCACAACGCAGAACGCCCGGACCAGCATAAAAGCGGTCCGGGCGTTCCTTCTTTCAATCGAAAATCCAAAATCCGAAATCGAAAATCTCATTTAGCACCGATACAGCACAACGCAGAACGCCCGGACCAGCATAAAAGCGGTCCGGGCGTTCTCTTTCAATCGAAAATCCAAAATCCGAAATCGAAAATCTACCCTAGGCGTACCACTCCTGAAGCGGCTTCACTCCCAGCTCCTGCTCGCGCAGCGACCGGATGCCGCTCAGCGCGGCGGTTGCGGCCGAGGCGGTGGTGATAAAGGGGATCTTGTATTCCATCGAGACCGCCCCCATCATCTTCTCATCCTCGCGCGCCACCTCGCCGGCCGGGGTATTGATGACCAGCTGCACCTCGCCGCTCCGGATATAATCCACCACATTCGGGCGCCCCTCCACGATCTTCAGGATCTTGGTGTTGGGGATGCCCTGCTCGGTCAGGAACCGGCTGGTGCCATCGGTGGCGAGGATACGGAACCCGAGATCGACGAACCCGCGCAACGTCTCGGCCACCCGAGGGCGCTTGTCGTTATCCGAGAGCGTGGCGAAGAGCGTTCCGCTGACCGGCAGGCGGTTGTTGGAACCCATGCGGGCCTTCACCACGGCCAGGCCGGTGTTGTTATCGATGCCCATCACCTCGCCGGTGGAGCGCATCTCCGGGCCCAGGAACATGGAGCTGCGGGGGAACTTGTTGAAGGGGAAGACCGATTCCTTCACCGCCACATACCGCATTCCCATCGGCATGTCGTGCAGGCCGAACGATGGGAGCGATGCCCCCAGCATCACCTTGGCGGCCACCTTGGCGAGCGGAACTCCGGTGGCCTTGCTGACGAACGGCACCGTGCGGCTGGCACGCGGGTTCACCTCCAGCACGTAGATGATCCCCCGCTGCATGGCGAACTGGATATTGAGCAGCCCTATCACCTTCAGCGCCCGCGCCAGCTTGCGGGTGTAATCGATCAATCCCTCGTACTGCGCGCGGGTGATGTTGTACGGCGGCAGCACCGAGCTGGAATCGCCGGAGTGGATTCCGGCCTCCTCGATATGCTGCATGATGCCGCCGATCATCACATTCTCCCCGTCGGAGACGGCATCCACATCGAACTCGAACGCTTTCTCCAGGAAATGATCGATCAGCACCGGATGATCCGGCGAAACCAAGGTGGCGGTGCGCATATACTCGCGCACCCGCTCGGAGCGATAGCAAATCTCCATGGCCCGGCCACCAAGCACATAGCTGGGGCGCACCAGCACGGGATATCCCACGCGCTCGGCCACGGCCACGGCCTCCTCCTCGCTCACGGCGGTGCCCCAGGCCGGAGCCGGAATCCCGAGCTTGTTGATAAGATCGCCGAACCGCTGGCGGTCCTCCGCCAGATCGATCCCCTCGGACGAGGTTCCCAGAATCTTCACACCGGCCGCCTCCAGCTTGGTGGCGAGCTTCAGCGGGGTCTGGCCGCCGAACGAGACGATCACCCCCTCCGGCTGTTCGTGCTCGATGATGTTCATCACATCCTCGAACGTAAGCGGCTCGAAGTAGAGCTTGTCGGTGGTATCGTAATCGGTGGAGACCGTCTCGGGGTTGCAGTTGATCATGATGACCTCGTAGCCCATCTCCCGGAGCGCCATCACCGCGTGCACGCAGCAGTAATCGAACTCGATCCCCTGCCCGATCCGGTTGGGACCGCCGCCAAGGATCACCACCTTCTTGCGGTCGGAACGGACCGACTCGTTCTCGGTCTCGTAGGTGGAGTAGTGATACGGGGTGAACGCGCGGAACTCGGCGGCGCAGGTATCCACGGTCTTGAAGACCGGCACCACGCCGAGCGATTTGCGGAGCGAACGGATCTCCCCCTCGCTCCGGTTCCAGAGATGCGCCAGCTGGCGGTCGCTGAAGCCATGCTGCTTGGCGCGCCAGAGCAGATCGCGGCGCCATTCATGATCGGCCTCCGCCACGAGCGCAGGATCGGGAACGGTCTCCACAGCCTCGCCGGCAGCCCCTGGCATCACCGCCGTTGCAGTCCCGCTCCCGGCGGTTTCCCCGGCCAGCGCGGGATGCGCCGAAGCGCCGGAGCGAAGCGCATCGGCATCTATCATCGGCGCGGCCGCACGAAGCTCATCCTCCATCTCCACGATCTGCAGCATCTGGTCCAGGAACCAGGGATCATACCCGGTAAGACCGGCTATCTGATCGATCTCCATCCCCAGGCGGAGCGCATCGTAGGCATCGAAGATGGAGGTGGAGGTACGGCGCGGCAGGCGCTTGCGGGTCTCCAGCAGAGCGCTCTCGCGCTCGCTGGCGCTCAGCGACTCGAACCGGTAGTGGTCCTTGCCGTCGGCGCCGAGACCGTAACGATCCTGCTCCAGCGAGCGGATACCCTTCTGGAGCGCCTCCTTGAAGGTGCGCCCGAAGGACATGGCCTCCCCCACCGATTTCATCTGCACCCCAAGCTCATCCTCCACCCCCTTGAACTTCTGGAAGTCCCAGCGGGGGATCTTCACCACGGTATAATCGATGGAGGGCTCGAAGCTGGCGGGGGTAAGCTTGGTGATATCGTTCGGGATCTCATCGAGCGTATAGCCGATGGCGAGCTTGGCGGCGATCTTGGCGATCGGGAACCCGGTGGCCTTCGATGCGAGGGCCGAGGAGCGGGAGACGCGCGGGTTCATCTCGATCACCAGCATCCGCCCGTCCTTGGGGCTCTGGGCGAACTGCACGTTGGAACCGCCGGTATCCACCCCGATCTCCCGCATGATCCGCACGGCCGCATCGCGCATCTTGTGATACTCGCGATCGGTCAGCGTCTGCGCCGGGGCACAGGTGATGGAGTCGCCGGTATGCACCCCCATCGGATCGATATTTTCGATAGAGCAGATGATGGTGACGTTATCCTTGCGATCGCGCATCACCTCCAGCTCGTATTCCTTCCAGCCGATCACCGACTCCTCCACCAGCACCTGCCGTACCGGCGAGGCATTCAGCCCCATGCGGAGCTTCTCCTGGTACTCCTCCATGTTGTAGGCAACCGCGCCGCCGGAGCCCCCCATCGTGAACGAGGGACGGATGATAGCGGGAAAGCCCACCTGATCGATGATCTGCATCCCCTCTTCGAGGTTGTGCACAAAGCCGCCGCGCGCCATCTCCAGGCCGGCCCGTTTCATTGCCTCCAGGAACAGCTCGCGATCCTCGGCCATCTTGATGGCCTCCAGGTTGGCACCGATCATCCTTACGCCGTATCGTTCCAGCACCCCGTTTTCGGCCACGGCCACGGCCGCGTTCAGTGCCGTCTGCCCCCCCATCGTCGGAAGGAGCGCATCGGGGCGTTCCTTGGCAATCACTTTTTCCAGGATCTCCGGGGTGATCGGCTCCACATACGTGGCATCGGCCATCTCCGGATCGGTCATGATGGTGGCCGGATTGGAGTTCAGGAGGATCACCCGCAGACCCTCCTCCTTCAACACGCGGCAGGCCTGCGTTCCTGAATAGTCGAACTCGCAGGCCTGTCCGATGACGATAGGACCGGAGCCGAGTATCAGAACGGATGAGATATCAGTGCGTTTGGGCATTGAACAGGGGAAGATGAAGATTCAGATTCAGAGTTATGATACAACGTCAAGCGGCGGAAACCGGGATACCGAGCGGGGGGATGGGCTCAGGCTTCCGAGGAGAAGCGTGTCCCGAGCGACGCGGCCAACCGGTTGGAGCGTTCCAGCAGATAGCTGCGAACGGCCTCGGCAACGGAGAACACCTGCGAAAGATTGGTGACCGCCTCCTGGTCCAGCGTCTCGACGACGGCGTTCTGCTGGAAGAACTCGGCCAGATCCGGATGCCCATCGGCGATGATGTCGAAGATATCCTCGAACTCCTGCTCGGCATCGGTCTCGGTAAGATCCAGTGCCAGAAAGGCACGTCCGTAGAACTGGAGCGCGGCACGGATCAGCCTGCGAAACTCGTATGCCGCCTCGTCGCTCTCCGGCGCCAGTTCGATAGCCTGGGCCCACTGATCCTCGGCAATGTAGTGATACTCGTCCGCGGTTTCGATAATTCTTTGTTGCAGCACTTGGTTCAGCATTCGGTTCCTCGATTGATACAGGACGCTATCGGTAGTCCGTGGGCGTTAAAGGAAAAGGATTGACGAAGTACGAGAGTTCGTAGACAATAGCTAGTAGCGGGGAGCAGGGGAAGGTCACGACTCCGGATTACTAGAGAGGATTTCAATTGAGTGACCCCTTTTCAGGCCAAGAAGAATGGGCCGCTCCTACGGAGCTTCCGGAGAACATCCGGGCGGGCGCCTTTTCTACAGATCGGCAACACCTATAGGTGTTGCCTACAGGGGCCACAACAGAGTAACCATATTGAAATCCGCTCTCAACCCCGGACTCCCTAGGCTGCCGGGCCTCCCATCAGCACCGCCAGCACCGCCATACGCACGGCCACGCCATTCTCCACCTGGCGGAGGATGAGCGAAGCAGGGCCATCGGCAACCTCGCTGTCAAGCTCCACGCCACGGTTGACCGGGCCCGGATGCAGCACCAGCAGCTCCTTGTCCAGCCGCCGCAGCTTATGATGATTCAGGCCGAACAGTCGGGAATATTCGGTAGTGGAGGGGAAAAACGCCCTATCCTGCCGCTCCCGCTGGATACGGAGCATGTTCAGCGCGTCGGAGAACTCGATGGCCTCGTCCAGCCGGTGAAATTTCCTCACCCCCAGCTCCTCGATCCCTTTCGGCAGCAGTGTCGGGGGGGCACAGACCGCCACTTCGGCACCGAGTTTCTGAAGCCCGTAGATATTGGAGAGGGCCACACGGCCATGCAGGATATCCCCCACGATCGTCACCCGCTTCCCTTCGAACCCGGATCGGTCCGGCCGGGCCGGATCATTCCAGACCTCGTAGAGCGTCGCCAGATCGAGCAGCGCCTGCGTGGGATGCTCATGGCGGCCATCGCCGGCATTGATGAAGATGGAACTGCATCGCTCCGCCAGAAACCAGGGCGCAAGGCCGGCACTATGACGGATAACGATCGCATCTACGTGCATCGCCTCGATATTGCGGACCGTGTCCAGAAGGGTCTCCCCTTTGGCAAAGGAACTGGCCTCGGCGGAGAAATTGAGCACATCGGCTCCCAGACGGCGTTCGGCGATCTCGAAACTGGAACGGGTACGGGTGGAATTCTCCGCAAAGAGATTGACGATGGTTCTGCCGGCGAGGATGGTGCTCTTTCTTCCGGGACGGAGGAGCTCGTTGCGAAAGCGGAACGCCTCCCCCAGCAGGGCCAGAATATCCTGGCGGGTCAGCGTGGCGATACCGAGAAGATGACGCATGGAGAGGCGCGGAAACTCTCTCGGGGCGCCAGACGGATCAAGCGGGAGGTTACCGGAATGAATCGGAGAGGGGAGCAATTTTTATGGCAAAGTTAATACGTTACCGCGAATCTGCGCGAATCTTTGTTGGCGGGAGAGTGGCGTTGCCGCCGGGATCGTAGCGCAGGGCTGAAATCTGCACGAATGTAAAACCACCAATCTGCGCGAATCTTTGTTGGCGGGAGAGTGGCGTTGCTGCCGGGATCGTAGTGCAGGGCTGAAATCTGCGCGAATCCTTTACCGCGAATCTGCGCGAATCTTTGTTGGCGGGAGAGTGGCGTTGCCGCCGTGATCGTAGAGCAGGGCTGAAATCTGCGCGAATCCGTTAACACGAATCTGAGCGAATGGGAGATGACGGGAAGGAACCGGATAGTGGGGAAAGGAGTGTGCGAACTCCCCATAACGCAACGGGCCCTCACCCGGTAAGGGGTGAGGGCCC
>JBMDXA010000126.1:0-28995 GCA_048594725.1 Candidatus Kapaibacteriota bacterium
AGACGTGGCGGCTGCGCACGCCGCCGCCGACGCCCAGGATCAGCCGCTCGGTCTTGAGCAGCCCTGCCAGCACATCCACCACCGGATAGGTGGCGGCGCGCCCGGCGTCGATGATGGAGCGCCCGCCGATCTTTACGACATGGACGTCGGGGAGCATACGTACCACTGCCGACTCGGTGGAGGCCATGACCTCCTTGTCGAGCAGGCTCTCGCGCATGAGCATCGATTCAACATGATGGCGACGGTCGCCGTTCGATTCCTGCATTATCTATGTACTCCTGAAAGTCTGTATATATCTGAAGAAGTCGGGGAGTCTGGAGTCCGGGCCGAAGAGGCTCCGGAACTCATCTCTTCGAATCGTCAATCGGGAATCGGAAATCTCTTAGTCGGCCGTGATGATCGTTCCGATCTCCTCGCCGTTCAGGGCGCGGGTCAGATTACCCTTCACAAGGCCGTTGATGATCTGGATGGAGCGGCGGCTCTCGGCGTGCTCCATCAGGTCCAGCACGGCGCGTTCCACCACCACGTCCGCCAGGTCCATCTCCTTCAGCTCGCCGAGCGTGATCTTCGGGATGAACTTCGCGTTCTTCTCCTTCTTCGGATCGGCGGTGTAGAGCCCGTCCTCATCCTTGATATAGATCATCGACTTGGCGCCGAAGACCTCGCTGATCAGGTAGCAGCCGGTATCGGTACGGTGCGGCGGGATGCGCCCCACCTCGGGGTTCTTCTGCCAGAAGGTATACGGGGGCATGCCGAAGAAGACCACGGCGCCACGTTCGGCCAGATACAGCGGCAGCTGCGGGAACTGCACGGGCTCGATGAACGGGATGCCATGTTTCGCCATCAGATAATGGATCATCCGGGCGTTCTGCATGCTGACGAAGGTGCCGAGCACGCTCAGCACACCCGTGGGCATGCCCAGATCGATCCCCACGCTGTAGGCATGGCGGGCACGGGTTCCGGCCCCGGTGCCGATAATCATCTTGTGGCGTCCCAGGTTCTCCACGATCTCTTCGATCAGCGGAAACACCGCGGAACGGCCACGGTCGATAAAGCTCTGCCCGCCAATCTTGATGACGTTGGCGTTGGGGAGGATCTGAAGGACCGGCTGTTCGTCGGTGCGGGCAAGCAGACTCGCATCGGTAAGGTTACCGTTGACGAGCGACTGGCCCAGTTCGGTCAGGAGTTCATTCTGCATAGATATAGGTCAGATATGGAAGTTCATCCATGTGCACGTTCTCGTTCTCATCGGTCGGAGCAACGCGCGGCAACAGTTGATAGAAGGACGGGAATGGACTGGACTCCGTGCCGTGCGGCGGCCCGTTGTCAGTACGCCGCACCGCTTCGCATGCGGGCCCGGGCATCGGTCTGGGTGTCGCAGGGCCAGGGTCATGCGGTTCGCAGGTTGATCGAAGCAAGCTCGAAGAATTCTTTCTGCTCCAGCGGGGCGTCCAGGTCGCCGAATCGTTCGGTGGCCCAGGCGCGCAGCTCGCCGAGCACGGCGGCTTTCACATCGGCCGGAAGGTCCAGCCCCCAGAAGCCATCCTTCCCCGCCCAGGCGTTGATGGCGAAGTTCGGGGTGCGGGGTACCGACCATTCGGCGGCCACATGCACCGGGAGCCGGTGCCCGCCATGCCGTTCCAGGATGGAGAATACTTCGTCGGCGTGCCGGTCATGGCTGTGGCCGATAAAGCCCCGTTCCTCCAGCAGATGGCGCATCCGGCGGCGCAGCACCGATTTGACGGAATCTTTCGGCCGGTAGATCCTTCCCAGCACCAGCCATCCCCCTTCCGGCCGGAGCACGCGGCGGGCTTCGGCGGCCACATGCGCGGCATCGATATGGTGCACCGCCCTGGCGCTGAAGATAATGTCGGCGCTGCCATCGGCTGCCGGCCAGCGGCCTTCGCCGTCGGCCACGAGCAGTTCCGGCGCCGTGCGTCCGTTCTCGGGGTCCGCCTGGGCCAGTCCGGCCTGCTGAAGTTTTTCGCGGAAGACCGATATCATCGCCGGGGAGCGATCAAATCCGATATAGCGGACCGGACCGCGGATGATGGGGATGCTCAGCACGCCGGTTCCGGCGCCGATCTCGAACAGGGTTTCTCCGCCGTTCAGGCCGACCAGGGGGGGCAGTTCCCGCGCCACGGCCTCGGCGGCCTCCGGGGGGATGCCGGCCCGTTCATCGAAATCCGTGGCCTGATCCTCATAGAGCATACTGGAATCCGGGGTCTGTGCCGTCACACGCTGGTGTGATTGCCGTGAAAGCGGGGGCCTCTCGTACAAGGCTTTGGATGAGCAGATCTGCCGGGGTGCGCCACGTGCGATGGCATCGATCGGTACAATCCGGCAACAACGCTGCGAAAGGGGAGCTGTAGTCCGGGGCAGAATATGCAGGACGGGGATATGCCGGGAGCGGACCACCGTCATGCGAGCATGATAAGCTGCAACCGGACATGATGTTGGTCCACGGAGGCGAACGTTGGGCAGCCAAGATACACGAACCGTATCAATCCGTCAAGTTTCCGGTTTCACCGGATGGTATTTCTTCCGGCCCCATCCATTAGGCTGGTCCTGCCCCGGGATCGCAACAAAACTTCTCCCGGGAAGATTCCCGAACGGGGCCGATGGTAACGCCACAAGCTCCGGACAGGAGTGGCCGGGGGCTGCCAGGGTGGTGCGCGGCGGCCGGGCGGTATACAGAGAGGCGGGCCGGAGATGCTCCCCCGGCCCGCCTCATCAGAACAGTTTCGCCGATACTCTTAGCGCTCACTCCGGATCGTTGTAGGCGCTGCCGTCGCTGGCGCGGGCGGGGTGCTCCAGATAGCGCCCCTCCTCCGGCACTGCGATTCGGTCGAAGTCGCGCGCGAGAGTATGAAGGGCATCGCGGAGTTCGGCGCCATGCATGGCGCGCCCGTGTCCGGTGATAACCGTTTCCGGCTCCAGCGCGGCCAGCCGCTGCACCGACCGGCGCGAGGCATCCCAGTCCTGGGTATAGTACATCGGCGGGCCGTGCAGCTCGGTGCGCTGCGTGGCAACCGCGTAGGCCGATTCCTGGTTGGTTGTGATGAACGCATCTCCCACGATCATCATCCGGTCGGATTCCCGCCAGAGCGAGATATGTCCCGGCGTATGCCCCGGCGTGTGAATCCAGCGCCATCCCGGCATTACCGGAACGCTTCCGTCCGCCGGGAGCGGCCGCAGCCAGCGCTTCACGTTGATGGGGCCGGGAGGGAACAGAGGGGAGAGGAGCGACATCAGCCCTCCCCCCACGGATGGATCGGGGGGCGGATAGGATGCCGTGCCGTCCAGATAGGGCACTTCCAGCTCATGCGCGTAGATGGGCACATCCCATAACGAAGCGAGATCTTCCAGTGTGCCGGTATGATCGGAGTGGCCGTGCGTGAGGATGATGGCGGCCGGACGGGAGCCCGCCCCGTAGCGTTGCTCCACCGCATCCAGGATTCGTCCCTTGGTTCCCATCACTCCGGCATCTATCAGCACCCATGTGCCGGACGGAGCGCCGGCAGCCCCGTAGAACGCCACATTGACGATCATCAGCCTCTTGTAGGCCACATCGGCGCAAACTTCGCTGGTGCCGTCATCCTGCGGAGTATCGGCACGATTCTCCGGATCGAGAGGAATAGTATGTTCCATTGCAGTATCCTGTTTGTAATAAGGAGGCGATCCCCCGCACTTGTGCTCCCCGCGCATCCTCCCTGGTCGGAACTTCAGGGGATGGAAGATCGATGATGTACGTTCCCGATGTGGCAACTTGCATGCCTGGAGAATCGGCACCGGGGGGCGCTACCTGCTCCGGCAGCTACTCCGGCGGGCTCTTCGCGCTGCATGCCTATAATCCAGGTAACCGGATAATCCCAATGATCGCTCGCGTTCATGTGCCGCGTCCGCCGCTGGCGGAGTATATCAACATCTTCTGGCTGTACGATGGCCTCCGGGTGCCGCATGCCTGGGAGCGTGTGCTCCCCACCGGCGCGGTGGAGCTGGTGATCAATCTTCACGAGGACGCCATCCGGTCGTACGACCCGGCCAACCCCCAGCGCTACGAGACGTTGTGCGGCAGCGTGGTTGCCGGTGCCCGCTCGGAGTTCATGATTATCGATACCGAATGCCAGCGGTCCATCATGGGGGTGAACTTCAAGCCGGGCGGGGCCTTCCCCTTTCTCGGCCTGCCGGTCCACGAGCTTTGCAACACCGACCGCGCGTTCGACGATATCTGGGGCTCCTCATCGCTCCGGCTGCGCGAGCGGCTTCTGGAGGGGAGGACGCCGGAAGAGAAGTTCGGTCTGCTGGAGGATGCTCTGCTGGCACGGCTGAACGGTGCGCGCAGCCTGCATCCGGGCGTGGCCTACGCTCTGCGCCGGCTTGACGCGGTACCCCACCTGCGCCCGCTGGCCAAGGTGACCGGGGAGATCGGCCTGAGCCAGCGGCGCTTCATCGAGCTGTTCCGCCAGCAGGTGGGAATGCCGCCGAAACTCTATTACCGCATCCGGCGCTTTCAGGAGGCGTTGCGGCGTATCGAGCGTGGCGGCGGAGTGGAATGGGCCGATCTGGCCCTCGCCTGCGGCTATTACGATCAGTCCCATTTCATACGTGATTTCCGCGCCTTCTCCGGTATCAACCCCTCCACCTATGTGGTGCAGCGGGGAGCACATTTCAATCATGTGGTGATGGAGATAGCAGGTGATGGTTCCCGGTCCTTGGTGTCTGGTTCCTAGACCGGATTTCACATCATCTCAGATGACTACTTCCCCCCCCCACAATTCCTACGGCGAAACTCTCCCGTCAATTTCATCCAATACATCCTCCATGGCAGTTGGTTAGATTTCCCCTATCGCACCGGCGGGCATCGGGCGTGCCGATGCGGCCAATCTCTACAGCTATCTAACACCAGAAGGAGCCAGTTCATGTCCAGCAATGCGCATCATATCCCGGAGGGGTTTCATTCGGTCACGCCGTATCTCACGGTACAGGGGGCCGATCGTCTGATCGATTTCATGCGGGAGGTGTTCGGGGCCGAAGAGGTGACACGTTCGCTGCGGCCGGAGGGGGGCATAGCCCATGCGGCCGTCCGGCTCGGCGATTCGATGATCGAACTTTCCGAGGCCACCGGGGAGTGGGGGCCGTCGCCCTGCGCCCTGCATGTCTACGTGGAAGATCCCGATGCGGCCTACCATCGCGCTCTGGAGGCCGGGGCCGTTTCCCTGTACGAGCCGACCGATCATGAGTATGGCGAGCGGAGCGGCGGCGTGCGCGATCACGCCGGGAACAACTGGTATATCGCGAAGTATCTGGGAAGTCCCGCGTTGCATGAGACCGGCAGCCGGGAGAGCGCCGGATAGCGGCTCCGGCGGCGTCCCGGTTCCGGGCATTCTATCGTAGGATCTGAGAGGAGATCATACCGCAGCGGCACACCGTGCTCTGCCGTTATGATCTCCTTCGTATATTGGGGCCGGATGATCGTACTGGTCCTCCTTCGGAACATATATCACCAGCCCATTCACAGCCACATCATGATATTATGCAAGTTGAATGGTCAGACCGGCCGGGCCTGTTCGGCATATAACCCGATGCCGCTCTATCACTGCGCCAACTACCTGCCGGCGCACCATATCGTCTGCCGGGCTGCCCGTAGTTCGTTCGTGCGCAGGGAGAGGAACGCGCCATCGCCCCCGCACCCCTGGTGCACTGATCCCCCGGATCACCTGGACCTGTAGGCCATCGCGTCTGTGATCTCCCGTACGGACGCCCTGCCCCGGTCCGGGCCATGGTACGGTGCAGTTGCAATCACCATCAGGTTTCTACAAACGATCCATCATTCTCATACACCCAACGATTCCGGCGACGGTACTCGTAAGCCGGCCGGATCAACTTCACTCACTATCTGTTTATGAGGGATTTGCAATGAGACAACAGAGAACCTTCAGGAGACGGGCCGTTGCAGTTGCCTGCTCCGCATTGTTATCGCTTGGAATCGGCGCCCGGCTCTCGGCGCAGGTTTCAACCTATCAGGGCTTTTACGGGGGAACGAATGTCGATGAGGCCAAGGGGGGTGTCATCTATACCCTGGACGATCACTATGTCAGCGTGGGGCTTACCAGAAGCACTTCCAGCAACAGCGATGTTCTCGTTGTAAAGACCGATCGCTGCGGCAACATCGTCTGGTCGAACAGATATAACATTGCCAACGGCAATGATATCGGCAGGAAGGTCCGGCAGGCATCCAATGGCGATTATGTGATCGTGGGTACCACTACCACCACGACCAACGGAGGAGACGCATTTCTGATGCGAATCAATTCCGCCGGCACCCTGGTCTGGGCCCGTACATACGGAGCGGCCGTGACGGAGGATAACGGGAACGATCTGCGTATCGATGCAACGGGGAATATCTATGTTGCCGGCGATACCCGCAGCGCAGGTGCCGGAGGAACGGACGGATGGATCTTCAAGACCGGTTCCACCGGCATTCAGGCCTGGAGCAAGACCTATGGCGGTACGTCGCAGGATCTGTTCAATGCGCTTGATTTCAGTTGCGGTTCCACCAATCTGGTGGCGGTGGGGCAGACCATGTCCCCCGGCACGTCCGACCGGGATATCTATGCCGTGTCGGTGGTGATGGCGAGCGGCGCTATCACCTGGTCGCGCCAGTACGGGCAGGATGAAAACGAGGAATGGGCCAATACGGTGGTCTGCAACGGCAGCTATCTCTATATCGGCGGGGTTCTGCTCGATAATCCGGCCATATTGAAGGGGCTGATTATGAGGATCGATTGCCCCAGCGGCGGCATCTGGACCCAGAAAGCCTATACTCATCCGAACCCGGCCCTGGGGCATGAATCGGAGATCTTCGAGCTCCAGGTGCTTCCCAGCACGGCGATCGTGGCGGTGGGGCAGTGGCGCAATCCGGTACAGGATCTCTGGATGATGGATGTCAATGCCACCACGCTCAACGTCATCAGCAGCGCTCTGTTCGGCACGGCCGCCAACGATGACGCCGGCCGTGCCGTGGCGGTTACCACCGATGATCCGTTCGATTATAACGTGATAACGGCGGGCTATTCGCAGAACGGCCCGTTCGGAAATCCCGATCTCTATATGGTCTCCACCGATCTGTTCCTCTGGATTCAGGATTGCGCCACCGAACAGGAAATCAGGATGGAGACCCCCGATCTCAACCATCCGGGGGGACCGGAGACCACGACGAATTTCCCCAACGGAGTCTCTCTTACTCCGGTACGGAGCGGCTACGGGTCGGGCCGTCTTGTTTGCCCCACCTGCGTGGAAGGCCGTGCCCCGGAGTTCTCTCCGGAGCTGAGCTATAGCGCCGGCACTACTGTGGATGTGGATGTTGTGGCGGTTTCGCTTCCGGCAGCTCCCTGATATTCTGATGCATCCGGGCAGGATGCGATGATAAGTACCTACGGATATGGTTGCTGAGATTCTGAGGGTTGTTCGCGCGGAGTTCTACTCCGTGCGCGACCGTAGCAGCAGGGTTCGCCCAGTGCAACTCCGCGACAACACCGAAGAAGAACCTCAGAAAACTTTCTTCCGGATGCTTAGAGCGGGTTTCAGTTGAGTGTGAGGTAACGCTCGTCAGAGGAATGGGCCGCTCCTCCGGAGCTTCCGAAGAAAACACTGACGCCATAGCTACAGACGGGTGCTCCCTACGGGAGCCAGAACCGAGCAATTCAATTGAAAACTGCTCTAGGCCCTGCGAGGAGTCCCGTTCAAGTAGCGGGACTCCTTTTTTCTTATAGGTCGTGGTCAGGTTTATCGGAGATATATGCCGCCCATTCCCAGGGGGGTACACAAAGATGTACTCCCCTGGGGTGGATCGGAGTGTATATCTTCGCCGCCGTTCAGATGCGGGCGGATGAAGCAGAGCTTTTCCGCCATTATAGAATACCCCTGGTTTCAGCACTCGCGCATCCTCATGGTCCCCCGGAGCGATTGCGCCGTTACGCGATATTTTTATAACCACAATCCGGCGATTTATACCCTCCCATTCAGGTATCGAATATTCATTCTTCTCGCACCTCTCAAAGGAGTTTCTGCATGTCTGATGCGGCCGGCGGCAATCTTTCCTTCACCTACCAGATTGCGGCGAATATGTCGCTCGTTACGGTGGTGTCCGGAACCTCCCGCAGCAATGCCACGATACAGATCATGAGCGATGGCGTGACGCTCTGGACCGCCCTTCTCACCCCCGTGGCCCCGCAGGCGGCGCTCTCCCAGGATATCTCGTTTCAGGGAACCGTGATACAGGCGGGGGCATCGTTCATCCTGATGGTCCCCACACCGGTCAAGCCCGGGCAGGTCTATTTCAGAGGCATGGTGGCGTCCGGCGGCAATCCGGCCGCACCGATCGATGCGGCTATCGCAAGCTGGACGCTCGAGTAATGCTGTCCCCGGAACATATTCGGGGCTGTTGTCCGTGCCTGTAATCGGTGCCGGAAAAATTCGAATAATGAATACTGTGGAATTATCATTTCTTTTTAATTGATGCATGCCGCAGGTCCTAAGTATCTAGGAATATGTTTTCTGAGATTCTGAGGGTTGTTCGCGCGGAGTTTGACTCCGTGCGAGGTGGTAGCAGCCAGGGTCGCGGAGTGCAACTCCGCGACAACACCGAAGAAGAACCTCAGAAAACTTTCTTCCAGGTACGTAGTACGGCTGATGCATCCACTCTTGCTCGTACTTCTCCCCCGCCATTCACTTATCACAATTATTTCCGTTCGCATGAACGGAAAGGAGCATTTCCATGGCAGTCCTAGTCGATGGTCCTCTTCAGTTCACCTTTCAGCTTACGCCGGACGTCACGTTCGTCACCAATGTGTTCGGATCGGCCCGCAATAATGCGGGAGTGCAGATCATGGGAGGGACGATTGCGCTCTGGAGCGGCTCGATGAGCCAGGGTGCGCCCAGGGTGGTGGTGGATATGGATATCGAGTTCGGCTCCACGATCATCGAGAAGGGAGCCTGGTTCAATCTGACCATCCCGAGCGAGTTCCAGATGGGGCAGGTGATCTTCAGCGGTACGGTCGGTTCCAGCGGCAACCCGCCGAAGAAGACCACGGTGCAGATTGCCCAGTGGCCGCTCAACAGCGAGGTCACGGAGTAATCTACGGCTATCCCAGGGGCGGGTCCCGCGCCGTGCGTTCCATAGGCCGCGCGGGCCGGCTCCACAGCGTTCCGTTTCGCCGCTGGAGGCAGGCTCCCACCGTGCCGGTCTCCGGCGGTATCGACGGAGTGCCCATCGGTGCCGCCATGCAGATCCCATTCGCCGCGTGCTCCCGGAGCCGGCGCAATCTCGCAGCCATGATGATGCGTTCGATATTCGTTGCGGGCGTTCTGCTCGCGCTTCACCTTTTCCTGCCCGGCGGAGCCGGAGCCCAGGGGGGAGTTCCCGGCGGCGCCGGGGGGCTGCCACGTGATTTCGGGCCGTTCTCGGTGGAGTGCATCGCCGATTCCAGCCGCCCCTGGAGCACCGTCACGCTGCGTTTGCAGGGGGTGGTGGTGGGACGGAAACTTCTTACGCCCGATTCGGCCGAATACCGGTTCGCCCTTGCCAGTGCCGGCGATAGCGCCGGGGGGACGCTCCGCCTGCATCCTGCCGCCCCTCCGTACTATGCATCGGTGGAGGGGGCGTTCGTAACCCGCAAGGGGAGTGGTGCGCCGGTGGCATTTCAGGGGAGCCTCATCACATGGCAGGTGGCCGGACCCGAAGCCGAGGGGGAATACCGCTTCCGACTGTCGCCGCAACTGGAGGCCGTTACCAGGGTGAACGGCGTATCGAAGACCGAAGTGATGGTGACGCTCTTCTCCGGGGAGGTCTCGCTCTACACCGTTGCGATGGTGCAGGGGAGCCCCGTGGCCGTGATCGACAGCGCCATCATCTTCGGCGACGCATGGTTCGCCCCCGGAACGCGGTTCACGCTGACGATTCCGACGCCGGCACAGGCCGGGCAGGTGTTTATGCAGGGGGAGTTCCGGTCCGCCGGCATCCCCGCCACACCGATATCCGCCGCCATCGCTACCTGGTTCCGGTAGAAGCTGACGGAGGGGAGCTGACCGGGAGAATCACCAACTACGGGAGATATGCGATGAGCGAATCCACGCTGGCCGATTCCGCGCCGAGCTACATCCAGAAATTTGGATCATCACTCTTCGAAATGCCGCCGGGGGCCGCTGCCGGCTGGAGTGCCTTTCTGCTGCTGAAAGCCGCCACCGGCCCGATGGACCCCATCTCCATCGGCGATGCGTTCTCGAAGTTCAACGGCCATTACCTTTTCGCGCCGGGCCCTCCCGATCTGCCGGACGAAGCCGCGGCGCAGGCGTTCATCGACACGGTGCGCAAGCGCATCCTCTCCTGCTTCGGCTCCACGTTCAACAACCGCGTCTGCCTCTGGATGATCGATGCCAGGGGCCCGGTCTTCGGCAGCCCGTGCGGCGGCTACGCCTTCAGTTTCAATCCCGCCATCTCGGGGTATACCGTCGGCAGCAACTTCAATAATCCGATGGGGGCGCGCCTGACCTTTGCGGTGGGCACCGGAGCGGTGATCTCCGGCACCTCCACGGGGCTGAGAGTGGGCTCGTCGAGCGGGTCGCTGGTGAATTTCGTGACCTCGCCGGACAAGTCGATGGGGCCGGTGGTCTCCCCGAGCATCGCGAACATTCCGGTGATCGGCCCCTACAGCGGATGTTTTCTGATCCAGGGATCGATCGATACCTCCGTGACGCTGGCGTATTTCAAGGCCGGGTTCCGCTACGCGCATGGAGGGCCGGGGGGAGCGGAGGTGGCGCAGTTCTATCCGAACCTCCTTACCTCGAAGCCGGGCACCATCGTCAAGTATATCGGTGCGGTCGATCCGCTCGATCCGGTCAACGCCAATCCGGCAACCTCCGATACCGCCGCCGGCCGCCTGCGCACCCTGCTGGCGCCTGTGGCTTCCGGCACAGCGCCGCCGCAGCTTGCAAGCTGGTTCCGCACCTCCGAAAACAAGAGCCTGAATCTGGTGCCGGTGAGCGGAGGGAGCGCGGCCGATGGCCCGGCGCCCAATGCCGCATCCTTCGTCTTTCAGTATGCCGGGTTCCCTCCGGCGACCGGAACTCCCGGAAATCTCTATATCACCCTCGCCGGCGATTATGCCCTTGCCCTCCCCGGCGGCGCATCCTCCGGGAGCGCTTCGCTGCTGTGCGGCCTGTTCGGCGCCGAGTCGATGAGCTTCCGGCCGTACGATCCGAAAGGGAGTTTCGACCGGCTCCGCTTTATCGTCGGGCAGCGTGCGTATGCGCCGGTGTTCCCGTTCCCCGCCGCAACGCTCGATGATCCCACCAGCGGCTCCACCGGCGACCGGCTGGTGGCTGCCCAGAGAACATCGTGGGGGATGATGGTGGGGGGCGACGGCGGTGATGTGCGATACTTCGCGCAGCCGGAGGGGAGCCCGCTGTTCGCGGCGTCCGCCCCCGCCGATGGCGATAGTCCTCCTATCCTCGATGCGCTGAACGTGGGGACGAAACTGCTCGATACCCCCGGCTTCGCCGTGCCGATGGTCCCGTATGCCGGGCTCGCGAGCGCGGCCATCGATCTTGCCTCCTACGAAAGCCAGATCATCTCCCCGACAAGAAAGGCGTTGATAGCCGCCTCCGTGGACGCTCTGCTGGCAGAGCAGAAGAGCCTGAGGAGAACCGGGCTGGCCGCCGGTGCAACCACCGCCAACGCCACCACGCCGCAGGGATTGCTTGCGCAGGTAGGGGAGGGGAATATCGGCGCCGATTATCTGAAGGTGACGCTGGCGCAATCCGATCCGGCGCCGGACCGCCCGCCGGAGATGGCGTTCCTGGATCTGGAAGTGCCGTTGCAGAACCTGTTGCAGAGCAACCAGCTTTTCGCGGTGGCGGTCAATCCGATGTTTCTGGGAGAGCTCGTCAGTACGATTGTGAGCGATCCCGTTACGAAGCCGACCTTCCAGAACACCATCACCATCACCGACTGGACGATGGCCGCGAATGTAGGAAAGGGGGTGATGGCTACCGACTACCGTAACGTGATGATATTCAAGTTCGGCGAGGGGACCGTGCGGGAGCGGGTCGCCAGCCCGGGCAAGTGGGTGGGGGCGGATCAGTTCTCGATAGCCGAGAATGCGGGCGATCCGGCGGTGGCGCTTACAGGGCTGTCGCAGTGGTTGCAGGACTTCATCGAAGCGGCGCGCTCCGAGGCGATCGGCCGGGACAACGCTCTGTACAAGAACTTCGCGCAGATCGTCGACGACCCGAACTGGAACGGCATCCTGGTGCTGCGCGCCGATGTGCTGAACCTTCCGGACGACCTGGGCGGGCTCTCCGCCGGCATCGATTTCAGCAGCTTCGAGGCGCATCATTTCGGCGTCACCGTAAGCCGTGTGGCGGTAAGCGGCACCGATATCTCCATCGACGGCCCGAGCAGCATGTTCGGCCTGATCGACTACCAGTACCCGTTGTTCCGCCAGAGCACCGCCAGCGGCGGCAATCCCGATGTGCCGCTCGGTGTTCCCGCCGATGGCCCGTACGGCTTCACGGTGCTGCAGCTTCAGGCACTGTTCGTCAACACCCGCATGGCCGATTTCCGGAGCCGCGTGCAGCTTACCACCAACACGCTGTTCAACTCGCCGGTGCTGCAAACCTATGGCCCGTTCGGTCTGAGCCCCGCCAACGCGGTGGTGCTGAAAGGAAGCTATCAGACGCAGGGGACCACATCCACCTATGTCTTCGAGCAGAACAGCCGCACGATCTTCATTCCCAACAGCAATGTCTTCAACGCCATCGCCTTTACGCGGGTGCAGTTCAATACGCTGGGCACGCAGGGGAGCGGCGATAACGAGGTGGTTGCGAGCCGTTTCCTGATCTGGGGGACGTTCGATTTCGTGAGCCTCTCCGGAACGGGGGGCGGGGAGTTCGATGCCCTTTCGTTCGGCTCCCCGGCCGGGACTCCGCGGGAGAAGCTCGGGGCGGGGCTGGCCTTCGCCAACCTTCAGATACAGCTCGTCTCCCCGGCCGCCACGCCGAACGCCGTGTCATTCAGCTTCGATGCGGGCGGGCTGGCGTTCGATCTTGCCAACAGCACCGCGCGCGATAAAAGCCTCTTCCCGACGTTCGCCCTCCAGCTGGAGGGTTTCATCGCCTCGGATGCGGCAAAGCGCCCGTCGGACTTCGGCTATCTGCCGGTGCGCGCGGCGATCCCGTCGCGGGAGATCTCCGGACCCTGGTTCGGCGTGGTCTACAAGGTCACCATGGGAACGCCGGGAGCGCTGGTGTCGGGGGCGGGGTTCGAGTCGCGCATGCTCCTGGCATGGAGCCCGCAGACGCTGGCCGCCGATTCCACCGTGGCGGTATTTATCGGGCTTCAGCTTCCGGGGGCGGCGCCGGGAGCCAAGCTGCTCAGCCTGCAAGGGGTGCTGAAGGTTTCCATCGACAACATCCAGCTGCTGTACCAGGACGTGAGCGGGCAGGGGGAGAAGGCATTCAACCTCCGCTTGAGCAACGTGGGACTGAAGTTCCTCGGCATCGTGAAGCTGCCTCCCGGCGCCACCATCAACTTCTTCCTGTTCGGACGGCTGAACGGTGCCGGAAGCCTGGGGTGGTATGCGGCCTACAACAAGAACCCGGCAGCGGTGGCTCAGGCCGAGCCGGTCCGGACGATGCCGGAACCCCTGCTCCCGCCGGAGCTTCCGGCCGGAGTGGCCGAGCAACCCGCGATCGTTCCGAAGCAGCGGGAATCCATCACATAAAGCGCCCGATGGCGGCCCCGTGCCGCGAAGCACGAGGTGCGATCCGCTCCGGCCGGGGTCCCCGAGACGAGGAATCCCCCGGCTGCGAACGTGAGCGCATGCATCCACAACGCTTACAGCAGGAGATCTGGTAATGGCAGTGCGGATACTGTACTGGAACATCGAGAACTTCGCGTTCAACAAGATCGCCAACCCGGTGACCAACAAGCGGCAGAAAGGGGCAAGCCGTACCATGGCTAACGCGGCCATCGACCGGAAGGATTATATCACGGCTCATTTTACCGGGTTGAACGTTGCTCCCCATATCATGGTGGTGGTTGAGGTGGAGACCGGCTACGATGCCCCCGGCCGTATCGTGCGCGGAGCGGGGGCCAACGGCGCCACCACGCTGCTGACGGAGATTCGCAACAGCACCGGCAACCCCAACTGGATGCTGGTGCCGCCCTTGCAGACCGGGCCGAACGAGGCGGTGGGGGTGTATTACGATTCCACCAGCCTGGTGTTCACCGGCCCGTATGTATGGCCGGGGGGAGCCGGTGTGGTGCCGCAGCCGGCGGCGGTGCCGGGAGCCTACCCGCCGCCGTTCAATACCACCATCAATACCGGCCGCAACGTCCCGCCCGGGGCCCTCTACAACGTCGGCATCGCCGAGAACAGTTGTGCCGCATCGGTAACCTACACCTTCAACAACAATCTCGCGTTCCTTCAGGGACAGCCGGTGCCCTTCTTCTTCCAGCGCGCTCCCTACATGGTCACCTTCGCCGAGCTGGATAACAACAACGCGGTGATCGCCAATCTCACTCTCTTCGCGGTGCACTCCCCGGCCAATGCGTTCGCCGCCGGTATGTATCTGAGGGATCTCGCCAATTACGAGGAGATCACCAATGCCAACGACAACGACGAGATACGGACCATCGTAGGGGACTTCAATGTCAATCTGATGTCGGCATCCACTGCGATGCCGCCGTATGCCGAGAGCGGAAGCTATACACCGCTGCAGACGGAGAACTACAATCTGGAGCTGGTGCCGCTGGCGGCTCCCCCGGCCGGACCGGACGGCTATCCCGGCTATTACGCCACGCATATCAAACGCGGCTCGAAGTCCACCTACTGGGACACCGCGCAGAAGACCGACTACTACCCGGGCTATGGGATGATAGGTTCCAGCCTGGTGCAGAACTTCTACGCCATCGACAACATCTTCACACGCTATGGTGCCGGGCTGGCCCCTCCTGCCAATATCAACTTCACGATCATCAACGGCATCGTCGGTTCGCCCTACACACTTCATGGGGTCCCTGCCGCCGGGACGCCGCAGGGGAGCCTGAACTTCAATATCAGGATGGCGAGCCCGGCATTCGCCGCGCCGCTTGCCAACGGTCCGGCGTTCACGGTGGGACGGCGGAGCTCATTCAACGCCTGGGACAACTACGGTTTCATCCGGAGCACGAGCGATCATCTTGCACTTGTCATCGACATTTAACGGAGCGCCCTCATGGCAAACGATCTACAGACTCTCGCCAATGCCCTGAAGGCCGCCGCCGCCGAAGGACCGGTGACGCTGAACGCCACGTTCATCGAGGACAATGGCGTCACTCCGCCGGACGGGTTCGATGCGATGCTGAAGGCCGCCTTCCGTCTGGATGAGAAGGCCGCCGGATTGCAGCTCACCTTCTCCGCGTCCGGCGTGGGGCCGGTGAGCAACGGCTCGTTCAAGGTGACCGGCGCCCGCCTGACCGATGGGTTTCTCGGGGCCTCTTCTGCGCAGACCGCCGCCGAGATAACCTTCTCGCTGCCGGCCTCGGTGCTCCAGGTCCAGATCCAGGCGGAGCTTTCCGGCGGCTGGACCTTCAGCTCCTATTTCACCTATATGACCGGCTGGCCCTTCAACCTGCTGGTGCTCGCCAACCCCACGTTCGTCTTCTCCACGGTGGAGACATCCTACACCTGGAAGAGCACGCCGATCTCCCTGAAGCCGGGGCAGAACTTCACTTCGTTTATGAGCGTGCCGTCGCAGTTCGCCCCGATCTTCGCGCTGGTGCAGGGGCTGGGGGTAGTGAAGTCTCCTCTGCCGTTCTTCGGCCCGATCGCTCTGGACAAGGCCAACAACGAGACGATCCTCTATCCGGATATGAACCTCTCGGCGAAGATCAGCGATGCGCAGATCCAGGTCTATTTCCTGAAGGGATATGCGCCGTCGATCGGGTTCCAGATCGAGACCGTGGACGACGTGGTGGATGAGGACGGAACGCAGGTAACCGAGAAGATGCAGACGCCGGCGCTCTTCTTCGCCGCGAAGATGGATGTGGCCCTGGCCTCCCCGTCGGCTTCCGCCGATGGCGTCTCCGGAACGCTCACCCTGGCTCTGCAGTCGCTGCTGATGCAGAGCGGGAAGACCTACGGGTTCTCTGTGGTGGTTGACCCGCTGAGCGAAGTGCGCCTGACGCCTGCTACCGTGGCGAGCGCGCTGATGAACGGCAGTTCCTATTTCCGCTATGTGCCGCCGCAGCTTCAGGCATTCCTGACCACGGTGGGACTGGAGGGGCTTTCCCTGAGCGGACCGCTTCAGCCGTCGCCCGGCATCACCTCGGTGGGCGTGGAGCTTGCCAGCGCCGCCGGGCAGCCGATCGTGCTGATCGACGACTCCACCAACGGCGCGGTCTTCTCCATCGAGTCGGTCTCGCTGAACTGGGTGATCGTCAATCCGCTCGTCGCTGCATCCCGGATCAACCTGGTGAACTTCACCACCACCTTCACCCTCTTCCCGGCGGTCTTCCGCAATCTCGACGGCACGCCGGGCGGGCTGTTCCTGGTTGCGATCGATCAGGACTTCAACATCGATGCGGGTTTTGCCGGCAGCGTCTCGATGGATGATCTGCTGCGAGAGGTGACCAAAGGGGCGGTAGGGATGCCGGATGGCGTCTCGGTCACCTTCTCCGATGTGGCGCTCAGTCTCAGCCCGAGCGCCAAGAGCTATTCGTTCGCCTTCACCTTCGATGCCAGCCTGGACTTCGTCACCTGGAACGGCGAGCCACTGCTACAGTTCCAGGGGATGCGCTTCACCCTGGCGGCCAGCACCCCGACCGGGCCGGGAGGAGGTTCCGGCGGGGGTGGCGCGGCCCCCGGCAAAACCGTCTACCGTGGCTCCATCGCCGGGGCCATCGGCGTGGGGCCGATCCTGGTGAACACGTTCGTGGAGTACGACGGCACGGTCACGCCGGGCGTATGGACGCTGAAGACATCGCTTGCCAAGCCATTGAACCTGAGCGACCTGGTAGGCCAGTTCTTCAAGCAGGTCACCGGCAGCTACTCCCTCCCGGACTTTCTCCCCGGCACGCTCACCGTGGAGAGCTTCAGCGTGGATGCTACGATACCGACCAAGAGCCCGCAGCCCCCGCCGGGAACGCCTCTGCCCGCCGTTGCGGCGCCGAAACAGCCTACCTACAAGGTGGCCGGCGTGGTGGCCTGGGAGTACAACGGGTTCCCCGGCCTGCCGATCAAAACGAAGGCGGAGATAGGACTGGAGTACGATGGAAATCTTCCCGCCGGCAAACAGTTCTCCGGCTCGGTGATCGGCACCATCATCGTCTCCTGGCAGTATGGCGGCACCACGGTGAACCTGGAGCTGATGGTGGGCTACCGCTTCGGTCCGGCCGCGCAGGACGCCCGCGATCTGGGGCAGGCGAACACCAATCCGCTCGGGGACAGCAAGATACTCTGGATACAGTGGGAGGGGATACGCACCACCTACGACATCACCAACCAGACGATCAGTCTCTCGCTCAGCGGCTGGACCGTCGGGAGCCTGTTGCAGGCGCTGATGCGGCTGGTGGGCGATCCCTATTTCACGCTGGACTCCCCGTGGGATCTGCTCAACAAGATCCCGCTGGACGGGCTCTCGCTGGTGTACGACATGAAGCCGAATGTGCAGAACCGGGTGACGGCCAGGTACACGCTCCCCTCGCCGATCGATTTCGGGTTCATGAAGATCACGGGGCTGAAGTTCCAGCTTGTCGACGGCAAGGTGACGATCGCCATCGACGGCACCACCAGCGTTCCGGGGTTGCAGAACTCGCCGCTGTTCAAGCCGAGCGGGCCGGGGCAGGATGTGCAGCAGATGCCGCAGGTGCCGGGGCAGGGGAACCAGCTGTTCGATCTGCGGCTGCTTGCGATGGGGCAGCGCATCGGCATCGTGGGGTCTCCGTCGTTCACCTCCACCAAGGATGCCATCGCCGCGCTGAAGAACATCCCCTCCACGGGGGGAACCAGCAACCCGGTGAACCCGAACAGCACGCAGAAGGGGGAGCCGTACTACAACCCGGACAACAACTGGCTTGTAGCCGCCGACTTCGGATTGCTGAAGGTGGGGCCGGTCTACACGTTCGATTGCATGATCCTGTTCAACGATCCGAACCTGTACGGCCTGCGGCTCCAGTTCAACGGGGAGAAGGCGAAGGTGCTGGCGGGGCTGGCGATCGATATCCTCTACAAGAAGATCACCGATGATATCGGCCTCTATCAGATCGATTTCAGTTTCCCGAGCATCCTCCGCAATCTCGATTTCGGCGCCTTCTCGGTGGTGCTGCCGAACATCGGCATTCAGATCTATACCAACGGCGACTTCTTCTTCGATTTCGGATTCCCCTACAACCTGGATTTCTCCCGCTCGTTCACCGTGCAGGCGATCGTCTACGGCGTGCCGGTGCTGGGCTCGGCCGGGTTCTATTTCGGCAAGTTGAGCAATGCCACCGCCAAGGGGCTGCCGCAGACCACCAGGGGGACGTTCGATCCGGTGATCGTCTTCGGCTTCGGGGCGCAGATAGGGGTGGGGAGATATTTCGAGAAGGGGCCGCTGAAGGCCGGCTTCAGCATCACCATCTTCGGCATCATTCAGGGTACCCTCGCCGCATGGCATCCGTACGATGCGGCCGGGGAACCGGCCGATACAAGCTCGGTGCAGGGGAACTACTACTTCAAGCTGGAGGGCTCCTTCGGGGTGATCGGGAAGCTCTACGGCACCGTGGACTTCGCGGTCATCAAGGCCGATGTGGAGCTGCTGGTGCAGATCGTGGCGAAGATCTCCTACGAGTCGTTCCGTGCCATCCCTCTCTCACTCTCGGCACACGTGTCGGTGAAGGTCTCGCTGAAGATCAATCTCGGCATCTTCTCCATCACCATCAGCTTCTCGTTCGCCATGACGGTGTCGGCCGATCTTACGATCGGCAGCAACGGCAGGGCACCATGGGACAGCGATACCGCCTACGTCCTCGGGGCGCGCCGGATGGCACGCCTTGCGCCGGTCCCGGAGCCGGAGACGCGCCTGCGGGTACGCTCGGTTCCGCGCTTCGCGCCAAGAGTTCGTGCCGCCGCCGGCCAGCTTCCCACGCTCACGCTGGTGCCCGCGCCGCAGTTCACGGTGCTGATACCGGACATCGCCAGCACCGACCGTTCCGCGCAACAGGGGGCGTTCGTCTTCCTGCTGGCGATGGATGCCCCCACCGCCGACGGCAGCGGCAACACGGGGGGCTCGTCGTTCCAGTCGCTCTGCCAGGAGCTGTTACCGTGGGTGATCGGGGCGTTCCAGGAAACCCCGGACTCCCCGCTGGACGAAACCACGGCCAGCAAGGCCGAGTTGCAGGCGATCATCGACTGGCTGGCAGGCACCGGCAATCCGCCGCTCCCGTATGATGACATCATGGGATTTCTCCGGGCCTCCTTTACGATCAACGTGGTCCCGGCGGAGGATGGCGGGGATGCAGCGGTGCATCAGAGCCTTCAGGAGGGAGCAACGATCTTCCCGCCGTTCACCGGCTTCTCGCTTACCGTTCCCGGCGGCGGCGGCTCGGAGACGACGATCGAGTTCGGAGACTATGTGACGATCACCGATGCCTATCGCACGCAGATCGCCGCCATGTTCCGCGAGCTGGCAGCGCGGGTGGAAAGTGAATCGGAGGATGGCGCGCCAAAGGCGATCGCCGCCGAGGATGCCCCGGAGCCGCTGCCGCAGTTCGTCTTCGAGGATTATTTCCTGCTGATCGCGCGGCAGCTGGTGCAGTACGGCTCCGATGCGCTCGATGATTATTCCTATCCGCTCGGCGCGAACGATTCTCTTCAGTCGATCCTCTCCTGGGCGCAGCAGCGGGGCAACGAGCATCTGACGGTGGATGATATCGCAACGCCGAACCTGGCGCATGCTCTCTCGGCCGGCAAGCCGCTGAGTCTTCAGGGTCTCTTCTATACCGTGCAGTCCAGGCCCGCCGGCGGAGCCCCCGCTAGCGATACGCTCTCGGCGATTGCCGCGCGCTACAGCGATCCCGCCACGGGAGCAAAGCGATGGGAGACCACCCCTGCGGGGCTGATCCTGGCGAACGCGGCGCTGAGCAATCTGATCCTGAGCGGAGTGACGGTGACCGTTACCGTTGGAGGGGAGGAGCGAAGCTACCTCACTACTCCGGGGGATTCGTTCGCTACGATCGCCGCCGGAACCGGGCTTACGATCGATGAGCTGGCCGGGCAGGGGAGCCTGTACGGCATGAATAATCTGCTGGCCGCAACCGTGTCCATGGCGATCCCGCCGATAGCCTATACCACAGCCGGATCGGACTCGCTGGAATCGCTCATGGCGGCGTTTGCGATGCCGCTCGATGCCATCACCGGCGTTCCCGCCAACCAGACGGTGGAGGGGCTGTTCGATCCGGACGCGGGGGAGAACATCCAGATAGCCTATCTCGATTCGCTCTATATCTCCGACCTCTGGGATTCGATCGTCCGCGACGGGCGTGTGGGGCAGGTGGCGGGCATGGCCGCGCGCTATCCCCTGCATGGCGTCCGGCTGCCGAACGCTTCCGGGCTCGCGCTTCCGGATGATTTCCTCTATCCCGCCGGCCAGCCCGACTACGGCCTGTACCAGCTTAC
The DNA here is from genome assembly GCA_048594725.1 of Candidatus Kapaibacteriota bacterium. Taxonomy (GTDB): domain Bacteria; phylum Bacteroidota; class Ignavibacteria; order OLB7; family OLB7; genus JAFDZV01. The sequence continues at coordinate 20,700 of JBMDXA010000126.1, forward strand.
CGGCCAGCAGTTCCCAACCCCCGATCTCTCCGGCGGTACCACCTATGGCATTACGCTGCGCCGGGATGCGGAGCTCTCGTGGGTGCAGTTCAAGGGGAGCACCGGAACCGATCCCCTGCCGATCGATCTTACCAGACAGGCCGGCGAGCTGGAAATCGTGGTGGAGTACGCGCGCGCCACCGGCTACAATCCGGTGCCGACGCTGGAGATCCAGTCCGATGTGAGCGTATCGCCGAAACGGACCGCCGTGCGGGATGCCTCGCTCTGGTCCACTTCCGATCTCGCGGAGCTGGCCGGGCTGACCGCTCCACCCGCATCGGCAGGGCTTGCGGCGGAGCAGGCCGATACGGGCGCGCAGGCCCAGCCGGTGCTCTGGGGAATGCCGGAGTCGTTGCTGCGGGAAGGAGAGGGGCGTGCCGCAACGCTTTCGGCCCGCTTCGACGCGTCCGGAATGCTCCCCTATCTCCCGGTGCTGGTCCCGCAGGGGGGAACCACCGATCCGGCCACGCAGGCCACCACCTTCGCGCCGGTGGAGAACTATGCGTTCGCCACCCGCATCGATTTTCAGGTGAAGAAACTGGCGCAGACCGACGATCTGGCGCCGCAGAATCCGTTCGCCAACGATGTGGTGCCGCCGGATTCCGGCAACAGCGGATCGCAGGCGCAGCCGCTCGCCCCGTACAACTACGAGCTTGTGGGGCCGGGGCCCTCCGATGCGGTGCTGCTCCAGCGCCTTCTCTCGGCGATGGACGGTCTGGGAGAGGAGATCATCTCCGGCATCTTCATCCTCTATCCCGACAACGGCGCGGCTCCCACGTCGCTGGTGAGCCGTGGGAGGGAGGAGTTCCTGAGCTTCATCATGCAGACGAACCTCTCCACCGAAACCAACCCGCCGCAGGCGTTGCGGCTGATGGCCGATGGCTCCGGAGAACCGCCGCGCGGCATCGCCAACTCGCCCGCGGAATTCATCAAGCTGATGTGGGAGCTGAGCACCGTGCGCTCCGGCGGGTATTATCTCTACTACGAGATGGTGGGGGCCGATGCCGGATTGCCGGTGGATCTGTTCGATAGCAGCGGCGTTGCCACGCTGACGCTGGCGATAACCTACGACCGCGCGATGGAGCCTGCCGGCGGAGGACGCCTGACCGATTACGTGAATGCGTTTGTGACGACCGATCCCATCGACATGAACCGGACGGTGATGTCGCTGGAGTCGGTACCGGCCGGGGCGAGCGCCGCTCCGCTGGATGGCACCGAGACGCTTCAGTCCCTCTCCGATCTGTACGGCGCCACGGTCGGCAGGCTGGCGCAGCTGAATGCCACGGCAGCGATCGTGCCCGGACGGGAGATGCCGGTATCGGGGGCGATACGGCAGGTTACGCCATCGGACATGGCGGCGGGGAATGTGCTGGAGAGCTTTGCGGCGTATTATTCCAGGGGGGCCAAAAGCCCCGTCACGGCTGCCGATATCGCGGCGTTCAATCCGGGGGTGGCGGTGGCCCTCTACTCGGTCTTCCGCATCCCCTCTCTAGCCTATGTTGTCTCCTCCGATCCAGGGGGACCGGGCGATACGTTCGAGAAGATCTCTCGCTACTACGCTCTGCCGGCCGATGCGCTGGCCGGCCTGGCGCGCGATGTGGCGGGGATATTCCCGAAGGGCTTCACCCCCGCCACCGATTCGCTGGGCCTGGATGTGCAGCCGGCGCTGGGGCTGGGGAATATCGGCATGGCGCTGACGCGGGAGAACCCGGGAGCGCCCCCCGATCTCCCAGCGAACCCGACGCCGGCCCAGAAGGAGGCGTTCGCAAGGGCTTATCTCTTCTCGCTCTACCAGCTGCTGACCTCGGGCCTCTACGGCAATGCGTTCTTCGGGACCAGCAGGCCGGGGCTCTCGTTCGGGCCGCGCAAGCCACTATCGCAGGAGGATGCCACGGCACTGCGGCGGCCGCAGGCCCGGCGCGCGCTCCTCTCCTCGCAACAGGAGGATGCCACCTTCGAGTACAGCCAGGCGCTCGGCTTCGGGCTCTTCTCCACGGTCAATCCCGCTCCTTCCCCCTCCGCGGCGAATCTTCCCCCGCAGGAGGCCAACCCGTATATCGGCGTGGGGACGTTCGCGCAGTTCAACCTGAACTGGGTCGATATCTTCGGCAACCGTACCGTCAATCCCTTCTCGGCCCCGCCGGCCGGATACAACGGGCCGCTGAACAATCCTCCTGCTGTTATCGATTACGTGGACAGGCTGATCGGTCTGGAGCGGTGGCCGAACGTCCGCACCTACTACACCTACGGCGGAACCCCCGGCAGCCCGGAACTTCAGGTGAGCTTCACGCTGAACACCGGCGCCTACGAGCCGGCATCCGGAGATACGCTCCCCTGCAAGGACCCCGCCGAGGGGGATATCCCGCAGTGGCAGCGCAGTGCGCTGAACGATCTGGAGGCGTTCACGAGGATCTACTTCCAGTTGAACCAGAACTACGATTCGCTCGATCCGAAGATCCCCGGCCTTTCCGGCAATGCCGTCTCGATGTGGCTGCGCAACAGCATCCTGGCCGATCCCGAGCAGGAGCTTTCGGCCGCCGATGCCGGTGCGGTGCGCGATTTCATCGCGGGCTGCGTTGCCTATACCTACAACCGCGCCCACTGCGGGGCGGGGGGGAGCGCCCCGGCCCTGACGCTGGCGGTGCCGGTGGCGACCGGTGATGTCGCGGCCGGAAATATCATCCGTCTGGATCTGGCGTTCATGCTCCGGCGCCGCGCGGAGCTTACCGATCCGGCGATCCGCGTGCTCCCGGACGGGCTGGAGGTTGCCACGATCGTGCGCCCGCTGATGGATGATACGGCCGAGGACAGCACCATCCCTCCGGTGACCGACGATGGTGAGCCGGTGCCGCCGTCGCAGGATATCACCCTCTTCGCCGATGCGCTGGAAGCGGTCTTTGTCACCGCCGACTGGCAGATGCGCGTGGGCACCGGCGCGGCCGATCCCAGCCAGCCCCGTACCTCCGAGACCTTCTCGGTCTGGAGCGTGCGGATGGGGTCCGGGACCGGTACGGGGCTTACCTACACGGTGGGCTCGGACCCCAGCTATTACGCTCCGATGCCGGTTGCCACCGAGTTGCGCACCGATACGGTGACGCTGAACGAGTACGCCACCGGCACGCAATATCCATCCGGCCAGACCGCGCCGGTCGTGTTCACCGGAGTGGATATGAACGTCTGGGCCAACACCGCCCTCTCGGCCATCGACAACTTCCTGACGCCGACGTTCGCATCCCCCGCATACATCCTCGATAATCTCTACTTCACCGATCCGGAGAAGGAGGGATACGTGGCGAAGATCCTGGAGCACAAGCGGGTTCTCGCCGATGCGATAGCCAGCACCGTGCGCCCCATCCTGGTGACGAGCGCAACCGACGACCGGACGAAGGATGCCGCGCGCGAGAAGATGTACCAGTCGCTGCTCAATCGTCTGAGCAACGCCTACCTGGTAACGGCGGTGGTGGTGGTGCCGGTGAGCGATGCCAGCACCAACGAGCCCAAAGCTCCCGGCACGGTGGCATCGCCACGGTTCTTCGGCCAGCCGCAGGGGACCGAGGTTGCTCTCTCGCCGGTCATGCTCTCGGGGGATTCTGCGGAGCGGAACTTCTCCCTCTCCAGCGGGAAGATCCCGTTGCACCCTGAAGGGGAGAGCGGCGATGCCCGGCTTGCGTTCCTCTTCTCATCGAAGAACGTGACGGAGCATTCGTTCGTTGCGCTCGATCTCTCCTATGCGCTCACGCATCTGGAGCATGGCATCCGGAACGTGCCGGGCATCGACAACTACGAGCAGAGTTCCTGGATCACGTTCGTCAACGGACCGTTCGTATCGCCCATCACCAGTGAGGCGAACATCCCGGTGGTGCTTCGTGCGCTCCCCACGCCCCCTACGGTTACCACGCAGAGCGCGCGCGGGGCGCGGACCGACGATGCCGGAAATCCGGTGGCCCCGCCGGGAGCAACTCCGGCCGATCTGGCCGAGTGGAACTACGGGTTCGAGTACGTCTATCTGGGGAGCGCGCAGGATTCGGTGCGGGCGACCGTGGAGTTCAACCTGTCGCCGTCGCTGCTGCGTGCCTCCCAGGATACCAGCGCCGATCTGTTCGGGGCGCTGGCGCAGTTCGTGACGGCCTATCCGGCCATCGCGGCGGATATGGAGAGCTTCCTTCGGGGGATCAACGCCTCCACCGCAAAGGATGATGCCACCGATGCGATGTATGCTACCGATGCGTTCGAGCAGATCGTGGCGGGGGTGGCCGCGGCCTACAGGGCCTGGGCCGATGCCCAGACCCCGCTGGCGATGGCGGCGGTGCCGTCGCACGTCACCTTCGTCTTCGACATCGCCCTGGCCGATGACGACGGCCAGGCCCGGATCGATATCTTCAAGGTGTCGCTGGAGCCGGAGGGAACGGCCCTTCCCGATCCGGTGGTGCTGATCGATCCGGAGCAGTACCAGTGGGAGCCGGCCACCCCGCCCGAGGGGGCGCTGGTCTCCTACCGCTACAAGCTGCGCGATGGCGCCGCCGGGGATGATATCTATCTCTCCTACCTGGATGCCCTGGGCATGCCGGAGCGGGGATTGCAGATGGAGGAACTGAACCTCTTCACCTTCCAGAACGCGTGGTCCGGGGTGCAGGTACGGCGCAACCAGTTCCTGGTGCCGGACGTGGCTACCACCGATACGTTCAAGTTCAGCACGCCGATGGTGCAGTTCGTCGATCCGATAGTGCCGTTGTTGCAGTACGGGGAATATGATCTCGGCTCGGTGATGGCCGGGCCGGCACCTCTGGCCGGGTATCTCGATGCGTTCTTCGAGTCGTTGCTGGGAGGGGCGGCCGGGCAGCAGGTACAGGTCTCGATAGGGGCCTCCTTCTCCTATCAGCTCGTTGCTACCATGGGGTCGCTCCCGTATACCACGCTGCCGGTAATTTTCCTTCCGCCGACATCCACGGCCGTGGTGCCGGGGGAACCGCCGGCGTTCGTTGCCCCCTTCTCCTCGGCCGTGGCCGGCTGGCTTGCGGCCTCTGCGCCGGTGCTGAACAAGACCTCCACGTTCGATTTCGAGCTGGCGATTTTTGCCGGCCTGAGCAGCGACTCCTCGCAGCAACTGCCGTTGCTGAAGATCCGCGATCTGTACCTGGATGCGAACAAGATGGCGGGGGGGTAGGGATTGGGAGATTTTCGATTTACGATTTTGGATTTTCGATTGGGGAAGAGGGGATAGGGATTGGGAGATTTTCGATTTGCGATTTTGGATTTTCGATTGGGGGAGAGGGAGTAGGGATTGGGAGATTTTCGATTTGCGATTTTGGATTTTCGATTGGGGGAGAGGGGAGTAGTGGTGGTGTACTTATCGGGGTCTCCGGCAGGAGGCCCCGTGCCGTTATCGGCTCCGCTGGAGGATGGTAGCGAGGTTCGTGGTGGAAATCCGCTCTAACTACTCCCCGTCACGTTCGTTATAGCGGGGGATGACGTACCCTTCTGCTGCGCTCCCATCGCCACGGACGACTGACAACTGACCAGAGATCTACGCCGGGCCGGCAGAATAGTGCTTGCGGCATCCGCAGATTGCCGGCATCGGCACGTACCATCTCCCAACTCTAATCCGTATACTTGATCTCTCCGGCAACCTGATCCCGTAAACGCATGAAACCGGCAGCTCTTCCAGCGCTTCTTTTCTTCTTCCTTCTTCTCCTTGTTCCTTCCGTCGTCTCGGCGCAGCACGAGTACGATATCTGGTGCTTTGGGAGCAACGCCGCCCTGAAGTTCGGTGCGGGGGGACCGGTGCCGATACCGGCGAGGATCACTGCTCTGGAAGGGACCGCCTCGATAGCCGATCCGGTTAGCGGCGCGCTTCTGTTCTACTCCGATGGCGATACCGTCTTCAACCGCGACGGCATCCCGATGCCCTCGGGAACGGGACTGAAGGGGAACTCCCAGAGCTCGCAATCCGCGCTGATCGTGCCGGTGCCGGGAAATGCCGCCCGATATTATCTGTTCACTTCCGATGAGGGGGAATACGATTCCCTGCCGCACAACGGCGTGCATTATTCGATAGTGGATATGAGCCTGGACGGTGGGAAGGGCGATGTTGCCGTAAAGGCGGTTCCGCTCCTTGCAAACGCATCGGAGAAGCTGACGGCCGTTCGCCACCGCGATGGCTGCTCCTACTGGGTGCTGATGCATGGCTGGAACGATGATGCGTTCCATGCCTATCTGGTGAACGAGTCGGGGCTGGCGGCCGAGCCGGTGATCTCGCGCGTCGGCTCCATCCATCAGGACCCTCCCAATACCGGCATCGGTTTCAGTTCTATCGGGTATATGAAAGCCTCTCCCGACGGGCGGTATCTGGCGCTTGCCACGTTCAGCACCGGGAGCGCCGAGCTGTTCCGGTTCGACGACGCCACCGGCAGGGTTTCCGACCCGCTGCGCCTGCCGATCGAGGGGCTGGGCTATGGCGTGAGCTTCTCCCCGGACAACTCGAAGCTCTATCTCTCGTGCCGCCCGGCCATCCTCTTCCAGTTCGATCTCTCCAATCCGGACCCGGCCGCCATCACCGCATCCAGGGCCACGCTCGCCTACGATCCGGATCGGTTCACCCCGCACGAATTCGGCGCGTTGCAGATAGGCCCCGACGGGCGCATCTATCTGGCGCGGGTGGGAGACCGGTACCTGGGGACCATCGAGCGCCCGAACGCTCCGGGGAGCGACTGCGGATACAGGGCCGAGGGATTCGATCTGGGGGGCGGGCGGCTGGTCTGGCTGGGGCTCCCGAACCATATCGACAGCTATTTCAGCAGCGGCACGCTCCGCTGCGGCGCTCCGTCTGCCGACTTCATCCCCGCCAATCCCGATATCTGCGCCGGCGACTGCCTCTCCTTCACCGATCGCTCCACCAACGATCCTACGAGCTGGCAGTGGACGTTCACCGGCGGCAACCCCTCGGTCTCCTCCGAACAGAACCCCTCCGGTATCTGCTTCGACCGGCCCGGAACCTACCAGGCGACGCTGACCGCTACCAACGCGATAGGCTCGGCGCAGATCACCAGAACGATCGTGGTGCGCCCGCGCGGGGATCTGCGCGCCAGCATCGCGCCGGAGCTTGTGGCCGCGCCGGGGGATACGATCGCCGTGCCGATCACCCTCGATGCCGGAACGATTCCTCCCGGCGCGGGGAGCCTTCGCCTGACCTTCCGCTACGGTCCCGGCATGATGCGGCTTGTCTCGCTCCTGCAGGAGGGAACGCTTCTGGAGGGATGGGCTATCGACTCGGTGGCGGACAACCCGCTGCTGGGAATTATCACCGCGCGGCTGACACCGCCGTCCGGAGCGGGAATTCAGGGCGCCGGAACTCTTCTGGTGCTGCGCTTCGCCACGGCTCTCGGCTGGGCCACCTCCAGCATGCTCCAGTTCGATCTCAGCTCCACGCAGGTCCGTTGCATGAACGCCGTGGCCGCGCCGGGCATGGTGCGGCTGGAGTTCTGCGGCGGCGAGGACCGATTCATCGAGCTGATTGATGGCAGCTATACGCTCGGCGCCCATCCCAACCCGTTCAACCCGAGCGTCCGTATCGATTTCTCTCTCGGGCTGGATGGACCCGCCACGCTCGACATCTTCGACATCGCCGGGCGGCGTGTGGCGCGGCTGGCCGACGGGTACCTGAACGCCGGCGCACATACGGTCATCTGGGACGCTTCGGCGTTTCCCTCCGGCATGTATCACTGCCGGATCATTTCCGGCGGATGGAGCAGCATGCGGGAGCTGGTGCTGAGAAGGTGAGGGGATTTGCGATTTTCGATTTACGATTTTGGATTTTCGATTGGAAGAGAGGGGGAGATGAGTTCCTGGTGGTGACGCGGGACCGTGATGATAGAAGAGATTCCATCTGAATGAATACCAGGCAGGTCTCCTGGCTTTCATGGCCCCCATAGGATACACGCGTGTTCATCCTGAAGTTCCATCAGGAGCGGCCGATTTTTCCCCTGGCATGAGAGCAACCCAAGTGAAGTCCGCGCCGGGCAGCTCTCGCAGCAGTCATGGCGGAAGCGCACGCTGCCGTGTTGTTCCGGCCCCGGACAGGGAAGCCAGCTCCCGTACTCATCACGGACCACCCTCCTTCACATCACGCGTAAGTCCTGCTCCCCAATCGAAAATCTAAAGGCGATTATATACCTGCTAGACCCAACCATGCCAGCTGCTTCACGCAAAGCCGCGAAGGCGCAAAGAACGACATCTTCTTTGCGCCTTCGCGGCTTTGCGT
>JBMDXA010000127.1:0-1751 GCA_048594725.1 Candidatus Kapaibacteriota bacterium
AGCGACGGTGGCGGTAGCGCCCTTGCTGATGGTCCCGAAGGCCAGCGGAGCGGTAGCGGTGGCGGTGATCGGGGTGATGATCGTAGCGGTGGAGGTGACGGTGGCCGACTGGGCCAGAGCGGCGTTGGAGAGGATGACCAGGGCGACGAGAGCGGTGAGGAGGCGGAGGAGGTTGTTCATGATCGAGAGTCCAGAGTTGAGTTAATCGAGTTGTTTTTGTTGTAACTGAAAAGGGGAATAAGGAACGGTGTGCCAACACGGAAAAGCGTTGAAATTTGAATGGATTTGGGGGTGGCGGAGTTTTGTGGGTGTAGGAAAAGCGGACGGAATCCGATAAGCAGGCGCGAATGGACGCGAATCGTGGTTGGCGGGAGTGGGGGTGGCGATGGGGGGAGTGAGCGGTTGGGGATGAAATCTTCGCGAATGATAATCTGGGTGATGAGATGGGGATGGAGGTTTACGGGGGGAAGTGGGGTGTGGTGGCGTTGTGGATGCAATCATTACGAAGGAGAAAGGAGAGTCGGGGTGGTTGTGAAGCGAACGAGTGGTGGGGGCGTGGGGGATGAAGGGATCGGCCAGGAGGAGATATCGGCCAGGAGGAGGTAGTTGCCTCTTCACTTCTCCGAGTGTCGGATGGATCAGGAAGAGGCGTTCGCTCCGGCGCGGGCTTGCCGTGCCGGAGAATTCATTTCTGCCCGAAGTCTCATCGATCGCCTGTCAGGTCCCGAATGAGCGCCGCGAACCGCGCACCAGCTTTACGACAGCACGAAAAGGTCCGCATCCGGATCGGCACCATCGGTCATGAGATTGGCAACGATTTCGGCTGCCATGCGGCTGAAGGTAATGCCGTTTCCGCCGTAACCCAGCACGGCATGGCAATGCGGCAGGTGCGGCACGGGCCCTATCAGTGGCAGCCCCGTGTTGCTGGTGCCGAACATACCGGCCCAGGCGAAATCGGGATCGGTCGCCGCATCCGGCAGGAGGTGCCGGAGCTTGCGGCGCAGTTGCGCAACCTTCGCGGGGGTCAGCGCATCGCGCGCATCGGCATCGCTCATATCCTCGTCCTCTCCGCCGCAGATAATGCGGCCGCCACGCAGCACACGCAGGTAGAGATAGGGCTCCGCCGCTTCCCAGGCCATGGGCAGAGGGCGGCGCAGAGCACCGGGCCGCGTGGCGAAGGCCCAGGTCGAGACGATCTTGTGTCCGCGCGGCTTGAAGACGGCGGGAAACTCGTAGCCCGTCGCCAGGATCGCGTGCCGCGCGGAAAGACAGGGTCCCTCCTGCGTCACGATCGTAACGCCGTCCCGTCCTGTTTCGATCGTGTCCGCCGTCAAGGGGGCGTACAGGCGCGCGCCGTTGCGGCAGGCGGCCTGCAGGAAGCCCGCCGCGAGCTTCAGGGGATGGGCCGAGAGATTGTCGCAGGTCAGAAGCGCCGCCGCAGCGCGCAGGCCGAACTCTTCGGCCAGGGCCTGCCGTCCCATATACTGCGCGGGCAGGCCGATCTCGCGTCTCAGAACCTCTTCCCGGCGCAGCCCCTCCGGATCGAGAAGGTTGCCGGCCAGATAGAGCGACGATTCCCGCCGCAGGTCGCAGCGGATGCCCAGCAGCTGCGTGCGTGCCGACAGGCTTTCCAGAGCGAGCTTCGACCGCCGCCAGGCGCGGGCCGCCTTTTCGGAGCCGATCTTGCGCGCGAGCTTCTGCATCGGCACATCGATCTCGTGCTGCAGCAGCGCGGTGGAGGCCATGGTGGA
>JBMDXA010000128.1:0-3009 GCA_048594725.1 Candidatus Kapaibacteriota bacterium
GCGGCGGGCGAGCCGATACCGTTCGACGGCATGGCGTTCGAGATCTACACGTCCGATCCCGAGGAGCAGGGCCTTCAGCGCAGAAACGTGGCTCCAGCCAATGACTCCGGCACCGCGCAGCCTGAACTGACGGTGCGGTAATTCATGCGGAGATAATATTCCGGCAACACGAGGCCCCGCGTGATCTGTTCGCGCGGGGCCTTTGCGTTGGATTCCTTGTATCCTGCATGTTCAGAATTCATTCTCCCGATCACCCTGTAATAAAAATCACTGCACCATGGCAGGGCCGTAAAGAGCAATAGAAATCGAGTCGGGAAATATTCAAGATTTGGAGCTTCTGGTTTCTACTGGTTGCCTGTTGTCCGGCGCATGCGGTGATAAATCGAAAGGCAACTCTATACTCCAGTGACCCTAAGTAGGCGTCGCAGAAGAATCCCACGCAAAGCCGCGAAGAAAGACATCTTCTTTGCGCCTTCGCGGCTTTGCGTGATGCTCTGGCAAGGTTGGGTCTATCAGGTATATAATCGCAAATCGAAAATCTTACAATATGCCGGTTGTGCCGGGGAGAGCGCCGGAGCTATTTTCGGCCCGTGATGCGAACTCTCCTGCATATCATCGCGCTTGTAACGTTTGTGCTCTATGCCCAGAGCGCTCTCGTTATGTGGGGGCTGTATGCCCTGTTCGATGACGCGGTTGCGGTGGCGTTCTGCGAGAACCCCACCAATCCCTCCTGTCATGGCCGCTGCCACGTCTCCAAGACGACGACAAAGGGGGAGAAGGAGAGGGCGCAGGGGCCGGAGATCGATCTTCCGAAGACTCTCCCGTTCATCGCCTGCTCCAGTACCGTCGTTTTCGATGAACCGGCGGAGGCAGCTACCGGGCTCTATCGCGAGCCCGCTCTTTCCGCCGGGTTTCCACGTTCTGTCTATCACCCGCCTCTTTCCTCCTCCTTCCATACTCTCTGCTAGGTCCGGTGCGCGCCCTGTAGCGGCGTGTGCCCTCCGGTTCCCGCGCGCATGATGGCGCGGGGGGATTTCTCCGTGCGCTCATTTCAGCGGATCGGGGGCATCGTGGCCGTCCTGTGCCGTCACGGGAGGCCGCGCCGTGCCCTCTGGTTTCCGCATCCTTCCAGATAACCTCGATATCAGAACAAGCATGAAACGATACATTCTCATCCCGGCGATTCTCCTCCTTGCAGTGGCGCGTCCCGCGCTCGCCTGCGAGTTCTGCCAGTGCCTTCTCGGCCTGAACCCCCTGTACAGCTCATCGAACACCCTGGCGCTGCATCTGGTGCACCAGCGCTGGACCTACCCGCAGGGGGGAGATCCCGGCACCCCGCATTCGAAGCGGGCGTCCGGCGGCGCATCCTTCTCTCCATCTCTGATGCACCAGGATCATGGCGATGGCGATCTGTCCCGTTCGGAAACCCGCCGTACGCTGGAGCTGGCCTATCGTCATCATATCACCCCCGATCTTCTTGCGGTGGCGATCGTCCCCTATGTGATGAGCACCGAGACCGGCCAGCATACTGCGGAGGCGGAGGGGATCGGCGATCCGATGCTGCTCGGGTATTACGTCCTGCGCGGCGAGGCGGTTGCCGGGGTTCCCGCCACGCTCCTGCTGGGGGGCGGCGTTACGGTGCCGGTGGGCCGCTACCGGAGTGCCGACGGACTCCCCGGCAATCCCCATCTGATGCCGGGGAGCGGCTCGGTGGATCTCCTGCTCAATACCACGGCCACGATGCAGGCCGGCGGCTGGACGTTCGGCGCCGATCTGTTTGGCCGCCTCGCCACGCCGAACCGGTTCGATACCAGGCTTGCTCCTTCGGGCACATTCTCTCTCAGCGTGAACCGCGATCTGCTGCGCGACAACGAGGACGAGATAGCCGTGGTGGGGATAGCAGGCGCCCGCGGCGAGATCTCCGGCGATGACCGGATCGAGGGGGTGATCGATGCCGGCAGCGCACGGCGCGTGGCCTTCGGCATGCTGGGCGGGCAGGTGGTGGCAGGGTCGTGGAAGCTCGATTTCTCCCTGCTGGTGCCGGTGGCGCGCGCCGGAGAAAGCGCGGTGCATCGCGAAGATCCCCGGTTCGTGGTAGGGGGGCGGCTGGAGTTGTAAAAGGAATAGAAGCCGGGAACAGCAAACCGATGCGATGGCCGGGATCACACAGCACGATCCCGGCCATCCTGTTTTCATGGCTTCAGCTACATGGCTTCAGCGTGGCGGGGTATTTGTGGTATGCTCCGGCGATGCCGCAGGTTGGGATGCATTCCCTCTTCCGGTCCGCCGGCGTCAACCGGCGGGGTCCGGAGGACGTGCCGGACGGAAAAGGGTGCAAGTGCGTTACTTGAATTTTTGTTAGAACATCCATGAAGATGCTGATCTTTTTCTCGCTTGTTGTCGTCGTTATGTCTTCGGCCTCCATCCATGCGCAGAGCCGACTTCCATCCAACTATGTCCGGATCATCAACGACTGGATCGGGGAGGAGAACGCCCGCACCAAGCCGGCCGATGCCGAATATGCGAGTGACGAAGGGGACGTGACCATCCTGACCGGCGATCTGGATGGGGATGGCGATGATGATTGTGTCGCCAACTACGGCGTGACCTACGGCGGAAACGCGCTCACCGACTACCTTGCCGTCTTCATCAATACCAATGGCAAGCTCTCCGAGGGATATACCGAGGCTGTGGGAATCACGGGAGCCGAAGTGATTGATTCTATGTCCATTCACAATGGCGTCATCATCTGCACCACATACGTATGGAAGAGTGATGATGGCTACTGCTGCCCGAGCGGAAAGGGGAAGGTGTCATATGTCTTCCGGCAGGGGAAGATCGAGAAGCTGTAAATCCGGCTGCATCCGGATATGCCCGCAGTGAAATAGCGGCGAATATCGCCGGGAAAATACGATGAAGGCGCAACGCATTTTATATCGTTGCGCCTTGGCGTTTTTACGAGGGTATTTTTTTTAGGTAATTAAATACTCCAGTGATCCTGAGTAGCCA
>JBMDXA010000129.1:0-29295 GCA_048594725.1 Candidatus Kapaibacteriota bacterium
TCGGCCCCTCCGCCGGACTCCAATTGATTCCCCGCGCATACAGCATCAGGAACGCCGCCAGCAGGAGAAAGAGCGGCGAGCTATACCGCTGCCGGATGTAGAGCAGGATCGTTGAAGACATTTCGGTGGATCTCCCCTCTACCAGCAGGCGGTTTCATATCTATTCATCCGGTATTATCGCCGCTTTTCAGTTTTCTTATACTGTTTTGCGCATGGCCCTCTCCTGATAAAGGCAGGGAACCACCAGCACTTGTTGTACCTGTGTTGTACGGGCGCGCATCCTTGAAACATCAATCTCTCCTGCGATGGTACCCGTGAAGATCGTCCCCCCACGAGAAAAAGGATATTGACGTCGCCTTTCCATTGACGCTGTGGATCACCAAGAACCGCAGGAGCCCTTATATCTATCTGGGCCACAGCACGTTGGAAAGGGATTGGGATGAGGAGGACCAGCCTATCCGGCACTCCCACCTCAACGTAGCGCGTTTCAACAACGTTATGATAGAGCAGTTGGCCGAGGCGAACGATACGGCGCTCGAACCAGACACACAACAGAAGAACTGTCATCGGCCGACATCGAGAGCAGAATCAAACCCGACAGCAGCGCTTTGCTGTTCACGCCGGCAGCTCTGTGGGTGCAGTGTCTGGTCGTCCGGCGTGCACGGAGACGGGGCGGTGGTAGCACTCGCTTCGCCCCACCCGACAGCACACGCCATAGAGAAAGGCCCCGACCGGGATTTCCGATCGGGGCCTTGCTGCGATAGATCCTGACTTCAGGCGGTTGCTACACCGTCAGCACAGAGTCCTCCAGATTCCGCAGTCCGGCGGAATTCTCCACCACCACCTTGAAATAGTGGAAGATCTCGTTCCCATTGCCATCCTCCTTCGGCAGGTTCACGTACTCCTTCTGCCGGACATCATTCGGCCCATAGACCTCTTCCAGCACCCAGTTGCCGAACGAATCCAGCTTGTAGAGATAGTAGGTTCCCTTGTATGCAGTCGCCGGCCAGGTGAGGGCCAGGGTGGCATAGACCGGCGGAGTACCGCTCGGAGCCGATGGCGTGCGCGCTATCACCGGTGCGGCCGGATTGCGCGCATCGATGATATTGGTCATCACCACATCCGAAGGCTCCGAGGGGATATATTCCGGCTGCTCCACCTCGTTGATGATCTCCCGCATGGCGACGACGCAATAGTAGATCGGCTCGTTGTACCGCAGCTCCCCCACCGAGAAATCGTCCTGAACGATAGCCCCCCAGGAGAACGCCCCCACGAGCGTCATCGTATCGACCGATCCGGCCGATTCCGCATCGTAGGTGCGATAGAGATTCCACCGGCTCACGTTCTCCACTGCGAGCGAGGGGTTCAGGGCGATCTTCACATTGGCGCTGATGTATCGCGCCGGGTTATCCAGTTCGACATTCACCGCACGAACGGCCGGACGCTCCGGCGGATAGGCATTCACCAGACGGACCGGGCCAAGCAGGCCGCTGCGAGGCCCCACCTTCAGCGCCATATCCATTTCTCGCGTGCAGTAGAAATAGAAGTCGACCGTGCCGCCGTCAAGCGTGTAATCGGTGAATCGCAGCTCGGTTCCTCCGCTGACAGCGCGCCTGCGAATCATCGGGGCAGGGTTGTATTCCGGATCATCCGGATCGAGCAACTCGCCGTCGGAATCCCGGATTACCGGTTTTCCCGGACGTGTCAGGAGCAGAAGATCCTCCTTGATGGAAGCATAAGCCACAGGACGTTCCGTCAGGGGAAGGAACACGGCATCGAACGCTTGCGGCCCATACTCGGAGAGTTCCTCCAGAGTCAGCCCAGCGGTAAATGGATGAATGATATTCCCCTCCGGGTCCACCGCCGTGTAGAGAGGATTATCCGGCACCGGGAACCGGAACGGATCATCCCCGTAGGACTTGAACTGTTCGCCGCCGGTATCGTAGATCCAGTTGGCAAGATCGTTCCAGCGACCCTCGAAATGCTCATCGGAGTCCCGGGAAGGGAGCGATGAAAGGATCGCCGAGACGGTATCGGGCTTGTAGAGCGCACGAAGGATATCGAGCTGGCTGGCGCGGTAGAACATCATGGCATACGGCTCCCGGCTGCCCCCCCCCTGGCTCGTTTCAAAGATGGTATCGAACGAATAGCTCGACTTGCCATAGATGTTCGGGCGAGTGGCAAACCTTCCTCCCTGTGGCGCACGTGGCCGTATCAGCGTTATGGATCTCCGCGCCACATGAACCGCCGGCGTGGTAAGGGCCGACCGGTACCACTGCGAGGTAGAGGTATCGATATGCGCGGTATCGGCCGAGAGGGCAGCCACGAGAGTATTGCGGGTAGTCTCCCCCTCGCCCGGCTCGATATCGGCACGAGAGATACCGGCATCCTCAAGGCTGATGTAGGCGCGATAGCCGGGATGAAAATTCACGTCCACTCCGGTCCCCTCCGCCAGCGGCACATCCCCCCCTGCGGTAGCCGGATCGAAGACGTATATCGTGGTGACGTTCCCGTTCCCCGATCCGGCCATGTCGATACGGGTTACCTGCACATCCCGGATATCGCCATGCTGGCTGGCGATGCGGGCGTTCCCCCCGAACCAGCGCACGTTCTTGACATGGGTTCCGGTAGCCCCGCCATACGGCGGAAGCACATCGCTATGGAACTCCACCTTGTAGATGCCGGCGGCAGTATCATCGTCCGGCGCCAGGAGCGTCACCTCTGCGGTGTGATGGATTCCCCCGACGGTGTGAACGATCCGATTCCCATTCTGATCGATCTCCTCCTCCTGATAATTGCCGGGGAACGTCACCAGATCGATATGGCAGCCGGGGAGCGGCGTCCACTCGCCATCGGCGTTCAGGTTCTCCGTGCAGATGAAGTACTGGTTCGCCTTCGGGTCAATCCACTGCTTCCTGGCATCGTCATCGAGCTGATACGCACGTTTCAGCAGGATCGACCGCACCTGGTAGCGCGGGTCGTTGATGCCGATAGGAGTGGCATCAACGCTGATGCTCACCACGATGAACTTCTCCGGGGAGTTGGTGGCAGCGAACACCCCGCCGATATAACGGCTGGCGTGGCTCGGATGCCCGATCGCCGGGATGATCTTGCGTCCGCCGGCCGGCCTCTTGACCGAGTAATCGGTATAGGAATCGAGCTCCACCCGCACCTCCTCGAGGGTGGGGGCGATGATCGGCGTCCCCTTGATCTTCCCTCTGATCATGCCGGGGGATTTCCGGAAGAAGAACTCCGCCCTCTTGGCGGTCTGGTAGGCGATGTTATGGCGGTGATTCCACTCGAAGAGCACTCTGGTCCATCCACGCAGGTTCTCGATATCGTTCTGCTCATCGCGCGAGGTGAAGACCAGGGGACTCTCGTCGGTGATATACTGCACACGAAGGTTGCCCGGAGGCAGAAGCGTATTCCGTTTCGGGAAGACGGTTTCAATCGCCTGCTGATCGGTCATTATGGCGTCTTCGGTCATCGGGGAGACACGCGAGAACCAGTTGACGCCATACGCGCCGTACTTGTGCCACCCCTCCACCTGCTGTACCGCCGCCTGGCTCTGGGGCTTGACGATATGGTGGACGAAGAAGGGACGTCCGGGGGCCGGCTCCGGAATCCCCAGCGGTTCGGGATAGCCATCGGGATACTCGGAGGAGCCATCGTACTTGTCGGTGAACGGAATGTACTCCGGGCCGGCATACTCTCCCTGATCGTTGCTGATCTGCGGAAGCACTTCGATGTACTCGCCTGAAGTGTTCCGTTTGTAGTACCGCAGGCCGTAGAGCGAGGGGCGGGTGTTGTCGGCGCGGCTGAACTCCATCCCATCGAAGAACGTGCCGGAGTCGAAATCCCTGCCCACCATAAGATCGAACTGAAGCGGCACCTTGTAGATGCGGATATAACGGGCATCACCATATCTGGTATAGCCCTGGGCATCGGTGAACTCCGGCGCATCCTGGCTGTACCGCGGGAGGCCGAGCTGCACCGGCGGGGTCGCGAATGCCGGGGCGACCGGCAGCCGTTCGGTCTGCTGGCTGGTGGGGAGCGAGAGATAGCGATGGACGGTCCCTTCGGCGATCCTCCCCTCTTCCAGCGCGGCGGCCGTGCGATACTCGGCGGCATAGATATAGCGCTGGGTCGGTCCGGAGAGCTCCGGCACCTTCCAGTCGATATATCCGAGGCCGAGCATTCTAGCGATGTGATAATCCTGGGCGGCGATGGTGAGCATATCGAGCACGCCCAGTTCGATCTTCACATCGTTGTTCTCCAGCACCGACCCGCGTTGCATCGGTGGGTTGGCCGTGGCGGCCGTGCGGCTCTCGTTCAGATAGTGCAGCACCGCGTCGCGCACCGAATCACCCGGCCGCCGGTTATGGGTCTGGCAGCCGTAGAGCGATGCCGGATACGGGGGAGTCGTTGCATTGTTGTCCCATGCGCTCCAGCGCTCCCAGTAGTTGCAGACGTTCACCTTCTCCCACTCCACGGGGGTGGCAGGGAGGGCATCGTTGTACTTCGGCCACCGGTTGTGGATCGTGAAGTGCGCCGTATCCTCCAAACGCCGGAACACCTCCTCGTCGTCGACCGAGAGGGCGAAATCCCCCACCTTCTCCCAGCCGTAGCGGCGGTCGATAGCGTAGTAGTAGTCGTGATAGGTCTCCACCGAAAGGGTGCGCACCCGGCAGCGCTCGCAACGGAAGCGGGCGTATTTGACGGTCTCCATGAACAGGTCGACGCTCCCCCCGGCCGCGTTCAGGCTCCTGCGGGTGGTCATCACCGGCTCCCGTTTCGCCTGCTCGGCGCTCATCGTCAGTTGCGAGATTCCCTCCACCAGCACCCTGGGGTTCTGCTGTCCCGGAACCACCGTGGTTTCGGCCCAGAGACGGAAGAAGGGCTTCTGCGATTCCACCTCCATGATGCCGTCGTAGTTGTCCAGCAGATAGGCACGATCGTCGCTGCTGTTCTTCGGATCGCGCGATCCGGAGGTATAGGCATCATAGAGCGCACGATCCATGAAGCGCACCGTAATGGTGGTGCGGGAGGCATGGGGGAAGAGAGGGTCGGCGGCCAGGTATCCGGGATAGCGGCCATCGAAGGCATAGAGCCATACCACCATCGTATCGAGCGTATAGACCTCGGCCGGGTTCTCATCGAGAAGATCCACAACAACCGGGAACCGCTCGGTATCCTTGTAGGGGCTCCGGAGGATCTTCACGAAGTCGTCGGGCTGGTTGAACCCCTCCGTCGCCGGATAGGGCCCGTTCCATGCGGCAAGATTTCCCTTGGGCAGATGCTTGCGGCCGGGCTCCTGCAGCAGCGACCATCGCAGATGAACTCCGGGCACACTTCCATCCCCTCCCTCCGAGCCGGCAGCCTGAAGGTAGAGGTAATCCGACTGCATCATCTCCGGCCCCTGCTCCTGCTCGGGACAGGGGGTAAGTCCCGCAGCTGTCAGGGCGCTCCGCAGTTGCAGCACCTTGGCGCGAATCAAGGCCAGCGCCGGCTTCAGCTCCTCCACCGCGTCCACCCCCTGCTCATCGGATAGCTCCGCGCAGCCGAGGCAGTAGGTGGCGAAGAAGCTCATGATGATATGGAGCCGGCGGCAGGCACCATCCGCTCCGCACGGGTTGTTCCCGGCGCAGGGATCGTCCACGACCGGAAGCTGTGCCTCGACGGCCAGATCGATGATCGCCGGATAGAGCGTGGCAACTTCGGCCATCACGATGTCGTAGGCCGAGACGACGTTCGGTATCGCGTTGCGTTCGGCCTGCCTCCTGTGCGCCAGCAGATCGCAGGTAGCGCAGAGGCATCCGAGCATTTCCAGCCACGTTCTCCGGAACTCGCCGATCGGCGTGGGAACGTAGGTTCGGCCGCCGCCGGGCGCAATGCGGAAGTCGTGATACTGGTACATCAGATGGGTGGCGAAGAAGCGGATCATCAGGCGATGCTCCGGCGACAGCGCGTCGAAACGGGAATAGGCCACGGCGACCAGCTGGAGGGCGTATGCCAGACGGTCGCATAGAGCGGCGCCTGATCCGGGCCCGGGGATGGTCACCGCAAGCTGTCCGGCGATCTGCGTCAGTTCGGTGGCGTATCCGTCCAGCAGATGCTTGAGCACGAGCCCCGGCCCCTGCAATGGATCTATCGTCTCCTTGCCGGCGCACAGAAGGGCATGGATCGCCGGGATCTCCTCCAGGCGGCCGCAGATATCCTCCTGGCGCTCATCGCAGATCCAGCCGAGCCCTCCATCGCGAAGCAGCTCCATGATCTCCGCGTACGCCGTGCGCCATTGCCCCAGCAGCGTGACACTACCGCTCTGCATCACGCTATTCCAGACATAGTACGGGGAGCAGAACCAGTAGAACGCACGGAGCAGCTCCAGCATCTTCCAGTCGAACGTGCCATAGACCTCCGGCACCGGATTAGCGGCCCCCAGGGGCACCTGCAGAAACGCCCATTGATTCACCATCGCGTACAACTGCGTCTGGAGCCAGCCCAGAATGCTCTCGATCTGCGAGCGGACGTTTGCGGGAACCTCGCGGCCGCGCATCCCGAGCGCCACCAGGCACTCCAGCATCCCCAGCCACTCCCGGCAATCCTCGTCGCAGACGGTTATGCCGGCCTGGCTCATCTGCTGCCGGAGAGCGGAGTATGCCCCCTGGAAATCCGCATGGAACTCATCCAGCTGGTAAGCATCGTAGCTGTCATGGTCGCACTCCAGGCAGATCAGGGAGAAGAACCGGATCAGCCACTGGATCTTCTCGCAGCAGACGGCGGTCTGCGGATCGAACTCGATCGGGATCTGAAGACCCGGAGCCGAGATGATATGATCGAACAGCTCGTCCACCCGCTGGCACATCTGGCTGTTCTCCGCCAGGAGCGTTGCAAGGCTCTGGTCGGTCTTGCAGGCCCCGCAGGCGCGGCACAGGCAGGCCAGCATCTCCAGCCACGTATTACAGACATCGCAATTGCTGCATGGCCGCGGCGCATCCTTCAGCGTCACGGCGTACTGCATCGCATAGGTGCGAAGCTGACTGTAGCGCACCCGAAGTTCATATCGCTGCAACGACGTAAGCGTGCCGGGGGAGGCGATGCCATAGATCATCACCGTCACCGCATGCCTGATCCGATCGCAGAAGCCGTTGCCTGCCGGCACGATGGCAGCCGGGTCCAGCCCGGTGCGAAGGATGATCTGCTGGAGCAACGGCACTATCTGCTGATACCAGGTGTCGATCGCAACGATCGGCGGCAGCGTGGCGAAGTTTCCCGGATGCTCGCGGCAGCAGAGCAGCTCAAAGATCTTCGGCAGGCGGAGAAATGCGTCGCAGTCGATCTCGAAGCAGTTGCAGATGTTCGGGCCGCCGCCGAACCCGAGGTTGAAAAGTTGCTGCTGCAAGGCGCGGAAGTCCGGCAGCAGATCCGCCAGCGCCTCCTTCAGATCGTTGCACCCCTCCTCGTCCGGCTGCGGCTCCGGCGGATGCGTGACCACGCCACCGAACTCGTTGGGCTCCCCTTCGGCCGGCGCCCCGCAGCAGATCGCCATCGTCTGGTACAGATCGGCGATCTCCAGGCACAGACGCTCGATGGTGCCGCTGGCATAGGTGGGCATCTGCCCGAACAGTTGCAGGTAGATCGCATCGATAGCCGCCGAAAAATCGGTCATGAAGGTATCGATGATCGTCTGCGGAACCTCCTCGCGCCGTTCGCAGAGCGACTTCAGACATTCCAGCATCTCCATGTAATCGTCGCAGCTCACCTCCTCAGGCTGCTGCGCGCCGCATAGTCCTGGCACCTGAAGCACGGTGTTATATGCGGTGGTCCACTTCGTGAACTCATCGTTCAGACGCATGGCGCGGATGGGGTCTACCTCCATCAACGCGCAGATATCCTCGAAGTATTCGATCAGGTCGTCCACCTTCGAGCACATCTCCTCCAGCGAGAAGGTCTCCGGTTCCTGATAATAATCGTCCGGGGCGCCGGCGGGGTTCCCTACCAGCCAGTGCAGGTAGTCCACCAGCGGCGCGAAGGTATCGAAGACCATCTGCACGATCGAGGGATGGAGCACATGCCGCAGCAGGCAGAATCGCTTCAGGCAGTTCAGGATGATCTTCCAGGTATCGCACCCGCCCGGCTCCACGCTTTCCTGGCAGATCGTGGGATAGCCCGACTTGAACGACGCGAGCCCCGCGAGCAGCCCGTCGAGTTCCTGATCGAGCCTCAGCCTTCTGAACGGATCGAGCGTGGCGCTGGCGGTGCCGGCACACAGGGTAAGCAGATAGCCCCGGATCTTCCCCAGCTTCCAGCAGATGCTGTCCACGCCGAGCGGCCCTCCGGTGGAGACGTCGATGGGAGCCGAGGGGAACAGGTAATTGTACAGCAGGCCGATGCGCGACTCGAAGTTGCTCCGGAAAGCGGTGATCACCCCCGGCATCGCCTCGTACTTCTTATCGCAGATTCTCGTCAGGCAATCCAGCACATTCATCCAGTCATCGCAAGTCTCGGGGGAGAGCGTCTCCTCGGTGGCGCAGAGATCGCCATACTTATTCAGGAAACTCTCAAGCGCCAGTTCCAGTTGCGTCGTGATCCCTTTCAGTATCGTGAAGCGCGAACTCCCCGGCAGGTACCCGAGCCCGCAGGCGATCGTCATGTAGCGGTTGATCTTCTCCAGATAGGCGCATGTATTGGCGATACCGGACTGCGGCTGCACCGACGTGGCCCATGTTTGCAGGTAGAGATTGCGCACCAGCGCGCCGAGGGTCTGTTCGAAGTCGTCGGCGATCTCACCAGGCAGCTCCGTCCGGTGGGAACAGATCGTTCCGAGGCACTCCGCCAGCCCCTGCCAGCGCTCGCAAAACCTCGTAAACTCAGGTGTGCAGATATAGACATCCATCCCCTCAAGCGCATCTGCTATCACCTCGTATGCATCGTTCATCACCTGGAATTGCAAGAGGAGCTGCTCCTGCCCCCATGTCGACCAGTTGGTCACGCAGTGACGGCCACGGCATCGGCGTTCGAGGATATTGAGGATATAATGGATCTTGCGGCACTGCTCCTCAAACCCGTTGTAGGGTATTACCGAGGGGATGTTCTCATTCTCGGCGATATCATGTGCCAGGGTATAGAGGAAGTCGGTCTGCGGGGCGGCCTGCTGATCGTAGTAGGTGAGGATGGCCGGATCGAGCGTGAGCTTAGCCAGACAGACCCGGCAGTAGCAGTTCAGCAGCTCGAACCACTGGCGGCAGAATGGGTCCGGTGCCGGCACGGCGATCGAGGCATCCACCAGGAGATGGAGATAGGGGGTGATGGACGTTTCCAGGGAATCCAGAAAAGAGGCCATCTTCAGCTTCTTCTTCCAGGAGACATCATCGGCGCGGTAGACGCTGGCCGAAGCTACATCCATGGCGTAATCGAACATATCGAAGAGCCCTGCCCCTGCCGGCGCCAGCGAGAGCGAGAGCGAGGAGTTGATGGCCGCGAAATTCGCCTGATTGTTCTGTAGCAGTGCGGTGATCTGGGTGGTCTCCGGCAGCGTCGTAAATCCGGAGAGCGCCTGGGCCGAACAGAGCAGGGATGTATAACCGGTCGGGATCACAGCCCAGCTGCAGATCCCTTCCGGCATATAGTATCGCGGTGCCTCTATCGGGGTGGCAGTAAATTCGAAGTAGAGGGTGCCGGGAGGCAGACCGGCCCGGTAGACCATAACCGGCAGGGTGAAGACCTGGGTGAGATTGGGATTTACAACGAAGGTCTGGCTGGCCGAACCGCTCCCTCCGTTCGGAAGCTGGATAGAGATGGAAACCGGAACATAGATCATACCGGTGCCGGCGGGGGCGGCGGTGAGCAATTCAGACAGAGAAACGGTGGAGCCGAAGAGGATCTGCCTGCTGAGCGAGGTAGGCTCCCCGGCAGCCTGGATGCCGATGGTGAACTGCCCTCCGACATTGTTCCCGCCATAGGTGATCGTAGTGAGAGTGAAAGCAGATAGCTGCATGACAGTATAGAATTATAAAGTTTTGCTGATAGAATTCGGTATGCGAGCGTTGTGGCGTGCATCATCGGGGGAGCCGGGGGGGATCGCCGGGATCGCCCCCCTGGTGTGCTCCCGCCCCGATGGAACGGATACGATGCCCGGAGAATCTAGGTGATATCGATGGTGATGGTCTGCGGGCTGAGAAGCTCGTAGTCCCTGCCATTGAAGGGCATATGATTGAACGTCAGGGTAACTGTCGTCTGGGCAGTGAGTGCCAGATCGGTATTGGTAATGAATATCTTCGAGAGATCTTTCGAGAAGATCTTTCTGATGCTTCCGGTAAGGCCGCTCACCTGCACGGTCCTGTAGATGTTCATCGCCACGCCGTCGTCCCCCCCTTCCCGGGGGATCTTCGGATTATTGAACGGCTCCGGGCTTCGCACCAGCAGGCCGAGCACGGCCGATCCGCTCCTGATGATCGTGACATCGGTCCGCTCCGGCGGTAGCAGGCCCCGAAGCTTCAGCACGCCATCGATCAGGCGATCGTACTCCTCCGGATAATCGCGTTGCAGTATCGCAAGCGAGGCGTCACCGGGGTTCGCCAGCATCAACTGCGCGGTGGCGCGGTCCTGCGTGCCGACGTCGAACGACACGGTGGTCACCGCCCCCGCCGTATTGGCCGGCGGATCCAGATAGAAGCTCTTGATATGTTCGGCAAAGCTCCGATACCGTGAGGTCTGGAACACATACTTATGGACCTCGTGGGTGATTTCATCGCTCACCGGCGTTGGTTTGTAGACCGCATTGAAGATCGCCGTATAGAGTTTCCGAGGCTTCAGCTGCGCTCCGGTATCCACAACGGTTCGCTGTGCGGCCAGGTTCTGTTCGAGCGGATCGAACTGAAGGCAATCGCGGCCATCGATCTCGGCGTTCCGCATCATGTTGCGGAACACACGCACCCCGGAACGGGCAGTCGGGTTCAGGTCGGCGGCCCAGCCCCCATCGATCACGATATCCGCATCGGAGGGCCCCTTCGCGGGGTCTTTGATCACCGTGACCAGACGTGAGCGGGTCTCTTCCAGCCCGGCCGCCGCATCCCATCGGTTGTACATCGTTTCGATATAATCCACATCGTAGGCGAGCGATAATCGGGCGTTCTCGTAGTACAACGGTTTCGCATCGATCAGATTCCCCTCGGGATCGGGATAGGATTTTTCCCGGTTGATATAATATTTCAAGCCCGCGAGCTTGTACTCCCCTTCACGGTCCCGTGCAGCCAGTTCCGCATAATCACTGCGGTAGGAGCCGGGCCCATCCCCGATCTGATGGAAGTGGCCGGCCGGTCCGGCGGTCTTGAAGCCGAAGGTATAGGCGCGGCGGTAGATGACGGGAGTTCCCTCCACCCGGTCCCCGTTTCTTTCGGCGACCACTTCCCGTGTCTCCACCTGGAGAGCATAGACCGTATTCGGGCGCCAGATAGGCTGCGGAAGCTTCTTGAGCGCCTCCAGCATGTCCTCCGTGGCACCGATCTGCTGATCGACCGGCGGGAGCCCACGGTTGTAGTCGTACTCCCGATCGGAGAGCCAGCAGACCGCGTGGATATAGGTGGAGCAGCCGATGGTCGTGGCGCACTCCGGCAGCGGCTCGATGACGATCCGGTCTATCGGTTCACCGGCATCATCATACTCCACGGCCGCATCAAGATCGTCGCCGGAGAGGACAACCCGCTTGCGCAACGGATTGTAGGGACCGGGGACCGGGGCGCAGATCCGCTCCCGCGCAGCTTCCAGAGCGGGCGCGCCGAACGCATCCTCGAATCCGCCTCTGGTGGTCAGCAACGTCAGTACCGGAGGGATCGTGGCGTAGTCGGTCCCCTTTGATGCCACATAGTTGGCTACCAGACGGAGCCGGCGGCAGCGATCGCCGGCGCTCCGCCCCGGAAGGAATGCAACGTCCATTCCGTCGGCCAGCACCAGCACGTTGGCGTAGGCGAGCGCGAGATCATCTTCCAGGAGAGCGAACGCGCTCTCGGCTCCGGAGAAGAGATGGAGATGCTCCCGGTAGCGGTACGCCTTTGCCAGACAGGAGAGCGTCGCCAGCCAGGAGTCGCACATGGCCGAGCACGCGGTCGGGGTCTGCGGCAGTGCCCCCATGGCGGCCACCGCGAGGCTCATATCCTCCATGAACGCCTTCATCCTGAAGATGAGGCCCACCGGCAGTTCGTCCTGATGCGCGTAGGCGATCACCAGCGCGCGCACTACCTCACCGAAGATGGCGCAGAAATCCCCGGTCGCGATCGATGCAGCGGGAACCGGTCCGAGTCCCAGAATGGTGGTGATCTGATCGAGGTGGACGCCGAAGTTCGCGACCACTGATTTCACCTGCACCGATGGCGGGGGTGTTCCCGGCGTGATGCAGAAGAGCCGGTAGAAGCCGAGAAGCTGGTTCCGCCTGTCGATTGTGTCGTATCCGTCGGCCTCACAGATATCCGCACCCTCCAGATCGGGGTGCTGCCGAAGCGTGGCCGCGGCGCTCTGGAACGCAGCGAGCTCGGACTGGATTTCGGCCTGGCCGGGCGCATCCAGTCCCTTCAGACACGATTCGTTGAAGAAGGCGATCAGCCTTTCCAGTTCCCATGCCATCGCATCCTGGCCGTGGGGAACCGGGATAGGATCGGGCTCCGCCACATCGAAGACCGCACGGTACATCTGCTCGGCAAGCGGAGCAAGTGTCTCCCCGATCTTCTCGCGCACATCCTCCGACAGCTCCCACTGGCGCAGGCGATATCCCCTCACGCACTCCAGTACGACCGGCCAGATCCCGCAGTTGAGCGTCGGCGGCAGGGCACCGCAGATCGTACTCCCCTGCAACGCCGTAACCAGGCTCTGCGCGCTGGCGCCGAGCGAGGCATGAAGCCCGGCCAGATGCGTGCGCACATTGCTGCTCATGGTGGAGCATCGGGTAAGCGCGGCGGCGAAGAAGCTCATCAATCCGTCGATGCGGTCCCCCATATCGGCGGGGACGGAGGTTCCGGACATCGGCGTACCGAGCGGCTGCATGGCGATGGCATTGCCCACCAGATCACCGGTAACAGCGTTGTAGACATCCTCCAACTCCGGATCGAAATGGTCGTGCAGATACTCCTCCTCCCCGACCGGAAGTTCCTCCTGATCGCAGATCGCGCAGAGGCACAGAAGCATATCCACCCACCCGGTCACGAATGTATCGGAGGTGGCGTCCGGCGTTCCCTTGGGCGCATCGATCGTAGTAGCGCGATATTCCTCCATAAGCCGCGCAAGCTCATCATGGAACGCGCGTACCTTCCATCGGATGGCAAACGGCAGCTCATCGACCGCCGAAAGCGCCACGATCATCAGAGGGAGCACGCGGCGCAGCTTGCCGCAGAGATCGGACGGAACAGCCGCCGGGAACGCCCATCCGAGATAGCCGGCCAGTTCGGGGAGATGATCGGCATGGAAACCCGAGACCAGCGTTGTGATCGCGGCGAGCGTGGGGCCCGCCACCTGTGGGTCGATGCAGAGAGCACGCGCGATCTCCACCATATCCCTGGTCCGGGCACACCGGGGACCATCGCACCGGGCGGGGTCAGCCTGCCGGAAGGAACGGGCCACCCGCAGGTAGGCGCGTTCAAGACGCTTCAGGTATGGCTCCAGTTCCTCCATAGGATCGAGTGAAGGGAGTTGCGCCAGATCGAGCGTGATGATGGAGAGGAAGCCGGCAACCGATCGAAGCTGATCGCATGCATCCCCCAGCCCCCAGCGCGGATTGATCGCCTCGCCATACCAGTTCTCTTCCTCCAGCTTGCGATACAGACGGTTGATTTCCGGATCGATCAGACGGCCGATCTTCTCTCTGACCACCTGCGGCACCGAGTTCCGTCTCTCGCAGAGCGCGCCGGTGCAGGCGATGAGCGCCATCCACGTCTCGTAGAACCCATTTGCCGATGCCACCGACGCAGTAGAGGGCTCACCGACGAGCCGCACATAGTCGGCCACCAGACGCTTCACATCCTGGTAGAAATGCTCCACGTTAGCGATCAGTCGCCGTGGCGTCGGACGGCTGCCGGTCTTGCCGATGATGATCGTACGGAACATGCTCCGCACCTTCGTACAGAAATCGGCAGTACTTGAAAGCGGGTCCTCATCGTTATTCTGCTTCAGGTAGATATCGCTGAGGAAGTAATCGGCATCGACAAGTTTCATCAGGCTGTCGGTTGCCGGCGATGGCTGCGGACCACCGGGCGTCGTGCAGATGGTCCTCGCCAGACGTGGCAGGGTGCGAAGCATCTCCCAGAATGTATCGGGAGTCTGCTCGGCGAACGATGACGGAGAGGGGATGGTGACGTTCCAGCGTTCGACACCATCCTCCGCCGTTGCGGCATTGGAGGGTGCCCATGCCTGACCACGATAATAGGAGATGCTCACCCTTCCGGCCAGTGTGGTCAGTTTCAGGCTCAGCTTGCGCGAGGCTTCCGGGAGACTGATCTCGATCCGGTTCCCCTGCTCCAGTTTCAGCGATTTGCCGATATCGAACACGTTGGCGAATGCGACCACCTCGGCCGTCTGATCGGCGACCGTGAACCTGATCCGGCGGTCGGAATGAAGGACCTCGGGAGCATAGGTCAGGGGAATCCCATCGTCCTCCCACGTCTGGCAGGTGAGTTCGAAGCCCTCATCGGCGCAGATGATGGCGGTTTCAGGAAACCCGGCATCGACCGGCGGGATGTAATCGTACATATCGAACGGCGTCCGGGCCAGGAGCCGGAGCTTCGTATACTCCCCCGCCTCCGAGAGCTGCCAGTGACCATACTTCAGGTACTGTTCCAGTTGCGGTTTGGGAAGGATCTCCAGAAGCGGCGTGCTCAGGTCGTACAGATCATAGTCGCGCCAGATCGCGGCGGCAGCATCCCAGTAGAAGATCTTCACCTCATCGACCAGATATTTGTGCTCCACCTGATTGGAGGCTCCCCGCTTCGGCGGCACCAGCTCGCTGAAACGCTTCCCTCCGGTGATGAGCCCGAGCCGCTTAATGGATGCATGATTGCCGCCGGTATCATCCGGATCTTCCGGGGCTACCGGCTTTACCGGCTTGGTGAACTCCAGATCGATGAAGCTGTCAACCGGGATGATGAACTCGTCGAAGCTGCCGATCCACGATTCCAGCGGAGGGGGCTGCGTGCCGCTGAAAACAGGGGCGGGAGGATTACCGGGGAGTGGCGGGACGTTGTGCGGTTCGGCCGGAACGTAGGTACGCTTCACGGTATTCAGCAGAAACGATTCCTTCGTGAGCATATGAACCGCCTTGGCCCCGTACTTCGCCTGCTGCCGATACTGCTCAAGCCCGTAGGTTGTGGTGTAGCCTTCGGCCTCCTCCCGGATCAGATCCTCCTTGTGGGGGGGAAGCAGAAAAGTGATCTCCTTGCGATCGAGTTCGCGACGGATATACCATGCCAGGCTCACCGCCAGCTCGAGATCCGATATCGGCCATGGCAGATTGAGGATGATCGAGAATGATCCACGGATGATAAAGGGATTCGGCGCCTCCGCCTCGAGCGACGACTTGACGTCGAGACGGAACCCGATGCCGAGCACGCGAAGCTCCACGAAGCCCGACACGAGGATGCGCCCGCCGAGCTGCACCGGCTTGAAGCTGACGAAGCCGGCCACTTCCAGCGCCGCGCCAAGCCCCACCACCACGATGCCGCAGTCGACCTTGAAGTTCCAGTCCAGCCCCGCGCCGGCCTTGATCCCCTGCGAGGACATCATGAAATAGGCCCAGCAGTTGGCAAGCTGAAGGAGCGTACCGCGAATCCTCTTTCCCGGCTCATCCTGGCCGATATAGATATGCCAGCCGCTGGTGCGCCCGAAATAGAATGCAAGCTCCATATCGGCACCGATCGAAAGCACCTCGCCCCCGTCGGGGAAATCCAGGTGCGCTCCGATGCCGGCGGTAACGCTCGCCTGCTCGAAGTCGATGAAGATGGCGGCAAAGAACGGAGGGTCCTCATCGGTATCCAGCCCGAGCCGCTGGCTCAGCACTGCGGCCTGTCCCTCCAGCAGAAACGCGGTGGGTACCGAGAGCATGAAATAGAGTTTCGAGGAGAACGCCCGCCCGCCGTCGGCCATGGTGCCGATGCTGGCCCCGGCCCCCACGGCGAACCCGTTGCGCGAGGTGAATTTCCGTGCGTCGATGCCGCGAGGCGGCTTCTTGTAGAACTCCCACCAGTTCTCCCCCGCCCCCTTCTCGACGACATACTTGTTCCCGACGGTGCCTCGGAAACCGTAGATCCCCAGTCCGGTGGCCCCGAGCGAAATCGGCGTCGGCAGTTCGAGCGACATATCGGCAAGGAACGCTCCGGTGGAAGGGATCATCCGGAGGCTCGCCCCGCCGGCGATCCCCACGCGGGGCATCGCCACCTCCACCGTCCCGGAATACTCGGTCTCCACGTCCGTCTCGTTCTCCCCCTGCGGAACCAGAGGCGCACCGGGATCGTTCAGGTTGCGGCGCTCCGGATTTTTCATGGAGATGTAGCCGCTGATGATGATATCGGCCATCTCCTTGGGAACGCCGCCGGGGATGCGGAGATCCACCCCGATCCCCTCGATGCGGAGAAACGTATGCTGCACCTTGCCCGGCCCGTTGTCGGTAGTGAAATAGAACTTCACCCCTTCGCCCCTGGCGTCCACCCCTCCGAAGCCGGTCTTGATGCCGCCATCGAAGCCGATATACTTGTACTTGCGGGGCACGCCCCCCCACTCCTGCTGATAGCTTCCGATATGGAGCGCCGAAACGGAGAGCTCCACCGGGCCCACCTTCAGCGGTTTGATCCTGGGAAGCGGGATGGCACCGGCCTCGAAATCGATTTCGCCGTTGGACCAGATCACGAAATTGTTGATCTCGATCGGCTCGTCCAGAAAACGCCCGCCGATGCCGGGGATTTCGGCCTGAATATCGAGCGTACCCGCCATCCCGATATAGTAATCAGATCCCTTGTTGCCTATGGCGAGTCTGTTCAACCGTACCGCAAGTACATCGGAGATATGAAATACCTGCAGCTGCGCGGCGGGGTGCGCGGATATCGAAAAACCATCTCCATGTACCTCGACCACCACATCGATCTTCACGGGGTTGCCATAATCATCGACGAATCCGGGAACCGTTAGCGTCCCCCGGATCTCGGAGTTTACCACCCGGCTGTACAGTAGAGATATCTTGAATACATCGAGACTGACTTCAAAGGCATCCCCTATCTTGATATCGATTGCAGGCTCCCCTGAAGCTTGGGATTTCAGTGCAAGCTCGAGATTGCCGGAAACTCCACCTTTGCCGATAGCCAGATTTCGCCCTCTGATCTCGCCGGTTGAAGTTTCCTGTGTATCCCATGAGGAGGGTAATGTCGCGACCGCCTCTTCGACATAGATACCTTTAAATCCGGCCGGAACGCCGGGAGGGCGATCCTGGCTGGCGGACAGTATGGGGATGATGTTTTCGAACTTGACCACAATGCCGGTTCCCAGGATCTCGACAGGAGTCATCGTTGCCGACATACCTTGCGTCAGCGGCAGGAACTCTATGTCATCCCCTGCGGTATAGCGAAACCCGACTCCTCCCAATGTTACTTCGACCGGCTTCTGCACACCGCCTACGATATCATCTTCCCATCCCCCTTGGGGCTTCTCCCGCACTCGCTTGAGAACATCCTGATTCAATGTGAGAACCGCATGCAAAGCGCTGACATCGACGGCGAAGTTAGGCTCCAGAGAGACCGTAAACGGAATTCCGCTGATGTTCTCCTGAGCGAGCATCGTAACCTTGACCCATGACGTACCGAACAGATCGAATTCCAGATCAGTGTCGAATACAAGATCGCCGGTCATCGAAAGGCTCTGCCCCTCGGCAGTCAGATCGTAATCATGGATAAGCACATTATCGAGGAAGGATGGCAGTGTAGATGATCCGGGCCAATAAGGGAGGACGGTACTCAGGGATATATATCTATGTTCCATGGATTATTATGGTAATTGTTGTGGAGGTTGTCATCATCGATCGCCGTCGGGCCTACGTATACTGCCACTGCACCGGCACCTTCACTTTTTCTACCGCGCCGGGGGGAGCAGGTATTCCCACAGCGATTGGGGTCGTTTTGGGAACTCGTATGTAGACATAAACTTCGACGTCGACGAGCCCAGGCGCATTCCCTCTCGGCGTTATCCCCGTAATTGTGGTGGAATCAACAACATTGGTTGTGGCAACGATGCCACCGAACGTGACGACTGTGTGTCCCTCATACACGGTCGAGCTACCTAGCGCCTGTTGTCCGAGCGCGAACTTGCTCCCCGAGATCTTGAACTGCGTTCCACCGGAGACACTACCCGTAGGCAATCCGCCCGAACCATCGGTCAGCCCGGCAGCCTCGGGAGCCACCACCGCAATATTGAACGCATTGAATTGCCCGCGCAATTTATGCGCGATAGCAGCGTTTGCAGGGTAATCGATAATGTTATTCGCCAGCTCATTTGCAACCCCGGATGTGGTAGGTATTATTCCTCCATTTAGCTGCAAAGGCTCCCAAAAGAGTTTCGCGAACTGGCTCTGGATGGATACATCCAATATCCAATTATTACCGGCGACGCTGAGAAGATCGCCATTGACGGATTCATTCAGGACGACAAAGGTATCACTAAACTTTACAGCTTTACTATTATTATACTTTGCCGGGGTGACAGCAAACAGTTCCATAATCTGAAACAAAGAAGCTGCAAGAGCACCCTCCACTTTTTCGCCTAACAGCTTTTGGGAATCCAATGGAAAATAAGGAGGATTTTTCTGTTGCTGGTAGCTTACCGTCTCTACATTCGGACGCCTCGTTGCAACATCCACATTTCCGAATATACCCAGGAATTCCGCCCATCCTTCTATTAAAGCAGTAACCTGGGTGGTTATCTTACGCCTATTGTGATGGGTAATTATACCGTCTTCGTGCACAATCGACCGTAGAGTTTCGAGATCTCCAACATCCAGCAGCTTCCACATCACTTGATGTCCGCTCTCGTGATATATGGTTTCCCTATTCCACATTGCGTATGGTCCAAGCCAGATTGTCCCCAGAGGCCAGGCCAGGCCAGTACCAAATCCAACTAAGCCATATGCCATATCCATACCCGTCCACCTGTTCGGCGAAGCCGCTGTGATGGTGTGCATAAATTGATTGAACTCGCGAGCGCACTTGAGCACATAAAGCGCCGCAGCATCATAATCGATAGCGGTTATTGCTATAGGCTGTGCGGGTTCGCCGAATGAAGGCAGGCCCTGGCGGGCCACGTTATGTGCCGGTGCATTGCGGACCGTCTTACCATCGATCCTTTGACCATCAACGGGAGGGTCAAAATCCCACGCTGATTTCGAAACTGTGACGGACTTCATACCGATCGACGGATCATCATCAAGCTGAAACCGTAAGACGAAATAGAGTACATCCTGGGGCTCGACATCTAGGATCAGCCCATGAACTTCTCCATTTAAACCAACTTTAGTGGCATGGACAAGTTCATCCGGCACCGAGTTTTCTTTATAGACTTCGAAAATGCAGCCTGGAACAGGAAAGTCCTTCTTTGGAGCTGATTTAACACTCTGATTGACATAATCGATCTTAAAATGATAATCGACCCCAACTCGAAATGTCAAAGGTTTATTTTGAGTTCCAAGCCGGGTACCACGATAATCGGGATAATATCCCGGGCTCCCATCGGTTGCTCTCCATGATTCGTCGCCGCCTTTAAATGTATCCCATTCATTGGGCAATGTGATCGTTTGGCTGGCAGTCACAGGTACGGAACGTCCATTTAGCAGCAACTTCAAATACAGATCTGCATATTCATCGAGAACACCCGTCCCAAGACCCCTTACATCGGCAAGAGAAATTGTTACGCGGCCGGTGGCATCCGTCGTATAGGTGGTTCCCGTCTGGATCTGCTCATCGAAAAACTGATTAGAATCCCAAAGCTGTACAACGACATTGTTCAGGGGCTTGTACATATTACTTAGAGGTTCATATACCTCGAATTGCAGATGCATATCCACAGGGACGGCGATATTTTTGGTTTTGATGGCAAGCGGATGATTCTCCCACCGGACATCAAAACCCGGCATAGCCTGAATGAACGGGATAGGTGATAGAGCATTCGTGGCCGGCATCGGGTTTTGATAAACCTGAAGATCAGCATCATACCACCTGTAAATGAACTTGACTCCGGTTTCCGTGCCGCTCGTATAGGGCGTTGCTTCTGCAATATGAGTTTCTCCCGGACATAGAAATGAAGCTGCGCCAGCCATCATGAGGTCCACAACATGAGCGCGCATTTGCACGAGTGTTGGCGTCTGGGAGGCGTTCGGATTATTTTTCGTCCACAGCTTCTTCATAGCGAGAGTATCATTACTGGCATTCAGCAAAGCCTCAAATTTTGGCCGTACCGTTGCTGCATCGATACTTTCATAAATGACCATGCCTGGCCGCGGCACATCCTTGGGTACGCTCTTAGCGTCGGGTGACCAATCCATCAACCCTTTTGCATCCATTATCCATGTGTAGATAACGACTTTACCATTTGTTCCCCCCGGACTATCAGGTTGAAACAGAACCGCCCCGCCAAGGGTTGTATAAATCTTCGACTCATCGGCCGAGGCACCGATGATTCTGATCTCGAGCCCCCGATCCGAGGCAGAGCTCACCACCACCCTATCGACGATTTGATCGTAATTCAGGGTAGGGCCAATAATCGGCATCGAATACTGTACACTCATAATGGTGATTCCAACAGTTGGTTATGGTAGTGATTGATGCATCCTGAGGTGCGTGAAACATCCCCCCAGGATCATTGCGATCCGTCCCGCGCATAGAGGCGTAGCGCTATTTTCCGAAAAACAATCAGTTCCGAATCATACATTGCGCGATATGTTGCGCAGCATCCCTTTCCCGCATTTTCGTAATCTTCGTAGCCAGCTCACCCCAGAGAAACACTGTACCCAACGGAGGACATTGCGAACCTTCGGTTTATCCGTCGAGAGCAGGAACGAGCAACGTCCGTAGCTCTATTCGGCTTCTCCTGCCGAACGAACCGGCGAGATATCCAGAGCAACTCCATACGAACATGAAGGAGGCTTCAATAGTAGCATTCTTACTTGTGGTGGCAACGATACCCTTTCTTGTGACAACAGGCCCTGCAAGGCATATCGCCATCATGCTTTTCCATCATACAATTAGTATATGGCGCATAGTTCGCCCTCATCACCATATCTACTCATTGTTTTTCATAACATCCACAATACCGCTCGTAGCCATTGTAATCGTAACGACTGCGATAACGGCCAACGGTCCCAAAAACATCCCAAAGATCTGGGTACCTTCATCCATGGCATCCGGAATACTTGCAACTACAGCCGCCCAGAGCCTTGGGTATACTATCCAAAACACAATGTGCACGCCAACAACATTGCAAAGCCCCATCAAGTATGCAGCTGCCTTATTCTTTAGTTTATTCTGATGCCTCATCAGTCCGGACCAGATCCCTCCGAACAAAGCTATGGTGATCAATGGAGCCAGGGCATACTTACCTACCCCGATATGAGAAATAAGCACTGCATGGATCAAGAATATCAGAACATTGCCAGCAAGAATAATTTTCCATCCGTACATGCTTCACGCTCCTGTAACGATAGTTTCCCTATCAGCTTTGAGGTTCTTCTGTTCCTTGATAGGGATCGTCTTCCCCCTATACCACAGCAAGGGGTTCACCATCGGATACGGACTCAGCAGCAGGGTTTAATCCCTCTTCACATTTTATTCCATCTCAGATCCTCTTCACTGAACGTTTCATCATAGTAAAGATCCGTGGGATATCCAATAGCAATGGTGGTGTATGATCATAAATCAGGCGTAAGTATACGCCACAGGGTATAGCGGAATCAAGGGATAATCATATTACATCCGATTTATTTTGCATCCAGTCTCCCCCCTACCTCCTCATTCGCCGGGCCTATCCACCCAGTATCCTGGCTGACTATATGGTGGGAAGGGCGAATGCACTATCGAACGTACAGGCGCCACCCCAGCCTCCATCATCTACTCCGTCCGGCAATGATGCCTGGAAGAGGCGGAAGAGGGTTATATATTCCTGGCGGCCTTACAGAGCTGTTGCGCCATTACCGCCATCTCCCTACTTTCCGGTCCCTCATATATATTATTATTTCCAGCTTTGTTCACCCTAGAGCTCGCAGTAATGAATGGAATACGTTGCGCCGCTACACTTCTTACGATCCTCCTTTTCCTCGGTACCCTTAGCGCTCACGCCCAGTCCTATGATTTCACTCCCGTCGGCGGCCCCAAAGGGGGGAACATCTTATCGGTAGTGCAGGACAGGGATGGAACGCTTTTCATCGGGAGTACCCACCGGATATTCCGCTCGGGCGATGAGGGCACGACCTGGGAAAATATCGGGGATGGGATCGACGGAGCGAGAACGCAGGCGCTGGCGATCGATTCGGCAGGGGTGATGTACGCGAGCCTGTATGATGAATACTGGTACGGACGGATCTTCCGTTCCACCGACAAGGGGGTGACCTGGCAGGGGATACGAACCGGAATCCCAGTGTTCGCCGATATCTCCGCGCTCATGGCCGACCACTCCGGCATCATTTACGCGGCCACACGCGGAAGCGGGATGCTCCGGAGCACCGATCAGGGGATGAGCTGGCAGACGGCGGAGGTGCGCGACGCGAGGGGTGAGGAAAAGAAAAACCTCTACGCTGTACAGTTCGAAATCTCCCCGGTCACCGGATCGCTCTTCACCGAGGCCACCGATGGCATCTACCGCAGCGCCGACAGCGGACGCACATGGCGCCAGGTGCGCGCCGGGAATATCCAGCTCATCATGAGCCCGGACGGGGCGATCTTCTCCTCCCAGAACACCTCCCTGTATCGATCCGATGACGAAGGCATCACCTGGACGGAGATGCCGGACCTCCCGCGCGGAACATCCACATTCAGGATGACTCCCGGAGGGGCGCTGCTGGGGCAGCGCAACGATACCATCGTTCGCAGCGAGGATACCGGACGCACATGGCAAAGCGCGTTCGTGGCCCCCTATGCAACGCACCACAACACCATCGTGAACACACCGGATGGAGATATTCTGATCGGCACGAACCAGGGGATCTACCGTTCGCGCACCGACGGACGCAGCTGGGAATCGCTCAACGACAACCTCGTCGCATCCTCGATACTCGATCTGGCGGCCGATTCCTCGGGGGGGCTGCTGGCGGTCGCATCGAGCCAGGGGCTGTTCCGAAGCACCGACGGCGGCGTGGAGTGGACCCAGATAAGCCCGCCGAAGGAAAGCTATTATTACTACGCCACCACCGTTGCCACCGCCCCGGGAAACCGGATCTATACTTCGGCATTGTTCGATTCGCTCTATATCCTCCTGGATGATGGCGTCACATGGTATGCTCCGCCGTACCTTCGCGAGACCGCGAACGCCAGCACCATCCTTGCCTCCCCTGACGGACTGGTCCTCACCGAAACGGCTCATCCGGGCTCCAACACCGTCACCATTATGCGCTCCACCAATTATGGGAGGCAATGGCAGGATCTGAACCTGCTAGCCAGCAATCATAAACGATTCCGGTTCCAGTTTCTTCCCAACGGCCATCTGATCGCCGGAACCAGCGACGGGGTTCTCCTCTCCACCGATACCGGAGCCAGCTGGAGCAACCGCCGTGTGCGCTCCGGAAATTTCTACACCACCTATGGGCTGGGGCTCACCCGCGCGGGAGCCGTTCTCGCGGCCACGGAAATCGGGCTCTATCGCACCAACGATGAAGGGATTACATGGGATTCGCTCGGAACGCCGTTCCGGATGGACTCGGTGCGCCGGTTCATCACGACCGGGTCCGGCCGCATCCTCGCTCTCGTCTATCCGGGACTCTATTACTCCGATGATGATGGAACCACCTGGGAGACCGTGGATACCAAGGGCTATCCGCTCATGCAGATGGTGCAACGATCCAACGGCGATCTCTTCGTCGGCTCGCTGGGCCTTGGCGTATTCCGGCAGGAGAAACCCAACGGCGTGGCCGACACGCGCCGGAACGACGCGACGCTCACCATCCGGGATATCGTTCCCTCCGCCGACAGAGAAACCGTGCGCATCACCTATACGATCCCTTCCGGTGGCGATATCACCATCGCCCTGTTCGATCTGCGAGGGGCCGAGCGGATCTCCACAACCGTAGCTCATGGTGCGGGAGGAACGTTTTCCGCGATGCTGGCTCCCGCATCGCTTCCGGTCGGATATTATATCTGCCGGATCGCGGGGAAGGGGATGGCGGCGTACCAGGGGATCGCGATCGTGCGATAACCGCCACCGGAGCCGGCGGGCAGGGAACAACGACAGCGGCCGGAGGAGCAGGCTCCCCCGGCCGCCGATGCTATGCCGATACGGTGATCCCTACGGGATTACTTCCCGCCGGCCACCACAATGTTGTACCTATGTTGCACCGAAAGAAAGTGGAGGGGAGAATCGGCTATTCTTCGCTATTTCTATGCTCCTGGGGTATCTCTCAGGCTATTCCGGTAGATCTCCCCTCGATCCGCATTCAGTTCTATCTCCTCCCCGTCAACGAAGATGGATGTTGCCCCCGGCACCCCCACCACCGCCGGTATGCCGAACTCGCGCGCCACGATGGCCCCGTGCGAGAGCATGCCGCCGCGCTCCACCACCAGGCCGCGTATCAGCGGGAAGACCGCGGCCCATCCGGGATCGGTCTGGCGCGTGACGAGGATATCCCCCTTCTCGATCCGCCCCAGCTCCATCACGCTTGAGAGCACCCGCACCCGCCCGCGTACCAGCCCGCCGCACGCCGAAAGACCTTTGATGGCCCCCTGCCCGGCTTCGGCTCCCGGAGCGTTTCGCGCCACCCGTTCCGGCGTGGGATATTCGCCGGCCTGCGAGGAGAAGTCGTCGGGGAAATGCAGTTGCGAAGCCCGCTGGAACTCCTCCCGGCGGAGCGCCACAAGCCCCTTCAGCGTTCCGGCCAGCATGTCGGACGTGGCAAGATGCTCCTCGATCTCCTGATAGCGGAGGAAGAGGATATCCTCCTCCTGTTCCAGAAGCCCGGCTCGCGCGAACTCCGCGCCGATACGCCGGAGGATCAGTTTGAAGCGGTAGTACAGATGCGCCTGTTTCAGCCGCACCCGTTCGCGGCTTGCGATACCGCTGAAGCAGAGACGCACCAGCGCCTGAAGCAGCGCGATATCCACCAGCGCAACCGGAGCAAGCAGCCCGCGCCGCCGCACCAGCCGGCCCCGCAACCGCCGCATCAGCGCGATACGTTCGGCCGCCTTGGCCCGGATGATCCGGTCGGGATCATCCCCCGGCCCGCCGATATAGCCCCGCAGCAGATCGATGAACGTCTCCGGCGCGTCGCAGAAATTATCCTCGGTGAGCATAAGCTCGCCGGAGCAGCGGAACCCCCAGGAATCCAGATACGCCTTGATGGCGGCGCCGAAGATAGCAAACCGCTCCTCCCGCTCAAATCTGCGCAGCACCTCCTCCGAGGGGGATGACAGCAGTATCGCCAGCGCCTCGGGGTCGCGCTTTATCATCTCCCCGATCTTCCAGATCTCCGCTATCGGCCGGCTGCTCACCAGCCCCGGAATGGCCTGGATGATGGTGTTGTGAATACCCTGATGATCCTCGCCGAAATACTTCCGGCAGTAGACGCCGATAAGCCCGTGATAGACCATCGCGAAGAAATCGGCGAGCGAGGCCCGGTACCAGCTATGCATCCGGATCTCGATGAACTGGTGAAAGCACTCCCGCAGCGCGGCAGGATCGCGCGCGGCGGCGCTCTTGCGCTCGAACTCCGAGGCCCGCTCCTCGAACTCCCGCACGTTCCGGCCCAGCCGGTAGTTGAGTCCCGCGAAGCGCCGCACGAACCGCACGGCATCGCGGCTGGTGGCCCCCCGGCTCCCCCCGGCCTCCCCCTCCTGGTAACCCACGAAATTATCGAACGCGCCGCGCAGCAGTGCTGCGAACGGGGAGCGGCCGATCACGTTGTGGATGCTGGTCATGTTGTAGTACATCCTGCATCCGAACGCGCCGATGATATTGGTGTAATCCGGCTCCAGCTCCCGGATGGCCTGCGGCGGCACCTGGAGCAGCGAGGAGAGATTCCTGAAATAGTGATAGTAGGATTCCCGCGCCACCGAGTAGAGGAGCGGCGTGATGGGCCCCGGATAATTCTCGTTGACGTTCGTGTTGGACCAGTAGACCGGCCGCCCCTTCGATGGAAGGGTGATCGGGCGGCTCTGCACGATATGGCAGGCTCCCCCCCGCATCGTCCACTCGATATCCAGCCCGGCGCCGAAGACCGATTCCAGCCGGAGCGCATGCGCGTACAGCTGGCTGAAATCGAACGGCGGGGGAGCGTCCGGGGTCCCGGTATCGCGGCCGCAGCGGAAGCGCATCGGATCGGCCTCGCCGGAGACCAGCTTCTCCCCATGGCCCGGCACGAACTCGCAGAGCATCTCGCCCGGGTTGTCGTACGAGCGGGTGAAGAGCACGCCGGCGTAGTCCGGATCGACAAGCTCCTGCACCACCGCCCCCATCCCCCGCAGGGCGATCTTCTTCTGCTGCTGGTAGACCTGAACGTTCTCCTTGTGATACGAGGCCCAGCACCGCAGCAGAGCCGCCATCACATCATCGATCGTACGGTTGCACAGAAAGGAGTCGAGCTGCCCGGCGAACGAGGCCTCGTGCGAATCCTCGCCGATGGCGGAGCTGCGCACCATCACCTGCTCCCCCCGCAGCCCGGCTATGCCGAGCGCGATCTCCCGGCGCAGGGCGGCAAAGGACTCGCCGCCGGTATCGCCGCACTCCTGAAACGCACGGTCGGCAACCACGAAGCCGGGAGGGACGGGAAAACCGTTGCGGATCATGGCGGAGAGATTGGCGGCCTTGGCCCCAACCTCCTCCTGCCGCAGCGGCGATTCCAGCGGGAAGCAGTACATCAGAAACTCCTCTTGATACGGAGTGAGACCAGCAGAAGCGAAAAGAGGATATGCGCTGCGCTGCCGATCACGAACAGCGCGCACGCCTCCGGAATACCGATCCCCGTGATAAGGTAATAGGCAAGTGATACCCCGAGCGAGGAATCGGTCTTGTCCATCAGCATGAACAGATAACGGTGGCGCGATGCCTCCCCGCCGGGCGCTATGCCGGCCGCCCGCTTCACATAGGAGTTCGGCAGCTCGAAGATCATATACACCAGCCCCAGCACCGCTCCCAGCGCGAACGATTCCGGAAACGGAGCATCGTGCGAGAACAGAGGGAGCGCAAAGCCGTTCAGCAGCGGAAGCAGGATGAAGCCGCGCCACGTCTTGTTGGCGCCGAACAGCCGCGCCGATACCGGACGCGCCAGCCCCGGCAGCCACCCCTTCTTGATGGCGATCATATGGACGATGTTCGAGACGATCAGCGGCAGCACCAGACGGTTCAGGTGGTAGAGCATCCGGTTCCTGCTATGAAGTGACGGGGATGGTCCGGCCGGCCGCCGGCTCCAGCAGATCGAGCATGCGGAACGCGTTGGCGTAGATGCGTGCGGCGAACTCGTAGCGGGTGATGATATCTCCCACCAGATAGAACGATACCCTCGCCACCAGGAACTCCCTGAGCGCGTAACGATATCCCTCCATCCAGCTCTGGCGGCAGGGACGCGCCGGATCATCCTCGTACAGCCGGTAGTGGAACTCCAGATATTCCAGGAAGCTCTCGGGGCTGAAATCCTCCTGGAACGTGAAGCAGAGAAATTCCACCACATCGCGATGAGGGATGTTCACCACGCTCAGCTCCCAGTCGTAGAAGCAGGGTAGCCCGCCGGTACGCACCGCGACATTGCGCGGGTTGAAATCGTTGTGGATGATCGTGCGGGGTATCTTCAGCTCGCGGTGGTCGCGCTCCGTACTGTCGATGAAGCGGTACATGGCGGCCGCCTGTTCCGGGGCGATCAGATCGTGATGATACTCGGCGGCAAGATCGATCATCTTCCGGTAGAGGGGCGCGGCGTTCCAGGGAAGGAAGGGGACGAACTGCGACTCGGTTCCCCCGGCGGCACCAGGAGCCAGCAACCGGTGTATCTCGGTGATGGCCGCTATGGACGCCATGATGCTGGCGCGATCCCAGATGCCCGGAGTATTCTCCGAGTTGAAATGCGACAGGGCATCGCGGTCCAGAAGCTCCTGAACGAACAGATAGATCTCCCGGTCCTCCTCCACCCTTTTTCCATGCAGCGTGGGGATATAGGGAATGCGATGATGGTGGAGGATCTCGTAGAGCGCGATCTCCTTGGTGTGGCATCCCTTGTACTCCAGCGCCTCGCGGCACTGGTAGATAAGATCGGCAAGATCGGTGTTGATGGCGGCCGCCATGCAATGAAGTCCCTCCACCACCTCGCGGTCCAGCGGCTTGATCTTCAGCAGCAGATGCTCCACAACCGGCTCGTGCGACGCCCCGCCGGAGGGACGGTGGGCAACCGCTATGGGGATGAAGCCGAAGAGCTTCCGGCTGACGCGGGAGGTAAGGTTGGTGAGGATGCCGTTGTCCAGGATGGAATCCTCGCGCAGCAGCGTCACCGAATCGATGGTCCTGCCGGCGAAGCTCCCGTTGAGCGTCCCCTCCAGAAACCGCCGGTCGATCTCCGACTTCAGCAGCCAGCGCACCGGCTTGTTCCGTCCCAGCTTTTCGTGGGCCTTGGCGAACTGCCCGCTGACAATGGCCGCATAGGTGGATATCTCCAGCGCGAGCGCGAAGCCGGCCACCAGCGATGCGAACCGCCGGAGCCTGCCGGTGCCGTAGCATCCCATCAGTTCAAGCGCCTCCCGCTGCCGTGGCAGATGCGTTCCCCCGCCGATCGTCCCCACCACCAGCGCCGGCAGATTCAGCGAGAGATACAGTCCCGTATCGGTCCGCTCCACATTCAGCACGCCGCAACTGGACTCGTGGAGCGAGCCGAGATCCTGTCCGGTGGCGACGAAGATGGCGGCGATGGCGTTGGCGACGTTGATGTTGTACCCCACCATCCCGTCCAGCCGGCTCATCGCCATCGACTGGTTGAAGCACTGGACGATATCGGCGGAGCTTGTGCGGAACACCGCGCCTATCACCTCCTCCGGCATATGGCACTCGGCAACCACATGCACCCCGCGTCCGTGGCTCATGGAGA
Source organism: Candidatus Kapaibacteriota bacterium (assembly GCA_048594725.1). Taxonomy (GTDB): domain Bacteria; phylum Bacteroidota; class Ignavibacteria; order OLB7; family OLB7; genus JAFDZV01. The sequence continues at coordinate 29,276 of JBMDXA010000129.1, forward strand.
ATCCCGACACCTTTTTATCG
>JBMDXA010000013.1:0-46248 GCA_048594725.1 Candidatus Kapaibacteriota bacterium
AGCCGGCGCCACCAGTCGCGGGGCCAGCAGCCCCCCTCTCGCCCCGGCCAGAGGCGCCTCGGGGCCGATGTTGTCCTCCACATTACGCAGCGCATAGATGGAGTAGGCGGTATAGAGGATGGCGAACAGGAACGCCGGTATCGGTATGGCGAAGAAGATATAGAAGAGATCGGTAGGGCGCGCCAGCACATACGAGAACACCACCCCGGAGATGGCCCCGGAAGCCCCGATGGCGACGTACTCCGGCTGGTTCCGGTATTTGAAGAAGGGGTAGAGACTGCCGGCAATAAGGCTGGTCATATAGATGACCAGGAACGCCCCGCGCCCTCCGGTGGCGGCTGCGGTAAGCTGCTCCAGATTGGGCCCGAAGAAATAGAGCGTCAGCATATTCAGCGCCAGGTGGCTGAGGTTCGCATGAACGAAGCCACTGGTGACGATCGCATGATACTGGTGGGTACGCACCATCTTGAACGGTTCCAGCGCAAGAAGGCCGAACAGTTTCGGGTTGTAGAAGGCCAGTACGCTCACACCGATGGTTATCACCAGCAGGCAGCAGGAGGCGGGATAGTCGGTTATAAAAGATGACATCGGGGCAAATATACTAAGAGCGCCCCACAGAATGCAGTACCGGAGGGGCAATCCTCCGCTGGCGAGGCTGGGCTCCGCCGCCGCCACCTCTCCCCGGCAGCCGAAACCATGCGGGACGCCAGGCCCGGGAGGCGTTCCACGAGCATCGCTCCTCCCCCTCATGCCCTCCTCGCTCCGGTATGCCCCGCAGGGGTACGCAAGAGGCCCGCAAGAAAAAATCGCGTTTGATATACAACGATAAGAAAAACTTCTTGGAGCCCCCTACCCCTCGGTCGTATGTTTGTGCTCCCTTCAGCGGGAACTACTACTCAAGCAAGGTCAGGTAGCTCAGTTGGTAGAGCAATGGACTGAAAATCCATGTGTCGGGGGTTCAAATCCCTCCCTGACCACAGACGGCCCGAGGGGGCCCGATAGATTCGACATAACGGCGTGTAGCGCAGCACGGTAGCGCACCTCGTTCGGGACGAGGGGGTCGCAGGTTCAAATCCTGCCACGCCGACACTAGAAGCCTCAGGATCGCAAGGTCTTGGGGCTTTGTCGTTGTAGAGAGCTCACCATAGGAACATGCCGCATTGCCGGTTGCGATAGCGCCGCTACTGCCCGCAGAGAAATCGAACGCCACCTCGCTCCAGTAATATCATACGCCGTGCTGCCGGGCACACCTCCCCATCCGAATATTTCGCCACTATAAAACAGGGAGCAGATCGTTTTGCAGCTATATTTGCCGGCGCACCTTCCCCCCCTTGTCAGGTCCCGCAAAAAATCACCGGCAGAAAGGGAATCACCATGTCCAGCACGAGAATAGCACTGTACGTCGGCAATGAGCTGTATCCCGGCGCCAGCCCGGACCCTTCGGTCACCATCAAGACCCTGCAGCAAAGCCCGCTCACCAGCCCGATATTGAGCCTTGTGAACCAGAGCGGCCAGAACCCCGAGCAACTGGTCTACAACGACGCCACAAATCCCATCTTCAATTCGTCCGGAGACTATATCGGCAGCAACGAATGGCCCGGCATTATTTCGGATCTGCGGGATGGCAGCATCCATGAGGTCTATCTCTCGTTTTCCACCAGCGGCACGGAATTCATGAGCAGCCTGATCTCCGGCAATCCAGCCGCCGCCGCCAGCATCCTTTACTCCATAAAAAACACCCTCGGTTTCGACGGCATCGATCTGGATTTCGAGGGAGGCGATTATTCCCCCTCCTCTCCCATCTACACCGTTGCAAAGGCGGCTGTGGATGCCGGCCTGAATATTACGGCAGCACCGTACTGGGACCAGCCGGACTGGGCATCGTGGGTCACGTATGTGCAAAGCATCCAGGGTACGGTCGCGTGGCTGAACCTCCAGTGTTATGCCGGAGGGATGTCCAATAATCCCGGCGACTGGAACAGCATCGGAGTTCCGATCGTCGCCGGCAGCTGCAAGAGCTGCTGCTGCCCGCAGACCACCTGCTCCCCGGACGATATGCAGAACCTGTTCACCCTCTGGCGCACCGGGCAGGGCCCGTACTCAACCGGATGCTGGAACGGCACGCCGAATAAGGATGCCCAGGATATCGGCGGCGGTTTCATCTGGGCATACTCCAGCATCAAGGGAGCGCAATTCTCCGATTATATGAATGCGCTGAAAAACGGATTGGGGATGTAACGGAAATAACAATAAAAAAAAGGTGCGCCGTTGTAGAGCGGCGCACCTTTTTTTCAGCTTTTTCAATATCCCCCGGATGAGCCCTCAGGGCGAATTCTTCACGCTGCGCCGTAACGGCCGTTCTGCCGGATAGGTTTTAATCGTCCCACCCGCTCTGCATGTTGTCTCCGCTCGGCAGATACAGCAGCCCCGCATACATCTGCCCCTTCAGGGTGCCGGTATGCAGTTTTTTGCCGACCAGCCCTTTGTCATACTCCACGGGGTTGCTGATTCCGGTGGTGATAGGACCACCGGTTGAATCCTGGCAGGACCATGTATTATTATCGTCCAGGCGATAGAAATGGTAGTCGATGCAACTCTTGTACTTGTGCACGAACACGGCGATCTGTTTTTTTCCGCTATCGGTTGTACGCAGGCCATCGCTGATGCAGGCGGCAATCAGCACCTCCTTCTGCCGGTCGATGAACGGATAACTACCAAATCCATCCGACCAGTTCTCCAGAGCGCTGCTCTTGCCCTTGCGTGTTCCGGGAACCGGGTTCAGGTCGATCCTGAGAGCGTAACCATAGCAGTTGCTCGGCATTTCATTCTCCTGAATTATGTTGTGGCTCAACAGCCCTTCGGAACTACCGATCAGATCCTTAGCCATCAGCTCTTATCGGACAGGATACCGAGGGGGCATTCTATTGTACTACATGGGCGTATGGCTACACTCCGGTCCAATCAGCCGCCGAGGCCTCCGCCTGCTCCAGTACCGATTGCGTGGCCCGTTCCTGCCGGTCCGGGGGATAACCATGTCTTCGGAGAATTCTCTTGACCAGCACACGCAACCGCGCTCGTACCGACTCCTTGATAGTCCAATCGATAGTGGCATTTCTACGGATCATCTCGGTTAACTCTTGGGCCATCAGTCTCAAAACCGGTTCTCCAAGCAGTTTCACGGCACTATCGTTCGAGCCTAACGCATCATAAAAAGCACGTTCTTCCTGGCTTAGCCCGGATTCCTCTCCACGCCGATCCTCCTCATGAATCTGCTTTGCCAACCCGATCAGCTCTTCAATTACCTGCGCAGTCTCCACAGCGCGGTTACGATAGCGCCGGATAGCGGCATCCAGCATTTCCGTGAACGAGCGTGCCTGTACTACGTTCTGCCGCTCACGCGAACGGATCTCCTTAGCCAACAATTTCCGCAGTACATCCACAGCCAGATTTTTATGGGGTAACGCCCGAACCTCCTCAAGGAAAGCATCAGAAAGGATTGATATATCTGGCTTGTGCAGCCCGGCAGCAGCGAAGATATCTATGACACCTTCTGTCCCAACAGCTCTCGATACCAAATCACGAATTGCATGCTCTGTCCGGTCGGCATCGGGTCCATCCCAAGGATCCCCTTTGCCAAGAGCGCTTCGTACCGCCTGTAGGAATCCAACATCGTCGCAAATCGCACGGGCCTCGTCGGAAGCAGCCGCCTGCGCGTACCAGCGAGTAAGACGTAGCGCAGCATTCATAAAGCGCATACGTCCATTCTCCTGCCCTAACACATGTTCCTGGGCCACGGCTAGAATGCGCAGACGTTCGGTGGGAGGCAGCATGGAAGCGGATTTCCAGTTCAGGCCATACAATAGATCACCACATCGCTCGAACTCCTCCAGCATCCCATCTATGGCTCCCTTCACATCATGGGCCGTAGTTCCACTACCTCCGCTTTCGGTATATGTATGCAGAGCTTCTCTTAACTGTGGAGCAAGGCCGATATAATCTACGATCAGGCCAGAGGGCTTGTCACGAAATACACGGTTAACTCGCGCAATCGCCTGCATAAGTGCATGGCCCCGCATAGGCTTGTCGATATACATCGTGTGCAAAGGCGCAACGTCAAATCCGGTAAGCCACATGTCGCGCACAAAAACCAGCATGAGTGGATCTTCAGAGTCACGGAAGCGCGTTGCAATCCGCTCCCGTCCCTCTTTCGTGCGGACATGCTCCTGCCAGTCGGCGGGATCGGCTGCACTGCCAGTCATCACAATCTTCATCGCTCCCCTGGCATCATCCGGATCGTACCATTGAGGGCGAATCGCGCGAATAGCTTCATATAACCGTACACAAATACCGCGACTCATCCCCACGATCATGCCCTTACCCTGCATCGCTTCCTGCCGCCGCTCGAAGTGTTCTACAATATCCGCAGCAACACGCGCCAGACGCTCCGGGGTGGCAACCAGTGCCTCGATCTGAGCCCACTTCGTCTTCAAACGCTCCTTTCGTTCCAGCTCCTCCCCTTCGGTTGCTTCCTCGAAATCCTCATCCAAGCTCGGGCGCTCTTCATCACGCAGATAAATACGTGCAAGCCGGCTTTCATAATAAATAGGTACGGTGGCACCGTCGGCAATGGCACGCTCTATATCATAGACGCTGATATACTCGCCGAACACCGCTCGCGTATTGGCATCGGTTCGCTCGATCGGAGTTCCAGTAAAACCGATAAATGCGGCATTTGGTAAAGCATCACGCATATGCCGTGCAAATCCATCGATAAAATCATACTGGCTGCGGTGCGCTTCATCAGCAATGACTACAATATTCCAACGATCTGAAAGCAGGGCTGGCACTCCCTCTATGCTGCCTTGCAAATCGCCTGAATACGAGCCAACAGGGGCGGAAACATTCGAGGGCGGAAGACCTAGATATTTATTTTCGGCTGTTGCCCGCTCGGCATCAATACTGCGTTTTATAGAAGGAAGGAACTTCTGAATAGTTGTAAATATCACGCCACCGGACGCAACCTGCAGCAGGCTTCTCAGGTGTGCACGGCTTTCCGCCTGCACGGGCAACTGGCGTAACAGCCCACTACAGCGGGCAAAGACACCATATAATTGATTATCCAGATCATTCCGGTCGGTGAGAACGACAATCGTCGGGTTTGCCATTGCCGGATGGAGCGCTACGCGCCCGGCATAGAATGCCATCGTCAGGCTCTTGCCAGACCCCTGGGTATGCCACACCACACCCACACGCCGATCGCCGATCGCTCCTCCAGGTCTCTGGCCGGTCTGATATCCACCATCAGGCTCCACTACAGCACCGGATATCCTACGGTTTACCGCCCGTAGCGTTTGCTCCAACCCATAGTTAACCGCATGGAACTGGTGGTAACCAGCCATCTTCTTGTTCGGTGCACCCCGGCCATCATCCTCAAATACGATGAAGTGACGGATCATCGCAAGGAAACGGGTCTGCTCGAAGATTCCATTGAGCAACACCTCAAGCTCCGGAAGCGTGGCGGGGGCTACTGTTTCGCCACCGATCGTCCTCCATGGCATAAAGCGCTCCTCCTCGGCCGTGATTGTACCGACACGAGCATATGTTCCATCGGAAATCACCAGCGCTTCATTATAGATAAACAGACCCGGGATCTCTACCTGATAATTACGTAGCTGGCGGAAGGCCTCGCGTAAGCCAGCACTGGTGCGCACGGCACTTTTAAGCTCGATCACTCCCAGTGGCAGTCCATTGATAAAGACTACCAGATCCGGCCGCCGCTCACGACGATTCTCGGTTACCGTAAACTGGCTTACAACCAACCAATCATTCATTTCCGGATGCTCAAAATCGATCAGACGGGCGTTATCCCAGCGGAGTGTCCTCTCGGCCCGATCATCCATTGACGAAGTTGTACTGACAACGGGTACCTGTACAGTTACTCCATCGGTCAACATCCGGTGAAAGATTTCATTAGATGCGACTACTCCCACGCCCTCTGGCAGAAGAACGTTGCGCATTACTTCGTCCACAACAAACTCCGGTAGCCCGGGGTTCAAGCGCCGCAGGGCATTGCGCAGCCGCCCCTCCAATACAACCTGCCCATATCCTTCCCTCTCAGCCCCCGGCTCGCCGGGCGCAATCTCCGCCCCACGTGCAATAGCATAGCCTAGCGACTCCAGAATTTGAAGCGCACTCTCTTCCACAGTATGTTCACCGAACTTATTCATGCACGAACATTGCGGTTAAATAAGCTTCATCCGGTTGAGCAAGCCTACAAGGAGTGCCTGTATACACTCATCATGCTCCCCTTCATACCAGATTGGGAAAATCCCTCGCTCTATCAGAAAGTATTCGCGATCCCGTTGCTCAGTTTCCGTTATCGGCAGTTTTAGGAATGCATAATGTTTAGGAGCATTGGGATCAGTGGCAGCAACCTCAGCAATTAGTTCCACAGTTCTATCAGTTCCCAGGCTACAACCTAAACAGAGGAGGCTCCAAGTTCGATATGTATCTTTCAGCACATTGCGGACTATCCCCTGAGCGCCATAAGCTGCATCATACTCATTCCGCCCCAACACCCGACCACCACGCTGGCGACAATCACCATGCAGTTTCAGCAGAACAGAATCGGTTCTTCGTAGGTGCTGACGATGATGGACAATGCCATCCCCAATCAAAACACTGCCAAAAGGCTTACCTGACTCCCGGTAAAGAGTTTCTAATAGATCATCCAGATTGGTAGTAAGGATCAATTCCGAGAACAACCGAGGCAAAAATCTCACTGCACCGGTAATACGCTCGAAGCCATCAATCCGGAGCTCATGTTCAATGCGTTCATCGAAGAGACGCGGAGGCATGTTCGCTATCAACAAATCTGCCGCTTCCTCATACCCCTGTATGTGAATCGTTGCAGAGAGATCAGTTTCCGAGATTTTCGAGTAACGACGAACAGTGAAGAGGAAATCATACCATGTTTCCAGACCAGAGCCTACTGACATTCCGGAACCGACGAACGGGGCTACTTGGCGACGCTCGATCGCACCACACAGATCAGCGAATCGATCACGGTTGGCCCTCACCTTGAGGATAGTTTCAAGTAGTTCAAGCTGTGCGGGCAACCACGTTCCACTTAGCCATTTGTTCTGTTCATCGCGATAAGCTTCCTCATCAGCACTGAGAATCTCTACAGGCGAAAATTTGGTCTCGCCAATCACGGCATTCCCCTCGGGATCTATGTCAATCCGGAGCTGAGCCTCAAATATATCGCGGAGAACATCCATACAGATCAATTGAAGGGGATTCTTAGCTCGCCAGAAATTAGTTTCGGAAGCAGAGAATCACGGATCGCAAATAGAGACCTTGTTTCATCCATCAGGATCTTTGATCGCTCGAACATTGGTTGCACCAAGTTGCCATATATAGATGCTACCGCCTCCGGCGGAATTGCCACCATAAAATGTGCAAGGCTTGATGTGGGAACTCGCTGGCGCCCACTGGACCCGCTCATTTGTCCTATCATAAATGAACGTAGCCGTTCATTACGCGCAAGGCAGTATGCAAAGATCAACGGAAGGGGCGCCTTGGGTCTAAGGACAATATATTCAGTGGAGCCCCAGCCAACCTCTCCATCTTCCAAGAAATCTACGAACGCAGTTTTTCCATTCTCCAAGCACGGAGTGATCCGAGCAACCAGAGTATCACCCTTTATAAATCTCATCCCAGACCCGTATGCCCTGCTTGCCCATGTGATCGGTGCGTATGAATCTGTTGGCATATTGGCCATATCCAAGTAAGGAGCTACCTCCTCTCTACCCAGCGAGCGGACAGGATTCACATCAAAAGCTTCCGGCAATGGCAAGCATTGCCACCCATGAGGGATTTCGCCTATTACTGACTCCTCCAGCTTCTCCGGAAAGAGATCTGCGATATGGCTTGGTAGCTCTATAGCCCGTCCCTCTATCTTGGAGCGAACCGGATCGAATCGCACGAACCACGATTCGAAAAGCGTCCGAGCCATTTCCTCAAGTGTTGCGGACATACGCCGATTAAGCTCGATCTTGTCATCAAGTGTACTGAGGACATGGGCGATTGCCCGCTGTTCACGTATCGGTGGCAGCGTCAATAGAATCTTTCGCAATTCACTTTGCTTTATGCCTAAGACAGTCGTTCCTGTTGCCCTAGCACGAAGTTGACTCTGGATATCGTCAGATTGCATTAAGAATTTCAGGAAATCATTATCCAGAATTTCCGGCTTTCCTCGCAAAGTTATCAGTCGCTGGGCCAGAGCTACCCGTTCACTTCCAAGCTGTGCCACCTCTCCAAGAGGCGCTTCCGTCGTGATAACGATATCGCCAGCAGCAGGGATACCGCGACGCATCCATGAGTCATAATCTTCAGCAGCAATAAACTCATTTGGCGTATTAATCCGTCCCCCCTTAATGACCTTAGCGGTAATAAGCGGAATTCCTGCCCCTGTTTTCTCAGGGGTTTTCCCACGATAGTCAAGCAAAGCCGCGATACAATCCTCTAAGGGACGGGTAATCCACTTACTCTCCATACCCTAATTCCTTAAGATTTTGCATAATTGCAGCATCAATCCTTTTTGCTTTAGCCTGCTGTTCGCGCAACTCTTCCGCGAGCCGATACATTTTCTTTTCGAACGGCTCCTCATCTATTTCCTGTTCCTCTGCCCCTACATACCGTCCAGGGGTGAGTACATATTCGTGAGCACGTATCTCCTCTATTGTTGCACTTCGGCAGAAGCCCGGCACATCAACATATGTTCCCTGCCCATCACCCCGCCAGTTGTGATAGGTATCGGCGATACGTTCCAGGTCGGCACTGGTCAAATCCCGCTGTACACGGCTAATCATGCTTCCCATATTCCGTGCATCAATGAAGAGCACTTCACCGCCACGCGGACGCTGGTGTTCAGCAGCAGGTCCTCGAAGAGTGGCACGGTCACGCACAATAAACCATAGACAGACAGGTATCTGCGTAGTATAGAACAACTGGCCGGGAAGCGCCACCATGCAGTCCACCAGATCCGCCTCGATAACAGCTCGGCGGATATCTCCCTCCCCACTTTGATTGCTGCTCATGGAACCATTGGCCATCACAAAGCCAGCAGAGCCCCCCGGAGCCAGGTGGCTGATATAGTGCTGAATCCAGGCATAGTTTGCATTGCCGGGTGGCGGAACCCCATACGCCCACCGTCTGTCATCACGCAGCGTTTCGCCCAGCCAGTCGGAGTCGTTAAAAGGAGGGTTGGAGATTATGTAATCGGCCTTGAGATCGGCGTGCTGGTCATCATGAAACGAGTTGCCGTGGGTGATATGCGCATCGATGCCTCGAATGGCAAGATTCATACGGGCTAGCCGCCAGGTAGTATAGTTGCTCTCCTGGCCAAAGATGCTGATATCTCCTATGCGGCCACCGTGCTGAAGAATGAACTTCTCGCTCTGCACAAACATTCCCCCAGAGCCACAGCAGGGATCGTAGACGCGTCCGGCATAGGGTGCCAGCATTTCAACCAGCAACCGCACCACTGCACGGGGAGTGTAGAACTGCCCCCCTTTTTTTCCTTCCGCACTTGCGAATTCCGAGAGGAAATATTCATAGACACGGCCAAGAATATCACGGGCCCGATTCTCCGGCTGCCCAAGGCCGACATTGCCAATCAGATCTATCAACTGTCCTAACCGTTGCTTGTCAAGTCCTGGACGGGCAAAGTCCTTTGGCAATACTCCTCGCAGGGTACTGTTATCACGCTCGATGGCAGCCATAGCATCATCGATTGCCGTTCCAATGGAGGGCTGGCGGGCGGCGGCACGCAGAGTCTCCCAGCGAGCCTCCTTTGGCACCCAGAAAACATTGGCGGAGAGATACTCATCGCGATCCTCCAAGACAGCTGCAATCTGGCTATCACGATCCGGTATGCCAGGTGGAAGGAAATACTCGGAATCCGGGGTATCGATGCCGATACGGATCAGGTTGTACCGTGCCTCGAAAGCATCGGAGATATACTTCAGGAAGATCAGCCCAAGCACCACATGCTTGTATTCGGCTGCATCCATATTGCTGCGCAGTGCATCGGCTGCACGCCACAACTCGCGCTCGAAGCCTATATCAGCGGGTGAAGAAGATGAAGCGCCGGAGGTTGAGGTTCGTTTCGTGGGTTGTTCTTTCGACATACAAAACCGGATAGGGGTCAGAAGCACTATAGCCATAAGTGGCCCTCTCTTGCAAGCACGAAAGAGCGCGGTCTGCGCAAGCCGTGAGAGTTATGCAATGCGAACTGTGGCTATACGATGCCTGCAGATGAGCCAATACAATTTGCACAATGCTCCTTCATTGTACAAGTACAGATGGGACAGGAAGATTGGACCAGAGATAACATTTACAGGCACGATGTAAGAGAAAGTTTTTGTAGGGAGCAGATATTGCGGATACGGGGTAATCAGGGCCGGGAATGAAAGCTTATATCAACGCCGCAGGCGCCCTCCACTATCAGGATGGGCGCCATACGCCGTAGCGGCATATACCGGCTTGTACCGATGAATCCACACCACCAGTTACTTCACCGAAAGCATCCGCCAGAGGCCGACCGTGTTATACTTGAGATCCGCGTTGGTTCGAAGGGAGATTTCACGATTACCATGATCGACCAAGGCACCTGCGGATATATTCATCCACAATCCTTCAAGACCAAGCCGAACATCCAGTCCTGTATTGAATGTTGACCGGGCACGCTTGGCACCCTCAAAATCCGAGATCCCTCCCTCGGCGAACATGATGATCCAGTTGCTTCCCATCTCCACTCTCGCCCCCAGTGTTCCACGAGCGCGATAAGGAGTGGTAGAAAGCTCCCGTTCTCCGGTTATATTCAGTCCAACAAGCCATTGGAAATACTTGCCCCAACCTTGGCTGTAGGACAACCATGCGGCCAGTTCCGATCCGAAAGGATCATGCCCCTGAGCATCGCGTGCATGAAACTTGATTGCTCCGGCCAGTTGGAGCTTTTGTGCATTCCATACAGTATCAGCAGAGAACTCCCGCAGTTGGTCCATAAGAGCATCGGCCATCTCTGCATGCCGGAGATCAAGACTAATCTCCTGGTTCGTCTTTCCCTCACCGGCTGACAGCTGCGCGACGTATAGCGCATTAATCTGATCCAGTATACCCTGCTTTTGCCGCAGAAGACTCTCGTTGTCTCTCTGGTCGCTCTCATCAATGATTGGAACACGAAGCCCGATTGCTAGCTGTGATCCAGGCATATCATCGCCCGCTTGCCGGGCCGATGCGGAGATCTGCAGACGATAAAGGAATGGAGCATCCTGATATCCTTTCAATGTCAGGTATGGGCCAGCGATGATAAGCGCCGGCGAGAACTCCACACCGAATGTACTTGGCACCCTGAATCCTCCAGCCGAGTCGGAAAGGTTCGAGAATGAAACTACAAGCTCATGCGCCGTTGACGGCCGGAGAATATTCTCGGCATCCATGTCAGCCAGCAAGAACGCCGGAGAACGGGGTAGCGAGAGATCAAGCTCATATGCTGCGGCTGTCGAATCAAGCAGACGGTTCGTTGACAGTTGCGCAGATTGGGATATTCCCTCTCCTCCAATAAGTACCAGCATCGGGACAGCCAGTACCAGTATTTTCCTAAAGCCCTTCTTCATGATTTCAGTTCCCAGCTTTGAGTGTAAGGAAGATGGGCCGTGTAACAGCCGGATCGGTTGACTCTCCGGCGGCAATGTCAAAGCCGATACGAGCACCGTTCTGCATAACCTCCATAAGCGCCGAGTAATTGCGGATAGGCGGAATAAGACCGATTGTGGCAACGCATTGGATGACCTGCCCGTCGTAATCGGCAGGGTTGCCGGGGAGAGAGAAAAGATCATCGGAAGGGTCGAAGAAATTCCCTCTTCCGATGATCGTGGAGTTCTTCCCCTTCCACGCGGTAATGGTATACGACCCCTGCTGCGCAAATCCGCAGGCGATATTGACGGACAGGCCGCCCAGTGTGGAATCGAACTGAACAGTTTTCATTGTTGTTCCTCTTTGTATGGGTTTAATTGGAAGCCGTGGATGAAGCCGCAAGTGCAGCGGTCTCTCCGGCCCGGCTCAATGATCTATGACGATACTTATTTACTCCTATCTCCGGCCAGCCCGGCAGCTGCGCCATCAGTGCTCTGGGAAACGGCTATTTTCTTCTTGAGATCCTTGGCCGCCGTCACATAGCCTACGACACCTGACCAGAAGGCTCCCCCAGCCACGCCGAAAACTCCCGCAACAATGGGAGAGATCTCCTGGACCGTTGCTGTATCCAGACTCAGCACGACGTTACTTCCCCAGTGAAAAGGCTGTTCAGCCCAGGCCCACGCCGCGAGGCTTCCACCAACAAAGGAGATGAGATGAACCCACAGACGCCGCGCTCTTTCGGATAGCTCTCTGCGCTCACCTTGTGCGTAGTATTCGAGACGTACCGGATCGTTGGGGTCGGCGAGGGGAGGGATGAATGATTTGAGAATCACCACAAACCGATCTGCCACGCCGGCTATGGAAGCAAAGAATGCGATGAGCATTTCAATTCCGTCGAGATGCATAACTCCTCCATGATTACTTGGTGCTTGAATCTGCCTTATGCCACACGTCCCTGGTGGCACTGCGAACGTATCGATGGCACCCTACAGGCGACTACGAATTAATTACGTATGCTGTTGGTGGTCCCATTGTCATCAATACTCCGCGTTCCGTTATCCAGCCCAGCTAGCCATTGCCTCACGTATCCACTTCACATATCGGTCGACACGTACGCAGATATCTCCCGAACCGCAGGGGAGCCCCGCGCCCCGCATGGGACGAGAGAGTATCCCGGCCAGATACCACCGGCTACCGTCGCCCACATACATGGGCTCCCCTCCATTATTCAAACATCCGTCATCGGCCAGGGGGGGCTTGCCGAGAACCAGTTCATAGCCGGCGTGCCAGCCTCGAACGCCATGCAGATCCCCGGCACACGCTGCGGCGACAGCCAGATGAGCGGCACGCTTAACGCATTTCTTATCAATGTTTGCGCGATCCCGCAGACCGAACCCGACGACTTTGACATGATCGGCTGCCTCTATCTGGCTGGATTCCGCGATGCGAGGAGCTCGAATACCATTAACTGGAAACTTCAGGAGCAGCAAGCCCAGGTCGTTAGCGCGCCTGACCAGATCGAATCCGGGATGCAGCATGCTCTTCTCCACATCGATGGTCCACTCCCCTTTCTCCATCCTCCCTGCCACCAGAACCTCCGCATCATCCGCACGAGCGGCGATACGAGCCGTCGTCAATACTATCCGCGGTGCCAGCAGAACTCCGGCATACACTCCCGCGCAAGTCCGTATGGCGATACACTCATCGTGTTCCCCCCGCCGCACCCGGACGATATTCATTCCCGCATGCGTTGTCCCGGCATAGAGATGTCGCGCGCTGCGTGCGTATCGCTCGTAGCGCAGCAGGGCACCGGATGGGATGCCGCTATCAACGAGATTCCGGCATCCGGGTTTGGCACGCACAAGCTGGCTATTGGTTCTAAGGGCTGAGAGGAACGCCCATACCCAGGTCGCGTTATCGTGCGATACAGCATCGGCGTAGAGCCGTGCCGCGCGCTCCATGCTGTTTGGTGGCTGCCGGGGCCTGTGACTTCGATATGCGGCGCATGGCGGATTCGGTGTCTGATGTGCATTCATTTCATCACCTCATTGCTTTCTCACAAGACATGCACATACGAATCCGGCCGGCCATACCTGCCGCGGCACGAATACAACCACGGCATGCGAATTACAGCAGGGTACGGCCAGCCGGCTCACGCCGCTCCGGCCCGCATGCGTCATGCTCGAGAATCTGGTTATTGGATTGTCAGGCGAGCGCCGCCGATGCGGCCTCGTTGCGGTGGTAACGTAGCAGGAAGATGGGGTGAGCCAATTACGAATTAATTACGTATCGATGGAGCGGAGGTAACTATCAAGCTGATAAATGGATGGCAAGTTCATCTTTTCGGCCATCTGTTGGCGATGCTTATAGATGGTCTTTATTTCACAAGCAAATGCAGAAGCGATTGCATCATTCGATTGATCTTGACGAATCCACGCAGCAACACGCAACTCGGTTCGCGTAAGAGTAGAATGCAATTTCCTGGCGGACTCGATAAAATTGGGATCCAGGCCAGCTAATTGTTTGTCCAGCATCTCCCAGTTATTCTTGTTTTTCTGCATTGCAGTCTGCAAATACTGCTGAACTTTGCGAAGGGATTCCTTCTGACCCTTTTCATTGCCCACATCATATGCCTTAAGGAATGCGGAATGTCCAGTACGGATCTTGTCAAGCAGACTTGTCTGCTCACTCATCCGCAAGGTCATTATCATAAGATCATGCCGCGCTCGCGCCGCGCGTATGCGCGCCGCGCTAAGAAGGGTCTTGTTACGATCGGCCTCATCGAGCTCACTCGTTACCTGATGTTCAGCCAGCGCGCAGAGGTACGATTCTCTTGCAAGATTTTTCGCCAATTCATGGGCACTCTCAAGGCATTCGAAGGCATCCTCGAACTGTTTCATCCCCTTATGGGCATATGCCAGCCCTTCGAGGGCTTCATGACGTAACCGGTAATTGTCCAGCGCTCGCGCCTCCGACTCCGCCAGATCGAACAGGTAGGCGGCACGTTTGTATTCCCTTCGCCAGCTCAGGAAATCCCCGAACGCCAGCAGAACCTCAGTCCATAGGGTAGTGGTCTCCGCCCGGGAAGTTGCAGTACTGTGCGGGCCGAGCTTCTGCCGCAGCGATTCGGCAAGTTCATGCGCCCTCTGATACTCCTCTTCAGCCTCGTCGATACGCCCCTCCCCCTTGAGCAGACGGCCGCGCAGCATATGAATGCGTGCCTTTCCGGCATCGGCCTGAAGATGCCCATACAGGATAAATGCCTCGAACAATGCATCGTACGCGTTTTCGAGACTCCCCTTCATATCCCTCTTTTCACATAAACCCACATGTACCCGTGCATAGAGTTCCCGTGCCGCTGCCAGCCCCGCCATCATGCCGCCGCGATCCTCGCACTCCGCGATCTTTGCGGTGCTCTGGAGCAGCACCAGTTGGGCTTTTTCCTTCAAACCGCACAGAGCGTGGATCTGTGCGATCCCCCCCAGCGCCAGAGCGGCCAGGTCGCTACGATGTAATAGCTCAGCGCGTGCATTCGCACTTCCGAATGCCTCCAATGCCCCTTTGAAATCTCCGGTTATCAGCAGGCACTCACCGTAACGCCGGACCGCCTCGGCCGCGCGTGCCGGCCCTGCCATATCATCTTCGGAGGGGCCGGTTCTGGAACTATCCGTTCCGGTTCGTCGCGATGCACTCTTACCGCAAGGCCGACTTCCGTTGTCTTCGGGTATTGGTACCATCTGCTGCGCAGCATCGATAGCCATTACGATAGAGCAGTAGATCATGGCCGCCGCGCGCAACTGTCCGGTTGCTTCGAACTGCGGCAGCATCGCCTCCACCGCATCAGCGGTTGCCAGGCTCGCATCCTTTTTACAAAGGTTGCATGCATTCACCATATCCGAGTCCACAGCATCCGGTTTCACGCGCGCGCTCCGGCGCAGCAATGCCCGGCGCAGATAGAGCTCGGCGGCCACCTCCGAAGCCGGGACGATATCAGGAGATGGCAGGACATGGGAGGGACGTTTGCCGTCGAGGCCGGGATTGTTTTCGACCATATCGATCGCGGCATTGGCCTCGTACAGCAGAACCTTCGGGTCATCCGTTCCCGGATCGCGCAGAAATGTGCGATAATGGTCCGACTTGGCCCTTCGCGTACGTGCGCCCATCAGCCGCGCGTGCAATTCGCGATGTTGTCTTGAAGCATAGAAATCCTTCGACATAGTAACCTCGGGTTTGAGAACTGACTGTTATCGCCTCCGCACCCAGCGGCGCAATCAGATCCATACGTAAAAAGTTCGCATTCGCCTCCCTCTCCTTTTCCCCTACTTCGCATCGCTGGCAATCACATCGGCGCGGCGGCACGGCCGCTCCGTATCACAATTCACGTCAATCGGGAGTCTACATATGACTGTCTCGCTCACGGGCTATCAACAGGAGATTCAGATGAGAGGGAACTGGTGCTGGGCCGCGATGGTAACGAGCTTGGTTCATTTTCATTTTCAACGGGACCCGGCCCCTCCACCGCCGCCGGCGGACGTTATCCTTCCTCTTCGCCAGTGCCAGGTTGTGACAGCGGTACTGGGAACCGGCGTGCTTGGGGAAACGGACTGCTGCCAGGCCCCCGGTATGACCGACTGGCCCCCTCATCTCGATCCCCCGCCGGGCGCCATACCGGTAGATGGGTGGGAGAATCTGGCCCCATGTAATTCGAAGGCGCCTGATGATCCCGCAGTTCAGGATTATCTCTTGGCGAAGTTCGGGATCAGGTACGGTTATATCGATGGCCCGCTGCTGGAACATGAGATCGCACGCCAGTTGTCCGATGGCTGGCCCGTGTTCATCGCACGCACGGACGGGGATGGAGGAGTGCACATCCTCGCCATCACCGGCATCGATGGCAACCGCCTGTCGATAGAGGATTCCCAGGGGGATGTCAAATCGGCAACGTTCAACAACCTGAAAACCGAGCCGGTACAGGACCCGGGCCTTCTGACTGGCGAGATCAACGGCGCTGCCAGACTGTATCGCTGGGCACGCACCTATTTCCACATATAACACGGGAAATCATGCCGATTATCATTCCATCTCTGCCGGCCCGCGTTCGGGCTGCCCACCAGGCGTACCTCAAGGAAGAGAAAGAGAGAAGAGCAGGAGCGAATATGCTCAATCGCCTGATCGCGTATCAGCCGCCAACCGGAGCGGGACCGTTCCTGATGCATTACCCGCATGTGTTCTACAACATCCATACGCCGGATGATCCGCGGAATCTGGTGCCCTACGCTTGGCAGATCGTCTATGGCACGCCCGAGGCACCGGTCTCCCACGAGATCAGCGCCGCAACCACGGAAATCGCCGATGACGTCACACTTGTCCGGGGTGAACGGCTCACGCAGACCGTGAAGGCTGTTTCCGAGGCAATGGCCGCTCACGACCGCGATCCCGAGACTACAACGATCTACCTGCTGCACATCCGGTCGCATATGATCCGGGCCATAATTCTGCGCCGGTCACCGATCGAGGAATCGATCGTGATTCCGCTGGCCCCGATACCGCAAGCCGTGCGGGCACAAGCCGAATGGAGGCTGGAGGAGTTTCTGGGGCTGTTACGAGAGGCAATACCTCCTCCGCCCGGCCACCGGGGCCGGGGTCCGAACGGAGAACGAGGATGAAGCTCACGCAGAGCCCGGATGAGCCGATGATACATTCAGGTGCCGTCCAGCCATGGCAACGCGGCACATCAATCCGAATCATTAACCAGCATCAGCCATGATTGCAATCAGGCCATTGCCCTACATCTCGTACAGGATCAACGGAGGGCTGAACACGCTCCAGATCGGACCGTTGCCGAACCAGCAGACGAACGTTATCGAATCGAACGTTCTCATTATCAATGGCGTGCTCCCGGACCTTGGCAAACCGGGAAAGCCGAGCACGGGCGCGGGGGGGCCGGGCGGCGGGCAGTATGTGGAGATCCTTATCGACGATGATGCGGAGGCAAGCCGGATCACAACGCACGTTCCGTATGCCCTCCATTTACCGGACGGCACGCACATGCTCCATTTCCTTCTCAGCTCCGGCGATGGGGAATGCATCAAGGAGGGGGTACAGGCGATCAGCCGCGTAGTACACATACAGCGAAAGACGAGGCCCACCTGGGAGCACACCGGCCCGATGATCGTCTACAACCTCCCGCGCGCCGCTCATCGCATCAATGATATCATCGTTGACTTCGCCGTGCTCAACGTGCCGATCGAGCCACTCGATATCACCGGGTCGCTCCGCATGATCAATCACGAGGTGTCGGTACGAATCGATGGCGGCGAGTTCGATGGCAGCGAGGTCGATCGCCTTGATGTCGCCAACACTCATCTGGTATCCGGTCTCACCCCAGGAGTAGAGTACACCATCGAGCTGGTGCTGATCGACAGGGCCACGGGGGAGCTTGATCCTCTGCTCCACCCCTTCGCCCGCACCAAGCCGCGCAGGTTCACTCCACGTTGAACTCGTGCGGAGGATTTATCCGGAAGGGCCCTTCGGGGTCCTTCCATCATTATTTCTTCCTCTAGATCTTGCTTCGCATCGGCGGCGGCTGCTGCGCGCCCGGGCATCGCCTGTCATAGGACTATCGGAATCTGGATGCCGCCGGATGAACAGTAGCAGCAACGCGCAGGCATCGGGCAGATCGAGATCATCACTGACCACGGCAAGCCGATACAGCGCATGAAGGGATGACCGGTGATGGGGCTCGGAGAGCTTCTCATGGATCTCGAACGCCTCATGCAGTCTCTCTCGCGCATCCCCGTGCCGCCCCAGCGCGCGCAACGATACGGCATATCGCACGAGCACCGACGCTATACCTTGTTCGTCCGGTTCAGGCGCCTTCCTGGATTCCGCGATCGTCTGCTCGAATCGCTTCACCGCCAGTTCATGTTCCCCCATTTGCACGAATGTAGCGGCAAGGTTGTCCAGACAGGCCACTATAATAGGATGCCCCGAGGGCAGCGCGCACAGTGTGGCCCCGAGCGTTTTCAGGAGAAGGCCGCGAGCTTCGGCAACCAGCAGAACCGATCGATCAGCACCCCCAGGATCGGCCGCCAGCCGGCCCGCAATCTTGCGTAGCCCATTCGCAAGGTTGATTACGGTGCTCAGCACGAG
Organism: Candidatus Kapaibacteriota bacterium; assembly: GCA_048594725.1. GTDB lineage: Bacteria > Bacteroidota > Ignavibacteria > OLB7 > OLB7 > JAFDZV01. The sequence continues at coordinate 18,856 of JBMDXA010000013.1, forward strand.
CGGGTGGTCATCGTTGATAGCAGGCTCGGCATCGGCGATCGCTTCACGGATGATTGCCTCGGCATTGGCGAAATCGCCATACTTCATAAGAGCCACGGCCGCGTTGTTGCGCGCCACCAGAACGTACGGATGCTCCGGCCGAAGAAGACGCTCCCGGATTTCGAGAACACGATGATAGAGCGCAACGGCGGTTGCCCGGCGCTCTATTTTCAAACGGGCACCGGCGAGATTGGTAAGGATGGTCGCTGCATCGAGCGTGGCAGCACTCATGCCGTCGGAATCACTGAAAAAATCCCCGTCATCGCTATAAGCCGAACCGAAGCGCTCGCAGCCAAGCACCTGCAGGGCTTTCTCGCAGAGTGCTGCGGCAAGATGAGCGGTCTCCTTACGCTGGTACAGCAATGCCATGTCACTGAAGGTCTCTGCCGAGGATCGGTGGCGGAGCCCGAACAGTTCAGTCTTCAGCTTCAGCGCCTCGCGGAGCAACGCCAGGGGATCGTATTCGCCGATGCGCCGGTTGGCCTCGTGAAGCGTGAGCCCGAAATCGTTGGCAACCTGAGCCAGCACCGTTACTTCGGCCTCGGGGTCGGCCTTCAGCGACTCATACGCACGGCGCAGATTGTCGATCGCCTGTGCGTAGTGGCCGGACCGCCGCTGTATCTCGCCAAGCTCACCACGGGCTTTGTCGATCGCCCTCTGATTGCGGCGATGCTCATCGGAGCGCGGATCGTCGGCGACGAGTCTTTCATCCCGCTTTTGGAGCGCTTGGTCAAGGAAGCGTTCGGCAACATCATAGACGCCGCAGGAACCCACGAACGCGCCGAGCTGTTCAAGTATTGCAATGATATCAGTGCCGGCCGGAAGATCGTCCATATCCGCAAGAAGGCACCCCACACGATCAGCATAGGTGATTCCTGCCTCACGATAGGTTCCCACATCCTTCCAATATCCCAGCAGCTCGTGCTCCCGTCCATGCTCGACAATGCCAGTGAAGATCGAAAGGTCGGAGATGCAATCACGCAGCGCATCAAGATTACCGCTACGATGCCAGTGCCAGGGTGTCTCGTGTACCCGTCGCAGAGTATCGGTGCTGGCGGCGAAATGGCGGGCGAGGATCTCGTGCAGATCCGGAATATCATACCCGCATCCGGAGATCCAGCTGCTCGTCTCATCGCGCACAAGGGCATTATACGGGCGGATCAGACCACCGCGCCATACGGTCAGATGCCCGATATCAGCCAGCAGGGAACGCACCTTCTGATCTGAGAGATCCAGCAGGTCACAGATATCGTTAACGTCAAGTCCCCGGCGCGACGCACAGATCAAGCCAAGCAGATAGGGTATAGGCGCGGTATCGGCAAACAACTCAAGCGCATACCGGATCACATCTCCGGAGGTTGCCGATGTCACACGATCAACCAGATCCGTACGCTCCTGGGCATCGAGCAGGGGAGCCCTGCCCTCCGCCTCACCAATCACCATACGTGTCTCCAGATCCTCCATGCTCAGGCCGCTTATATCCTCTTCAGGGGAGGCCGCAGCCCGGCGCGACCGACCGGGTTTCATCATCAGCGTTGCGATCGGCACACGCATCTCGGGTGGGGTCCGCAGAGAAACCACAGGCAATCCCCGCCTGCCAGCAGCCGCGAGAACCGGGTCGGCAGTGTCGGTAACCGCCGCGGAAATCACAATCGAAATATTCTCGCCAAGCTTTTGTGGCAGCCATCGGAGGGAGCGGCCCCGTTCATTGAGGCGATCAAGCCCGTCGATCACCACCACGACACGAACCGGTGAGGGCGCATGTGCCCATGCACGGAACAGATCTTCCAATGCCCCTTGAGTCCCCTCGGTAGCTGCAGGGCAGAGACGATGCTCGTGAAGCTCATTTAATAGATGGCGCAGCACGCCGACATATGATGCCCCTTCGCCATCAACCTCGGCAAAGTGCTGGATGATGACGGCATCCGGCCAGACCTCCTGTAGATGCGGCATCCAGTTGGCAAGCAGAGCGCTTTTTCCCTCACGCCGTGGTCCGGTAACAAGTGCCGGGGATGTTGCACAGCAGACGATCTCATCAAGGGCTTCGAAACTTCCGGGCACGCGGAGGTAACATTCGCGATACCCCATCGCTATCGACTCATGCAGATCCCTCACAGCCGCGTTACGATCCCACTGCCCGATATGCTGCACATGCAATTCGAGCGCATCAGCCAGATCCGCACGCAGTATCGCACGCAGCCTGGAGATGGAGCAGTTTCGTACAACGCACTGCCTGGCAGAGAGCAGCCTCAGCAGACGACGCCACTCCCCATGATCCATGGCAGCCGGTTTATCATCATCAACCTCTCCGGTCAGCAGGTATATATATACTCTCTGGGCGGCCGGAGCGAAGGTGCACATCGTCCCCAGGCGCGATTGCACGGTTCGTGCCGCCTCGTGACCGGCATTCACCGTATCGGCCTCCCCTTCCGGGCCGGAGCCGAGGATACAGACAAGGGGGATAAACGAATGTGCAAGCCGTGCCCCGCTACCAGGCGTGAGGGTGGTACGAAGCAGCCCGAGCGACCGTCCGGCACACATATTCCGAATATCCTCAAATGCAAGATGGACTTCACTCTCGATCGGCTTGCGCGCGCGCGCAGCAAGTGCGTATATGACTTCGAAGGGAGGATTCATACGACAATACTCACATGAAAATGAGTTGGCGGGAAATCACGTGGGAAGCAGGGTGCGGAGGGGATGGCAAAAATACAGAGGAGATCAGTAATGTCAAGGGAAAGTCCCCTTTTATCTACCGGCCTCTTCAGGCTACCGGCTTTCTCCCACTACGTAAAATGTGCGGGTCGTGTGTGCGAACGATGATGGTATATCGACACCGTTCTGTCTAAGCTGAAGGTTCAGAGTGTATTTCCCCGGCCGGAGATTTTCGATATCGCATGGTTGCCATTCTTTCAGCTCGGCGGTTACGCTCATCCCTGATGAATTACTGAGCGTCGCAAATACACTATAACCGTTTAGAAGTACGCCGTGCTCATCAACGGGAACTTCATGCAGTGCAAAATCCAGGACCACGTTGCGCGACCGGCAGTACTTGAGCGGTTGGGTATACGCGATTGTAGGAAGCTTCGCGAAATTGGTATCATTGGTTTTCTTATTGATATGGATCGGGAGAAAACCCACCTGCACGGCATCCTTGATGCATTCGTTATCCGCTGAGCACAAATAGACTCTCACGATATGCGTCCCCTCTTCGAGAGGATCGAGCTCGATCGGGAAATTTGTCGCGATGCGCGCGGTTTGCTCATCATCATCGATCAGAATCTCAACATGCTGGCCGCCGCCTGGACCTAACATCGATATGGTATCGCCCCTGCTGTCGGCTATCAGCACGGGGCGCCCCAGGCTCGGATAATTTTTTGCAAGAATCCTAACCTTCTCCCCTTTTATCAGGTGGATCACGCTATCCACCGGTATCGGATCGGTATACAGATTCGCGAGATCGCCACTTATCAGAAAATTTCTTTTGACCTTGTAAGGTTTGATCGCAATCTCTCCCCCTGGCTCAGACCTCATGCCGGCACCATGCTCCTGCTCCGCCTGCCTGCAACCGGCGGCCACTAATATCATAGCAATTACGGCAATTGATGATAATCGCATTTTCTTTCTCGGAATGATGAGATAATCGATGTAGGGTGATAGGCAATCATACCATATTGCCGGGAATGAAACAAAGACGTGATACCCACCGTTCTCCCGCGCGACAGATAGGTTATGGGCCGCGGTGAGATTAATGATCGTGTTACGGCTTTCATCTGCGGAGGCCTTCCGTTCAGTTACAGTACCGGAAGCGCCAGGGCTGGATCGGAGTTCTACTTCGATCCTTCCGTCTGGCACCATGGTATCGGGTTAGAACTCCACGCCAGCAACAGGAATACAGACCATATCGAAGTAGCTTTGGGAGAGGCTCTTATGGAATAATCCCATATATCGCCTATTATCATCGCACATTTTATTTTCTGCCCCGTCCCCTCCCCTCTTGACAGCCGATGAACGGGCCGTGTATATTAGCAACCGTTTATTGCGTGGATCGATATACCAACATCGTCGGTCCGTTGCCCCAGAGCACCGCCACCATTCAGAGCTGATCCCAGTTGAAGTACCGGAATGCCGTAGTCCGTACAGGCATGTACCGAAGCGCCGGAGGGGATTATTAGCGGAATGCAGAGCAGGGTGTATGGTAGCAGACGCAGCAGAGGGTTTTCATGAACCGGGATGCCACCATGCCGACCGAAAAAACACCACAACAGAACAATACAGCAGACGTAACGTCGCCCTCATCGAATGCTTCGCCATCATCGCCGAACACAGCACAAAAAGAATCGCCTGGCATAAAACCATTGTCCGTTCCATCGATTTCCCTCCCGAAAGGAGGGGGCGCTATACGGGGAATCGGCGAAAAATTCGGAGTGAGCGCCGCCACCGGAACCGGCTCGCTGTCGGTACCGCTGGCCTCCAGCCAGGGCCGCTCCGGGTTCGGGCCGCAACTCTCCCTCTCGTACAATTCCGGGTCGGGTAACAGCCCCTTCGGGTTCGGCTGGAGCGTGGGTCTTCCGGAAATCACGAGGAAGACGGATAAGGGGCTTCCACGCTATGATGACAGCGGCGAATCCGACGTGTTCATCATCTCCGGGGCGGAGGATCTGGTCCCGGTTCTGGATGAGGATGACGAACCGCTGCGGATGCAGCGCACCGTGTATGGAGTGCTCTACGATATAGCCCTGTACCGCCCGCGCATCGAGGGCCTGTTCGCCCGCATAGAGCGCTGGAAGGCGGCGGCCAGCGGCATCAGCCACTGGCGCACCATCACCCGCGACAACATTACCACACTCTACGGGTACGATCCGGACAGCCGTATCGCCGATCCGGACGATCCCCGCAAGATATTCTCCTGGCTCATCTGCCGCAGCTTCGACGACAATGGGAACCTGATCGACTACCGGTACGCGGCCGAAACCAGCGCCGGGGTGGATACATCCGCCGCGCACGAAACCAACCGCACAACAGCCTCGCGCGCGGCGGGGCGCTATCTGAAACGGGTGCTCTATGGCAATGCCGAGCCCTGGTTCGCCAGCTGGCCGGCGGGCGGGAGCGAGTCCCCGCTGCCGGAGGATTGGCATTTCGAGCTGGTGCTGGATTACGGCGACCACGCCCCGGTCTCCCCGCTTCCGGCGGCCGATCGCCCCTGGCCGGTACGCCCCGATCCATTTTCCAGTTATCGCTCCGGGTTCGAGGTGCGCACCTACCGCCGTTGCAAACGCGTTCTGATGTTTCATCACTTCCTGGACGAGCCGGGGGTGGGGGCAAACTGCCTGGTGCGGAGCAGCGATCTGCTCTATTCCGACGAGATATCGCCGGCCGATCCCTCCAACCCCATCTACACATTTCTGCATTCGGTGACGCAGACCGGCTACCGCCGCAATGGAAGCGGCTACCGGGCGCGCTCGATGCCGCCGGTGGAGTTCGAGTATAGCAAACCGGCCGTGCAGCCGGATGTTCTCTCGCTCGATCGCGACAGCTTCGCGAACCTGCCGGAGGGGATCGACGGATCGCGCTACCAGTGGGTGGATCTCGATGGCGAAGGGCTCTCCGGCATCCTGGCCGATTTCGGCGGTGGATGGGGATACAAGCGCAACCTGAGCCCTCTCAACCGGATCACCGGCCCGCACGGCAGGCCCGTGACCCGCGCACGGTTCGGCCCCATGGAAACCGTACGGCGCATCCCCTCCCACTCCGATCTCTCCGGCGGAGTACGCCTGATGGATGTGGATGGAGACGGCCAGATCGATGCAGTATCGCTCGATCCCTCGCTGCCGGGCTTCTTCGAACGGACCGCCCACGAGAGCTGGAAGCCGTTCAAACAGTTCGCATCGCTGCCGCAGATCAACTGGTCGGAACCGAACCTCCGCTTCATCGACCTGACCGGCGATGGCCTCGGCGATGTGCTCATCACCGAAGATGGCGCCTTCACCTTCTATCCCTCCATCGGCGAACAGGGGTTCGGCGAGCCGCAACGGGTGGCATCCGGGTGGGACGAGGAACGGGGACCGAAGCTGGTGATGGCCGACGGCACCCAGACGCTCTTCATCGCCGATATGTCCGGCGACGGCCTTGCCGATATCGTGCGGGTGCGCAACGGCGAGATCTGCTACTGGCCCAACCTGGGCTACGGCCGGTTCGGCGCCAGGGTGAGCATGGATCACGCGCCCCGGTTCACCGATCAGGAACGGTTCGATCCGGCGCGGGTTCGCCTTGCCGATATCGATGGTTCCGGCAGCACCGACGTGCTCTATATCGGGGAGAATGGCGTGCACGTCTGCTTCAATCGCTCCGGGAACTCCTGGGCGGCGCCAATCCGGATCGCGGTGTTCCCCACCGCCGACACCCTGAGCGCCGTGCAGGTGTTCGATCTGCTGGGCAACGGCACCGCCTGCCTGGTGTGGTCCTCCCCGCTCCCCGCCCATGCCTCGGCACCGCTGCTCTATGTGGATCTGATGGGGGGAGTGAAACCGCATCTGATGATCGCCTCGCGCAACAACCTGGGGGCCGAAACCCGCGTGCGCTACGCCCCCTCCACCCAGTTCTATCTGGCCGACAGGATGGCCGGAACACCGTGGATCACGAAGCTGCCGAACCTGGTGCATGTGGTGGAACGGATGGAGGTGTATGATTTCATCGGGCGGAGCCGGTTCGTAACGCGCTACGCCTATCATCACGGCTATTTCGATGGGACCGACCGGGAGTTCCGGGGCTTCGGCATGGTGGAGCAGTGGGATACCGAGGAGCACCGCGACGACACCGATTTCCCCGATGCGCCTGCTACCAACTGGGACGCGGCATCGTGGACGCCCCCCATGCGTACCAGAACCTGGTTCCATACCGGTGCCTTTATGGAGGCCGGGCCGGTCTCGCGCCAGTATATGGAGGAGTACTGGACCGAACCGGCGGCACGCGGCGGCAGCCCCGCCGCCAGAGCCGCGCGCGAGGCGCTTCTCCTCCCCGATACGGTACTCCCTGCGGGACTTTCTCCCGATGAGCTGCGCGAGGCCTATCGCGCCCTCAAGGGCTCCACGCTCCGCATCGAGGTCTATGCCGAGGATGGAACCGCACGCGCGGAGCATCCCTATACGGTCACCGAGCGGAATTTCACGGTAGAGGTACTCCAGCGCCGCGGTCCCAATCACCACAACATCGTTCTGGTGCACGACCGCGAGGTGCTAAACTATCACTACGAGCGCCAGCCGGATGATCCCCGGATCAGCCACGATATCACCCTTGCAACCGATAGCTTCGGCAATCCTCTGCAGGCAGTGAATGTGGCCTACGGCCGCCGCCCCGGCTACCCCGAACCGGAACCGGATCTCAGCACCACGTTCCGGAGTATGCTGGCGCACGACCAGAGCCGTCTGCACATCGGAGGCACCGAGCAGAAATTCACCGCGCCGGTAAACACCCCATGGGATAGCTCCCCTATCGACGCATATCGCGCGCCGGTGCCGTGCGAGACGATCGCCGCGGAACTGACAGGGATCACCCCGGCCGCCGGCGACCGGTTCAGTTTCAGTGAGATGGAAGTTCACTGGAGCACGCTCTGGAGCGGCTCTCACGACATCCCGTACGAGGAGGTTTCCACTCCCGACATCGAAGGAACCGGCACACCGGCGGGGCTTGCACGCCGGGTCGTGGAGCGGACGCGCACCCTCTACCGCAAAGACGATATGAGCGGCCTTCTCCCGCTCGGCACCGCCGAATCGCACGCGCTGCCGGGAGAGTCCTATCAGCTCGCACTGACGCCGGGGCTCGTCACGCGCATCTTCGGCTCGCGGGTAACGGGCGCCACCCTGGCCGAAGCGGGCTACCTGCAATTTCCCGGAGGAAGCGACTGGTGGATTCCATCCGGACGGATCTTCTTCTCCCCCGCCCCCGCAACCCCGGCCGATGAACTGGCCCAGGCACGGGCGCATTTCTACAAGGCGCGCCGCTCGGTCGATCCGTTCGGCGCGGTAAGCCGGGCCGATTACGACGACTACGATCTGCTGACGGAGAGATCGGCCGATGCGGTGGGGAACGTCACCACCGCCACGAACGACTACCGCGTGCTGCAGCCGTTCCGCAGCACCGATCCGAACGGCAACTCCAGCGAGGTGGCGTTCGATTGTCTCGGCATGGTGGCCGGCACAGCGGTCTATGGCAAGGCCGGCGAGGGAGATTCGCTCGCGGGGTTCGATCCGGATCTGCCGGAGCCGACGGTGCTGGCGGTGCGCGCCAATCCGCTGGCCGATCCCGCCGCCATCCTGGGCGATGCCACCTCGCGGGTCATCGCCGACTATCTGGCCTATTATCGGACCCGTCATCTTGCCGAGCCCGAGCCGGCGATGGTCTACACCCTGACACGCTCAACCCATGTCTCCGATCTGGCACCCGGAGAGCTGCCGCTGTTCCATCATCTGTTCGCCTATTCCGACGGCTTTGTCCGCGAGGCACAGAAAAAGGCGCTCGCCGAGCCCGGCCCGCTCGCCGAAGGAGGAGCCGATATCTCCCCGCGCTGGATCGGAACCGGATGGACCGTCTACAACAACAAGGGAAAAGCGGTCCGCACCTACGAACCCTTTTTCTCCGATACGCACCGCTTCGAGTTCGACCGGCAGGCAGGCGTCAGCTCCATCTTCTTCTACGATCCGGCCGAGCGGCTTATCGCGACGCTGCATCCGGACAACACCTTCGAAAAAACGATCTTCGACCCCTGGCGCCAGGAGACCTGGGACGGCAACGATACGGTGGGCATCGGCGATCCCCGCACCGATCCCGATGTGGGAGATTTCTTCCTGAGAGTGTTCGGCGGCACGCCCGGCGCGTTCACATCGTGGCATGACCTCCGCATCGGCGGAACATTCGGCAACACGCCCGAAGAGCGGAGCGCCAACCGGGACGCCGCGCTGAAGGCCGCCGCACATGCCGCAACGCCCCCGGTCGCCCATTTCGATTCCCTCGGGCGGACCTCCCTTCTGGTGGCCGATAACGGCATCGATGCGGGGGTCAGCAGGCGCTACGCCACACGCACCGCGTTCGATACGGAGAACAAACCGCTGGCGGTGATCGATGCGCGCGAGCGGCGCATGGTGGAATACTGCCTGCGCGAACCGCTCTCCGGAGGAGGCTTCATCTACATCGCCGGCTATGATATCGCCGGGCGCCCCCTGTACCATAACGGCATGGACGGAGGCGAACGGCGCATTCTTCCCGATATCCTCGGGGCGATGATACGGGGGTGGGATGAAAGGGATTTCCGGATACGGCTGCTGTACGACCTGCTGCGCCGCCCCACCCACCGCTATATGGCACAGGGAGGGTCCGGGGAGACCTTGGCCGAACGGGTGGTCTATGGCGATCGCCATCCCGATCCCGCGCTGAATCTGAAGGGAAGGGTCTTCCGCCACTACGACAGCAGCGGGGTTGCAAGCTCCGATGCATTCGACTTCAAGGGGAATCTCCTCAGAAGCGGACGCCATCTGGCCCTGCATACCCCGGCGGCGACGTCACCTCCGGCACTGGATCGTACGCCGGACTGGACCCCGGTTGCGGCCATCGCCGATTCCCCGGTGCTGGACATCTCCGCGCTCGATGCGGCGGCCGCGCCGCTGCTGGACCCGGCCGATGCCTTCACCGCCTCCGCCCTCTTCGATGCGTTCAATCGCCCGGTTCAGATGGTGACGCCGCATCGTGCAACGGGCCGCCCGTCGGTGATGCAGCCGCTGTACAACCAGGCGAACCTGCTGGAAGCCGTGGACGTGTGGATCAGACAGGGAGCGGTTCCGGCCGGTCTGCTCGATACCACCACCGCCGACGTCCATGCGGTGACCGGTATCGCCTATAATGCCCGCGGGGAGAAAACCGAGGTGGTGCTGGGCAACGGCAGCGTCACACGCTACCGGTACGATCCCGAGACGTTTCGTCTTGCGGCCCTTGCCACCACACGCCCCCATCCCAACCCGGATGCGCGCGTGGTGCAGGCGCTCTCGTATACCTACGATCCGGCAGGGAATATCACCCGCCTGCGCGATGATGCCGATATCCATAACGTCATCTATTTCCGCAACCAGCGGGTAAGCCCTTCGGCCGATTATACCTATGATCCTCTCTATCGCCTGATAGCGGCGAGCGGGCGCGAACATCTGGGGCTGACCGGAGGCGGGCTCAACGGGGCGCAGCAGCCGGATAACAACGATGGCTTCCGGATGAGAATACCCTCTCCCGGCGATGGAAACGCCGTGGGCAACTATACCGAACACTACGCCTACGATCCGGTCGGGAATATCCTGGAGATGATCCATCAGGTCGCGAGCGGCGGCTGGACCCGCCGGTACTCCTACCGGGAGACGAGCCTTATCACCCCCTCGGAAACCAACAACCGGCTCTCCGCCACGAGCATGCCCGGCGATCCCCCGGCGGGCCCCTACACCGCCGGATATCGCCACGACGAGCATGGCAACATGACCCGTATGCCGCATCTGCCGGAGATGACCTGGGACAGCTACGACCGGCTGCAATCCACCACGCGGCAGGTGACGGGGAGCGGCATGCCGGAGACCACCTACTATACCTACTCGGCGCAGGGGGAACGCACCCGGAAGATCACCTACCGCCAGACCAGCGGAAGCGGCACCCCGACACGCAAGACCGAGCGTATCTACCTGGGGCCGTTCGAGATCTACCGCGAATATGATACGGCCGGAACCACCGTGCTGCGGGAGCGGGAGACGCTTCATGTGATGATCGGCCAGCGGCGCGTGCTCATGGTGGAGACTCGCACGGTCGATCTGAACAACAACGACCCGGCTCCCGCGCGGATGATCCGCTACCAGTACGGAAATCATCTCGGCTCGGCCTCGCTCGAACTCGATGAGAACGCCGATGTGATCTCCTACGAAGAGCACTTCCCCTACGGAGCAACCTCCTACCAGGGGATACGCAACGCCACCGATACGCCGAAACGCTACCGGTACACCGGAAAGGAGCGGGACGAGGAGAACGATCTCTCCTATCATGGCGCCCGTTACTATGCGCCCTGGCTGGGACGCTGGACCAGTTGCGATCCCGGAGGGCTTATCGACGGGCAGAACCTCTATCGCTACGCACGGAATAATCCCATCACCTATTCCGATCCCGACGGGCAGCTCTCCGGCGACAACGATACGTTCCTCAAAGCAGCCCGCAAGACGCTCGACGACCACGTCAAAAACGAGGAGGCCGCGATCAAGAAGATCGAGGATAATGTCGCCGCACGGTTCGCAAAGGACAGAGACTATCTGGTCAACACCAAGTACAAGGACGCCTATAACGGCAGCCCCGCTCTGCAGAAACAATACAAGACGCTGGAAGCCTACACCGACGCACAGATAAAGGAGGCCACGCAGAAGGAGCTGCAAAATCGCAATGTCCCGAAACGCCGCGCCGAGCTTGAGAAATACAAGGAGCTCCAGAAGTTTTTCAACACGCACACATTCGACGACAAGACCCTGCTTCTGGCGAACGTGGTTGCCAACGAAGCCAACACCTCGTCGATGAAGGCAAAGGAAGCGGTGGCGTATGGCTGGCTGAACAAAACCGGCAACAATGTGCGCGAACCGGTTGGCGACGAGGTCTCCGACTACAAGAAGATCGATAAACGGATTACCGATTCGATGTCCCTTACCGCGAAGCTGATCTGGCTGGGGAACTTCAAGGATAGCGTCACGGCCGCCGAGACACGGCTGAAGGACAAGAATCCGACGAAGAATGATCCAACCAGCGGCGCAACGCACTGGATAAGCCCGCGAGCGGACCTGTTCAACACCAGAAGCAAGAGCAGAACCCACGAACGCATGATGAAAATGCCGGATGGCACCGAAAAGAAACGGTTCGTTCCGGAATGGGCGCGTGCCAACGACGATCCGAAAGTCAAGGTGGCGAAGACCGGGAAATTCACCGATCATATCACCAAGGACTTCCAGGAAATATTCGTATCCGGTGTTCCGGATTATGATTTCCGATTCTACAAGGGAGTCCGGTAGCGGGCTGTCGTTCGGAACCACAACACAACTTCACCATCAATACAGCAGCGGCACGGCGAGCGTTCGCCGTGCCCTGCACGAACTTCATAAGAGGGCCTAATGGCTGATCTGATCAGAATCAATGGCCGGGTCATAGACAGGGAATCCTGGGAGAGCATCCCGGACGCCCGTGTGGAGGCATGGGATACCGAGCACGGTATCGCGTATGCCGTGGGCAACGCCGTCGCCGACAGCGATGGAAATTTCCGGATGGAATTTTCGGAATATTATCTCACCACTATTTTCGACGGCCGGGAACCGCAACTCTTCTTCCAGATATGGTTGCAGGAAGCGCTGCTGGGCACCACCGAGAACGAAGTGATCTGGAAATACGGTGATGGCGAAGAGCTGATCGAGCTCCCCATATACCGGTTCACCGGGGAGAATTATCTCCTGAACGGTATGGTATTCGACGAGGATTCCGGCGAGCCCGGCTCCGGGATGCGCGTGGAGACCTGGGACAACGATGGCCTGATCCAGCATGCGATCAGCAGCCAGCTTACCGACACCAACGGGAACTTCCATCTGGAGTTCGCAGCGAGATTCCTGGAGGATCTGTTCCAGGGACGCGAGCCGTTTCTCTTCTTCCGGGTATTCGCCGGAGATTCGCTGGTGCGCGATACCCGCCATCAGATAATCTGGAACCGGTACGAAGGGAAAAGCATCATCATCCCCTTCCGCTGGGAGCACGACCGCATCCATACGATCAACGGAACGGTATTCAACCAGGAGTCGGGGGAAGGCATATCCGGGCTTCGCGTGGAGATCTGGGACGCCGAACACCAGATCGACTATCCCATCCTCACCACCTTCACCGGCGCCTACGGGCAATTCCTGCTGAGCTTCGATGAGAAATGGATCTATGAGATATTCCAGGGCCGCGAGCCATCGGTCTATTTCAAGATATTTTCCGATGATACCCTCCTTGCCAGCACGGAGGATTATCTGGTGTGGAATCTGCAGTGGCGGGAGAGGGTGGAGATAGGCGTCACCTCGAAATCCCCCGATACCGTCTATACCGTCGCCGGCCATGTGTTCGACGAGGATAACGGCCAGGGCGTTACCGGGCTCCAGGTGTATGTGCGCGACGGCCACCATATCGTCAATTACGCCATCGCCACGGCCACTACCGGCAGCGACGGCAGGTTCCAGGCCAGCTTCACCGAATCGTTTTTCCGACAGCTCTTCGGCGATCATGAGCCGTTCCTGTATTTCGATGTGTTCTCCGGCCCCACGCTCCTTGAAAGCACCGAGGGCTCGGTCGTCTGGACCAGGAATACCATCGGCGAGCTCCCCATCCCCGTAACGGTTCCCAAAGAGCAGAACTACACCATCAACGGGCAGGTTACCCGCAGCTCCGGGGCGAACGTCGCCGGGCTGCGGATAGAAGCCTGGGATAACGATCATATCGTCGGCTCGGCCATCGGCAATACCACCACCGGCACCAGCGGGCTGTTTCAGATGACCTTCACCGAGGCGTTTTTCGACGGCCTGTTCGGCAACCACAGTCCCAATCTTTTTTTCAAGGTATTCTCCGGCACCACACTCCTTGCGAGTACGGAGGGCACCATATTATGGAATATCAACACCGGAGAAACCCTCGTGGCAATTCCCCTATCCGATAGCGGCAACCCCGGCACCACGCATCCCGGCTGCGCCGATACAGACACCACCAGCTATTCGATCACCGGCGCAATCTCAAGCTCCGACCGCGCCAGCATAGGAGGCTTGCAGGTGAGAATAGTCGATAAAGGGGTCGGGCAGGATGTTCTCCTTGCACAGACCACCACCAACCCCTGCGGCGATTACTCTCTGGCCTTCGATGCATCGCTGGTAACCTCGCGTGGCAAGAAGCGCCCCGACCTCCAGGCCAGGGTATATTCGAATGAAACCCTGATCGCCGCCTCCGAAGTGCGCTACAATGCCTCCGGCAAGGAAACCCTGAACGTTACGCTGCCGGCCGATTCTCCCGCGCTCCAGAGCGAATACGACACGCTGACGCTGAACCTCAGGAACCATTACGCCGGCACGCTCCGCAATCTCCAGGAAACCGCCGACCGCCAGGATATCACCTATCTGGCGAACAAGAGCGGCTGGGATGCGCGCGCGGTGGCGATGGCCGCCCTCGCCGATAAATTCGGCGCCGCCGTTGCCGTGGACCCGACATTTTTCTACGCGCTCTTCCGTGCCGGGCTGGCCGCGAACGATCAGACGATCTATCACACCGACGCGGCAACGCTGAAGCAGATCTGGGAAACGGCTGCCGAACAGGGAATCATTCCCGCAAACCGGGTGGCGTATATCCCGGAGGTGATAGACCGGTTCCAGTCGCTCAGCGCCGCGAACCTCCTGAACGGCACCCCGCAGGTGGGCATCTCGTCGCTCGGAGCGATGCTTGCCACCGCAGGGCTGAGAGAGGACCAGCAGGCGATTGTCGCCAGCAGCTATGCGGCCCATCGCGATGATCCCGATCAGTTCTGGCGTGATATCTCGGAGATAGGCGATGACATGGTTTCGCGGCTTCAGACCGATGGCAAGCTCGCATTTCTGACCATCAACAACGCACCGCTGATGGCCGCCGTGCGGGAGGCATCCGGAGGTAGTTCCATGGGCGATATGACCCGGTTGCCGGATCATGGATTCCATCGCGCATCGGCATGGGCGGAACTGCTGGAGCAGGGAATAGAAATTCCGGCGGAAATTCCCGGCGAGACCGACGAGGAGAGAAAATCCAATTACGCCGAATATCTCGCCGCGCAGATCCGCATCAGCTACCCCACCTCATCGGTGGCGCATATGGTGGCCCAGAGAACGCTCCCGGTGGAGCAGCCGCAGCAGGTGGAGGGATTTCTGGCAGAGCACAAGGAATCGTTCCAGTTCGGCATCCAGCCGCTGCAGCAGTATATCGCCAGCAACAACCTGGATGTGGAACCCGAGGTGGTCCAGAGCCTCAAGCGGATCGAACGGGTGTATCAGATCAGCCAGGACGAGCAGACGATGACCGGCCTGCTGAGCAACGATCTGGATTCGGCAACCCACGTGGCCCGCTACGACAGGGATACGTTCGTAGAATCGTTCGGCGATGCCCGTGGCGGCACCGAGAAGGCCGAAAAGGTTCATGACCGCTCCATGCAGATCCACAATGCCGTGCTCAACATCGCCATCAGCTACATGACCGCCAAGAACGGCCTGGCTCTGGGAGGGATGCCGCTGGGGGCCGACGATGCAGGCTCCGACGGTTCGCGCCAGATCCTCCAGCCGGCCCCGATGGGCCCCGGCTCGGTGAATCTCTCCCCGCCGCAGGGGATGAGCCTCATGGGGATGAGCCTCATGTCGACCACCGATGACGTGCTGGCCTACACGACGCTGGAATCGCTCTTCGGCGAGATGGATTTCTGCTCCTGCGATCACTGCCGCTCCGTACTCTCTCCGGCGGCCTATATGACCGATCTTCTCTACTTCATCGATCAGCCGCCTCCCCCCCCTCTGCCCGGCTCCCCGGCTCCGCCAGTGCCGTTGGAGCGGGCGCAGAAGGTGCTGTTCGACCGCCGTCCGGATATCCAGCATCTTCCGCTGACCTGCGAGAATACCAATACGGCGCTCCCCTATATCGACGTGGTGAACGAGACGCTGGAGTATTACATCGCCAACACGGTCCAGTCGTTTTCGCTGACCGGGTACGTGGGGCATGATACCGGCACCAGCCGATCGGAGGATCTGCTGGCGAGCCCCGCATTCGTGATCGATTCGGCCTACGCCACGCTGGCGAACCAGCGTTTCCCGGCACCGCTGCCGTTTCATCAGCCGCTGGAAAGCCTGCGGCGCCACTTCGGCAAGTTCGATATTCCTCTCGCCCTTTCGATGGAACGGCTTCGCCCGCACGACAATCTGGAGGCGGGAGCCGCGCCGTATGGATGGCGCGATATCCTTATGGAGGAACTGGGGCTTTCGCGTGCCGAATATGAGATACTCACCGATTCCACCACCGTCTCGCTCTGGCGCATGTACGGATTCGCCAGCGGTACGACCGATGCCGCGGTGATCGCCGCACTCTCCAACGCGAAGAAGTTCGCCCGCCGCATGGGGCTGAGCTACGAGGAGCTTGCAGCGGTTCTGCGCACCCGGTTCATCAACCCCAGCTCCGATCTTATCCCGAAGCTGGAGCGTCTGGGAGTCAGCTTCCCGATGCTTCAGGCCCTGAAGGTGAACAACAACACCTCCACCGATGCGCAGTTCGATGCGCTTCTGCCGGCCGGTGCCGGGGCGCTGAACCCGGCTGCCTACGGGGGCAATATCAAGGCGTGGGTGAAGGACAATGCGAACTATGCCCGCATCATGGGGCTGATCGTGCTGGCCGATGTTACGTCCAACGCCGATCCGTGCAGCTTCGATGCGCTCGAACTTCGATTCTCCAAGCCGATGTCCAGCCCCAGCGATACATCCACCAGGCTTGGCGCCGCGGAGTTCATCCGCATCCTCCGCTTCATCCGCCTCTGGAAAAAGACCGGGTGGAGCATCGAGCAGACCGATGCGGCAATCTGCGCGCTCTATCGCGCCGACATGGCACCGCTGGCAGCAACGGATATCGATACGGCAACGGAGCTGGACAACGGATTCCTTACCCTTCTGCCCCGTCTCGGCATCGTCGTCAGAATCATGCGCGAGCTGAACCTGACGCCGAAGCGGGACCTGCTGTCGGTGCTTGCGCTCTGGTCGCCCATCGGCACCGATACCGCGGGGCTCTACCGCCAGATGTTCCTGAACCCGGCCGTCCTGCACCAGAACCCGGTCTACGCCGAGGACGGCTACGGGAGCTTCCTTACCAACGCCGGCATCCCGCTGGCCGACCACGCCGAATCGGTTCGTGCGGCATTGAATCTCTCCGGCGAGGAGTTCGACAGGATCTTCGCATCGCTCGGGTACACCCCGTCCACACCGCTGAGCATCGCGGCTGTCAGCGCGATGTTCCGGCGCGGATATCTGGCGCGTGCCCTCCGCATCAGCGTGCAGGAGCTTCTGCTGCTGATGAACCTGACCGGGCTCGATCCGTTCGCGGTTCCCAGCCTCACCGACCCTGCAATCCTCCGCCTGGCAACCATCGTGGAGGACCTGAAGGAGCTGGGGCTGAAGCCCACCTCGGCGCTCTATCTGGTGTGGAATCAGGATCTCAGCGGGCAATCGGCCCCCGATGCGGCGCGCATCAATGATTTCGTCCGCTCGCTGCGCGATGATTTCTCCAGGATCGAGCAGGAATTTGCGATCGCCGATGATCCGGATGGCGAGATAGCCCGCGCCCGCATGACGCTGGTATACGGCACCGAGGCAACCAATTTCTTCTTCGCCCTGCTGAACAATACCTTCGTCTCCGGCAGTTCCTACAACCACTTCGCCTCCTCGTTCGGCCCGGCATTCTCGGCCGCCATCGACGTTGCGGCGGGAACCTACGGCAGCACCCCCGTCTCCCGCCTCTCCTACGACAGCTTCAGCAAGCAGCTGAGCTTCACCGGAGTGATGGATGTGGCAACCCGGAACGCCATCAAGGCCACCGCCACGGCTCCGGCCGTCGTGGCCGAAGTCAACGCAACTGCCCCCGGCTCCCTTGCCGCGTTCCAGACGCTCTTCCCGGCGGCCATCGATGTGCTCTACGCGGCCAACAACACCGCGGTCGGCCCGTTCTTCGCCCAGTATGCGGAACTGCTCCCTCTGTACGGGGCGTTCATCGCCTCGGGCGATCCCCTGGAGACCAGGCGCAATGCGCTCCTGGCGAACTTCCTTCCCTCCCTGGTGAGCAAGCGGAAAACCCAGCAGGCCCTGCAACGCCTGGGCGATGCGGCCGGAACCGACCGTGCGTTCGCCGAAACACTGGTATATGCCTCGCCCGCATCGGCCGGACTGCATGTGGCCGGCAATACCTCCCGGGCGGCGCTGGAGGATCTGCTCGGACTGGAGCAACAGGGGCTCTCGGCACAGTTCTACAGCAGCGATACGGTCGGCACGGCGCCGCATACACCGGCGATCACCACCTCCATGACGTACGCCGCATCCTCGGCGAACGCCCTTCCGGCGAACACGGTATCTCCCGGCAAC
The DNA here is from genome assembly GCA_048594725.1 of Candidatus Kapaibacteriota bacterium. GTDB lineage: Bacteria > Bacteroidota > Ignavibacteria > OLB7 > OLB7 > JAFDZV01. The sequence continues at coordinate 37,089 of JBMDXA010000013.1, forward strand.
GCCATCTCGGGAGTCTGGAGCGGAAGCGTTGAAGCCGCCGAGAGCGGGCTGTACAACTTCATCATCGAGGCCGATATGGGGGCCACGGTGCGCCTGAAGATCAACGGATCGCTGGTGGCGCTGGCACAGGCCGGCACCATCTGGAGCAATTCGGCGCCGGTAACGCTCAAGGGAGGAACGCTCTACGCGTTCGAGCTGAGCGTGGAGAAGGTGAAAAACACCATGCGGCTTCAGTGGGAAACCGCCGGCAGCGGGCGCGGGCCTATCCCGGCGCGTCTGCTCTATCCGGCCACGCTCACCAGCGCCGCCCGCGATGCCTATCTACGCTTCCTGAAGGCCGGGGCACTGGCCGAAGCGCTGGGGCTGACTGCCGCCGAGGTTGCGCGCCCGGCAGTATCCGGGGCAAGCTGGCTGAACGCTCTGCCGGTTGCAGGCAATGCGGGCACCCCGGCGGCCCTGCTGGCACCGCTGCGCGAGCTGCTGGACTACGCACGGGTGAAAAAGGGGATCGGTGCCACCGGCGAATCGCTGCTGGCGGTACTGCGCGATCCGGCCGCCGCAACCGTGACTCCCACAAGCTCGCTCTATACCCTCACCGGATGGGACCAGGGATCGCTCAACGCCCTGGTGGCCCGGTTCGTGGGCACCGTAACGGGGCTCTCGCAGCCGGGGCTTCTGCGCCGCCTGTACGAAGCCTTCGCGCTGGTGCGGGGAATGGGGATATCGGCAAGCTCGCTGATAGCCGCCACCACCAACAACCCCGTATCGGCCACCGTGCGGGATCTCCAGGCGGCATTGCGTGCGCGCTATGCTCCGGAAGACTGGCGCACCGTGGTGCAGCCGATCAACGACGCCATGCGGAGCCTGCAACGGGATGCGCTGGTGGCCTATATCCTCCACCAGATGCGCTCCAGCACCGCCACCGAGCATATCGATACCCCGGACAAGCTGTTCGAATATTTTCTGATGGATGTGCAGATGGAGCCCTGCATGCAGACCTCCCGTATCCGCCATGCCATCTCCTCGATACAGCTTTTCGTGGAGCGATGCATGATGAACCTGGAGCCGCGGGTCTCCCCGCGTTCCCTCAGCGCCAGGCAGTGGGAGTGGATGAAGCGCTACCGTGTATGGGAGGCCAACCGGAAGGTGTTCCTCTATCCGGAGAACTGGCTGGAGCCGGAGCTTCGCGACGACAAATCGCCCTTCTTCAAGGAGATCGAGAGCGAACTGCTCGAGAGCGATGTCACGGAGGAATCGGTCACGGTGGCGATGCTGAACTATCTGTCGAAACTGGAGGAGGTGGCAAAGCTGGAGCCCTGCGCCTTCTATCATATCCCGATCAATCCGGCGGGACGCACCGGAGAGATAAACCATGTGGTGGCCCGCACCGCCGGCGCACACCGCAAATACTACTACCGCCGCCGCGAGTACGGCTACTGGACCTCGTGGGAACATATCAAACTGGATATCGAGGACAACCCGGTGATGCCGGTGGTGTGGCGCGATCGCCTGCTGCTGTTCTGGCTGCGTATCCTGAAGACCGGCCCGAGCGCCACCTCCGCCCAGGACCAGAAGCCGACCGGAGGAGACGAGCTGGATGATATGAATTTCGCCACCCCGCAGCAGACCGTACAGGCGGTGCTCTGCTGGAGCGAATATTATAACGGGAAGTGGCAGCCGGCGAAGACCTCCGATCTTGAGCATCCGATCTCGCTGGGAGAATATGCGCCGGGAGGAGCTTCGTCGTTCGACCGCTCCAGCCTTGCAATCGAGGTGGGGGATGACTGGGATGGCCTGCGCATCAACGTGGTGGGAGGACACCTCCATGCATCCTTCCTCCTGTACAACACCCACAGCGTTCCGTTGCAGAACTACTGGCCCAACACCAGTGCGGTGATGATCAATACCAGACGGCGCTATATCGGTAATTACTCCACCGCCCTCAGCTTCTATTACAGGGAGAGTATCTGGTCGAGCGGCCTTACACGCAACGTGCTGAACACCCCGCTCCCATTCAGCCTGATACCGCCGCGGCATCCGCAGCCGGACGCCTGGCATGTGCCGATGTTCTATATGGACAACCAGCATGTCTTCTATGTCTCCAGCACGCAGAAGGAGGTGCCGATACGGCTGTACGCCGACTATGGCGTACCGATTTCCGCCGGCACGGCGCGCGGAGGAACCATCCCGGGAGTGGTAAGCGGTACCGCCCCGGCTCAGAATGCAGGGGGGCTCTCATGGAGAAACGGTGCGGCAGCCGGCACCGATGCGGCCATCTACGACAGCGGGTCCGCCAGACAGTTCGTCACCGAGGATGCAAACATCCGTCTGGCGCTCGGCAGTGCCGAGCAGGTGACCTACGGAAACGTGCAGATAGGACCGGCGGGAGCGCTCAGAAACGCTCAAGGTTAAAGGCACCACAACTACACGGAGATTGCAATCATGCCAGTATTGTCCACGACCAGCGTGAGCGGCTATTACAATGGGGCCACATCACGAACAACAACTGCGCGACTCGCCACCCAGACGCGCTTCGAGTATACATTCGATAATTTCTTCCACCCTTTCATCGGAGAGCTGATCGCGAAGCTGAACCGCGACTCGCTCACCGGAATGCTCGACCCGGCCTGGCAGAAAGGGCTGAGCACGGCCGACCCGAGAACAAATCCGGTCCAGGCGTTCTTCAACGTCCTGTACCACCCGCAGTACAGCGATGTGGTGGGGGTCACCCATTTCGCCAAGGAGATCGATGTCTCCGAACAGGGCCCCTACTCCAACTACAACTGGGAGCTGATGTTCCATATCCCTCTGACGATCGCCACGCACCTGAGCAAGGCGCAGCGATTCGCCGAGGCACAACGATGGTTCCATTACATCTTCGACCCCACCTCAACCGATCAGACGGTTCAGGCGCCGTCGCGGTACTGGAAATTCATCGGCTTCCGCGATGGGAACAATCCCAAGCAGATCGATTATCTGCTGGCCCTGCTGAGCAGCGATCCGAACACCCTTACCGGGGCCGATCCGCAGCACTGGGAGGATATCGTCAATGGCTATACCGCCATCCTGAACAAGCCCTTCCAGCCGCATGCCGTGGCACGCACCCGCCATATGGCGTATCAGTATTCGGTTGTCATGAAATACCTGGATAATCTGATAGCGTGGGGAGATCAGCTTTTCCAGCAGGATACCGTCGAATCGATCAACGAGGCAACGCAGCGCTACGTGCTGGCTGCAAACCTGCTGGGCCCCCGCCCCCAGCAGGTTCCGATGCGCGGAACCGTCCGGCAGAAGACGTTCGCCCAGTTGAAGGCGGCCGGAAATAACGATGTGATGGGGAACGCGCTGGTGGATCTGGAGGGACAGTTCCCGTTCAATCTCACCCCCCCTGCCCCCGGCGGCAGCAGCGGCGGGTCAAGCCCTCTGTTCGGCCTGGGACGCACCCTCTATTTCTGCGTTCCGCGCAACGACAAGATGCTCTCCTACTGGGATACGGTGTCCGACCGGTTGTTCAAGATCCGCCACTGCATGAACATCGCCGGAGTGGTGCGGCCGCTGGCCCTGTTCGATCCGCCGATCGATCCGGGCATGCTGGTGAAGGCCGCCGCCGCGGGGCTCGACGTGGGGAGCATCGTGGGGGGATTGAACCAGCCCATCGGCCCGGTGCGCAGCCTGGCGCTGATCCAGAAGGCGGCCGAACTGTGCGCCGAGGTGAAGAGCCTGGGAGGCGCTCTGTTGAGCGCCATCGAAAAGGGAGAGGCCGAGCATCTGGCGATGATGCGCCAGCGGCACGATATCCAGATCCAGCAGCTCTCGCAGGAGGTGCGGTTCCTGCAATGGCAGTCCGCACGGGAGGCAACCCAGTCTATCCTCACCTCGCGCGCAACGGCGCTGGAGCGGCTCCGGTTCTACCAGCGCGTGCTGGGAATCGCGGCTGATCCCAACGCCCCGGATACCATCACCATCGACCGGCGCGAGCTTACCGAGGAGAATTTCGATGAGGCCTATGCGGCTCTGGTTGGACAGTACGAGAAGCCGCTGACACTGCAGAAGCTCCCGAATCTGGCTATCGCCGGTGGCTCCTCGCCGTCGAACCAGTCCGGGGCAACCGGCGTCGGGGCGCTCTATCTGAACACGAACGAGAACGCGGACCTGAACATCCACTCCCCCAATGCCAAGAGGATTCAGGGGTCGGCGGCGGCTATCAAGCAGGTGGCATCGGTGCTCGGCCTGATCCCGCAGTTCCCGGTCAAGCTGGCGTTCTGGGGTCTCGGCGCGGAGATAGGATTCGGCGGCGAGCAGCTGTCGAAGGCGTCGATGATCGCTGCGGATATCCTCGATATCCAGGCCGGCCAGGAGAACTACAACGCCACCTATGCGTCGAAGACCGCAACATTCCAGCGGCGCGCCGACGACTGGATTCTCCAGTACAATCTCGCCGCGCGCGAGCTTATGCAGATCGGCCGCCAGATCCTTACCTCGCTTATCAGCGAGCAGAGCGCGCACCGGGAATATCTCAACACCAAGCAGCAGATCACCAACGCACAGGAGGTGGATCAGTACCTCCGCGAGAAATACGGCAACGAGGAGCTCTATCTCTGGATGCAGGGAGAGGTCTCGCGGCTGTACTACGAATACTACCGTTTCGCGTTCGATATCGCCCGCAAGGCGGAGCGCACGATGAAACAGGAGCTGATGCGCCCCGAGCTGGACGGGCAGGACTTCGTGAAGTTCAATTACTGGGACGGCGGCCGCAAGGGCTTCCTCTCCGGCGAGGCGCTTCATCTGGATGTCAAGCGTATGGAGATGGCCTATCACGATAACAACAAGCGCGAACTGGAGCTTACCCGCCACGTCTCGCTCCGCCAGCTCGATCCCCATGCGCTCCTGATGCTGAAGGCCACCGGCAGCTGCCAGGTGACCGTCCCGGAATGGCTGTACGACCGCGACTGCCCCGGCCATTACATGCGCCGCATCAAAACCGTCGCGCTCTCCATCCCTTCTGTGACCGGACCGTACGCCAGCCTTAACTGCACCCTCTCGCTGCTGCGCAGTTCCCTGCGCACCTCGCCGATCGCCGGGTCCGATTATGCGCGGCAGGGTTCCGAGGATGATCGTTTCACCGATTACGCCGGCTCCATCCAGTCGATCGTGACCAGCGCCGGGCAGAACGACAGCGGCATGTTCGAGACCAACCTGCGCGACGAGCGGTTCCTCCCGTTCGAGGGGGCAGGGGCCATCAGCACCTGGAAGCTCGATCTGCCGAAGGATTACCGCACCTTCGATTACGATACCATCTCCGATGTTATCATCCATATCCGCTACACCGCCCGCCAGGGGGTGGAGACCACGAAGGTGAAGACGGCGCTGGACGAGCTGTTCCAGGAGACCACGCCGCCGAACCTTGCGCTGATGTTCAATCTCCGGCACGATTTCCCCACCGAGTGGGCGGCGTTCGCCAACGCAGGGGGGAATTTCACGGCGGAGATCCGCAACGATCACTTCCCGTATGTGGCACAGGGACGTCCGATCACGATCACCGGCATGGAAGTCTATTCGGAGGATACCAAGAAGCATCATGCGGTGGGAAATCCGGGAACCGCGACATCGGCGCTCGCCGGCGCCGGCGCATTTACGCTGAGCGCTCCGGCGGATGCGGCCGGGCCCACACAGGTGCTCGATCCTGCCACCGATGAGGATATCTACCTTATCGTCCGCTACGCACTGGGCTAGATCTGGGCTAGATGCACCAAGGCAAACCGCCGCACCGGTAGCGGCGGCAGAAGAGGCACGGGGCGGGAAATATCTCCCGCCCCGTGCTTTGTTATGAGCCATACCGTGCAGAATCCGGGACGGCAGAGGACCGGGACTGAACAGAGAGGGGCATCGGGCCGTCAGAAGAACTGTTCGTAGATTTGCGGCACAGCGGAACTCTCTCATCAAAATCTTGCGCAACAGTACATGCCCCCAACCGTGGCCCCTCGCGAACTGATCCGTCCCCCCCGCCTCCGCAAAGGAGATCTGATAGGCGTTGTAGCCCCGGCATCACCGCAACGGGATGACGAGCGGCTGAAAAGCGGCATACGCTATTTCGAATCGCTCGGCTATACCGTTCTCCCCGGCGAGCATCTCTGGAAACGCCACGGCTATCTGGCCGGCACCGACGAGGAACGGCTCGCCGATCTGAACGGGATGATCCGCGATCCCCGCGTGCGGATGATTATCGCCGGACGCGGTGGCTACGGGGTCACGCGGTTGCTGGACCGTATCGACTACGCCGCGCTCCGGCGCGATCCGAAGATCATCGTCGGGTTCAGCGATCTTACGGCGCTGGGCTGCGCGCTGCTGGTGAAATCACGCCTGACAAGTTTCTCCGGCGCCATGCTCGGGGTGGATTTCTGGGATACGGGAAATCTCGATCCTCTTATGGAGGAAACGTTCTGGCGCGCGGTTACCTCCCCCCGCCCGCTCGGCCGCATCCGCCAGCCGGAGGGCTCCCCGATAACTCCGCTGGCGCCCGGCACCGCAGAGGGATGGCTGCTTGCCGGCAACCTTACCCTTCTGGCGAGCATCACCGGCACCCCCTACCTGCCGAAACCGGATGGCGCGGTGCTGCTGGTGGAGGAGATCGGCGAGGAGGCCTATCGTGTGGACCGGCTGCTCTCGCAACTCTACAACGCCGGGATATTCCGGAAGATCAACGGTCTTGCCTTCGGCGCATTTACCGGAACGAAACCGACGCGGGTCTCGGTGGAGCCGCTCCCGATGGAGGAAGTATTCGCCGAATATATCGGCCGCGCTGGCCTGCCGGCTGTGGGCGATATTCTCTACGGCCATATCACTACCAAGCTGACCCTCCCGCTCGGAGTACAGGTAAAAATCGACGGAAAAAAGGGGACGATGCAGGTGATGGAAGCGGGGGTGGTGTGAGGAGGGAATTTTCGATTTACGATTTTAGATTTTGGATTTTCGATTGGAAGAGAGTTGGTGGCTGGTAGTGGGTGGTACGCCGCGCACGTGGGTGCGGTGCCGCTCCGATATCGGAGAGAGCAGGGAATTCCGGGAAGCCCTGGGCCTCCCGGAATTTCCGTTTATCATCGTGGGATATTATTTATCCGGGCATCCGCCTCTCAGGATAAAACACATCCGGCCGTTCCAGTCCGAACCTCGATTGATATCACAGGTCAGATCCCCCGGATATCCAAGGTAATAGGGACGGCAGTAACAAAGCGGTATACAGGGGCCGACGACCGATGGCCTCTGGCAGACGCCAGGACACCCCAGCGACGTATCCGGTACCATGCCCCCACCGCTGTTCCCACCACCGCCGAACGGATTGCCCGATCTGGTGCCGCGCGTCCAGTCACCATCGGAGAGCCAGCCGGTGAAACCGGGAGTGCCGATTCCTCCTGCCCCGAACGGCATATCCTTTCCCCACGGATCATCGAACCCGAACAACGGGCCGCTGCCGCCATCCCCCATCCACCCGCCGATATCACCGCCGAAAAATCGCGGCGGCGGGGATACCTCACCACGTCCCATTGCGGAAACCGAGCCGGCGATGAAAATCAATACTCCGGCAACACTCGATATTATCAGGTTTTTCATGGTCTGTTCTCTCCTATCGGGTGACGCTGATTTTTGCTGCATCGATAATCTTTCCTCCGCGCATCACCCCCACCAGATATACTCCGCTCGACGGAAAGCGATAGTTCGCTTCCCGGGCTCCTTCAACCGGCCCCGCAAATGGAGACCGGAGCACCCCTCCGCTCCCGTCGGTGACGATCACCGACACCGCGCCGAAACCGGGTGGCGGCACGATTCCGATCGTCACATCGGCGTCCCCCGCCTTCTCCTGCCGCACCGTCAGCATGCGCGCCCCTCCGGTATTTCCCTCCAGTGCCGCTCTCAACAGCATCCGTTCCAGCGGGGGCTCCTGCTCCGGTAGAACTATCGGGTTCCAGCAGCATTCCTTGATAATCGCCTGATCGGCGAGGAGAATTGGATGGCTCATGGCGCTGCGGGAATATCCCGATCTGATATCATCCTGCCTGGTGAAATAATATTCGCCGCTCCCCCGTGCGCGCACCCGCACCCGGATGCAGAGGGAATCGGCCCCGATCCACTCCGGCAGCACGCACTCCACCGCCGCCATGGCGTTGTGGGGACTGTAGAAGCGGATTTTCCCGGGAGGGTCCTGCGGCATGATGCCGATGCTGTCCAGCAGCAGAATGCGGGACATATCGTACGCCCGGATCAGCTCCACGGAAAAACCAAGCGTGTCGCGAGATACATAGCTGATGGTGTCCTTCCGCCAGGTTATCGTGCTGATCCAGTCGATCTCCCTGTAAAAACGGACCGTATCCCCCGCCTTCGCCCAGAAGGGCTTCGTTCGGGAATTGAAGCTCAGGATCTCCTGATCGGCGTTCACAGATCTGCCGTTGACCCAGCGGTCCAGCGTCAGCCGCCGGCCGTTCAGCCATGGCTCGGTGAAGACATAATCGGTTCTGCATGTGGAGTCGTACAACATGCTGAACTGATAACTGCCGGAAATCTCGTTGGCCGGGTGCACTTTGACGCCATCGTACAGACCGGCGATCATGGAATCCTGTACGACCGTCCAGTAATCGGGACGCTCATGCGGTGGTGGAATAGCTGGCTGCGCTGCTGCCGTCGCCACCATCACGACGGCCATACAGCAGAGAAACGGAATCCTGAGGAAACTCCTCATACTGTCTCCAGGAATGGTACGTGAATAAACTACCATGCCAAGCCCAGGGGACGTTACGTCCTCTCTCTCCGCAACGGAAATGGACCTGTACCGGTTGATTGACGGGGGCCAGTACATCGTCTTCGCACGATCCCTTTTCCTGTTATCATGCCGTGCCAGGGCAGTGAACAGGGACCGGCGTTTTCCGAGCGCAATATACGAAGAGAAACTTTCTTAAAAATACACCTGTAGAATAAATATTTTCAGGTGGTGGTCAGTATTTCGTTATCAGAGCATACGGCCGATTGCAGTAGTTCCTGAAGGAGATGTATCGCAGGGAAGATCAAGCTGCTACCATCAATCAAAAATCGCAAGGCGATTATATACCTGATAGACCCAACTAGGCCAGATGCATCACGCAAAGGCGCGGAAGAGCCAAAAAAAAAAAAA
>JBMDXA010000130.1:0-9108 GCA_048594725.1 Candidatus Kapaibacteriota bacterium
CGTGGGACCGCCTGTATATTTGCCGCGTCTCGCATCAACACCTGCTCTTCCGGCGCCGCAGCCCTGTAACGGCGCGAGCCGGCGGGCGTTGTCCCCCTCTGGCGGGAACACGTCCGGACCTTGCGCGAGTACAACCGTGCACGTCTCCGCACGCGACGTGCACGGTTCTTTTTTTCATGATGCGCCATTCCGCCGAAAACAAATCCCGCTATTTCCGCGACCCGGAATGCCTGCCGCAGTTTCCGGGTCCGGATCATCTCCTCCGGCGGCCATCGGGAATGCTTTGTTGCAGCGGAGAGCCCATCCCCAGCCCATTGCTGCCGCACCGGCTTCGCAGCCATGGACTACACGGATCACCGAGCGGCGCCCGGGCGGGCATCCGCACGTTGAACTCTCTTATTTCATCACATAGCCGGTGAGCGCATTGAACGATCCGTTTAATTTTCTGGCTCCTCCCAATTGCGCCGGGAAATTTCCCCGCCTGCTTCCCACATCCTTCACGAACATGCCGAGTTTCGGGGCAAACCAGATGGTATCGATGCTGGTCACGTTGCCGCCGCCGAGCAGGGGAACCGTAAAGGTGACGTTCACCGTCAGGAGCCCTTTCTGCGTGGCGATGGTTTCGCCGCTTACCGAGATATCCTCGGTGCCGATATAGGAGGTGCTTCCCTCGGCATCGATGCTGACCGGGACGGGGAGGCCGTTGAACGGCACCATGATGGTGGTATCGTAATCGGGGATCTCCTGGGGCACCTTGCTGCCGAAGGCGAAGGTGATCCAGCGTGCCGGGATGGTGATGTTCGGGATGGGGAGGCCGGGCATGCTCGGGAACTCATCGCCCGGATAGGAGATCGGCGCCTGCAGGTAGGATGCGTCGCCATCGGCCTCGTAATGCAGGCTGATCGTATCGCCATCCTCCAGATACTGCACGGCGTTCTCCCTGCCCATCACGGTTACGCCATTGGCGATAACATGGCGGGAGACCGTCTCCACGGTAGCATCGATCTTCCGGCCGTTGCTATCGGTGCTATAATAGGTATAGGAAAAGCCGCTTCCCGGCTTCGGGACGCGGATCAGCGGTTCCCCCGGTTCATCCGGGCAGCATCCGGCTATGAAGGCCCCCAGGAGCGCCGGGATCAGTACGAGGCGGGAAATAAACGTATGCATGATCTTCTACTGGATTGATATGACAGCAGAACAGGAGCGGCTCTCTGCTGCGGGTTGCCACCGGTGCCGGCATTGGGGTTATGATATGCGGTCCGCTCTCATCGGGAGTTGCTGGCGGGCTGTGGGGCGCCCGCATCCCCTGGTCCCTGTGATGGATCGTTCCAGGGGAGGGATGTCTGTGCCGGAGGATCGATCGCTCCACGGGAGAGACACCCCATGACGCAGCTGTAACAAAAAGGGGGAGGGGGGCAAACGTGCGTGGCCGATGCGGGGGGAACGGGGGCGCCGAAATCTTCCGCGCCGGTGCCAGGCCGGGGACTGCTGCGAATCGTTCACAGGGGAGGACGAATCGCCATAACAGCGCCGGCCGGCGAGCAGAGCTATCTGCTACACCCCGATGCCCGATGGGCGCATGGCAAGCCTCGACCCTGGCACCGATGACGGATTATCTGGACCCGCGTTCCATCCACCCATGACAGCGCAGGCGCCACCCGTGTGACAGGACGAGGCAGAGAGCCGAGAGTCAAGGATTCATAAGGTCTGCTCCCCCCAATCGAAAATCTAAAATCGCAAATCCGAAATCGAAAATCCCACCCGTGTAACCCCATCACTACCGTATCGGTGCCCCCAATCGAAAATCGAAAATCGGCAATCGAAAATTCCCCAACCCCATCACTGCCCCAATCGAAAATCGAAAATCTAAAATCGCAAATCCCCCAATCCTTTTCGTATCCTCGCCACTCCTTCGATGATATCCGATTCGGAGCAGGCGTACGAGAGTCGGATGGCGGTGGGATCACCGAAAGCCGAGCCGGGGACGGTCGCCACATGATGCTCGCGCAGCAGGTAGCTCGCCAGCGCCATATCGTCCGGGGTACGCTCGCAGAGATAGGCGCTGATATCGACGAAGAGATAGAACGCGCCATCGGGATGGGGGAACGAGAGGTCCGGTATCTCCGAGACCAGCCCGGAGATCAGTTCGCGGCGGTGCGAGAATGCGGCCACCATCCGTTCCACCTCGCCATCCACCTGGGTCAGCGCCGCCAGGGCGGCACGCTGGCTTATGGAGGCGGGGTTGGAGGTCACCTGGCTCTGCATCCGCGAGGCGGCGCTTATCACATCCAGCGGGCCGCGCATATAGCCGATGCGCCAGCCGGTCATGGCAAAGGCCTTGGAGACGCCGTTGACGGTGATGGCGAGATCGCGCAGCTCCGGGATGGAGCCGATGGAGAAATGCACGTTGCCGTCGTAGACGATCTTCTCGTACAGTTCATCGGAGATCACGTAGATGCCGGCTTCGGCTATCACCCCGGCGATGGCCCGCAGTTCATCGGGGCTGTACATCACGCCGGTGGGGTTGGACGGGGAGTTCAGGATGATGGCGCGGGTGCGGGGAGTGATCGCCGCGCGCACCCGGTCGGCATCAATCTTATAGCGCTGCTCCGGAGTGGTGGGGAGCACTACCGGCACCCCTCCTGCAAGCCGCACCAGTTCAGGATAGCTGGTCCAGTAGGGGGCCGGCAGTATCACCTCGTCCCCCTCGTCCACGGTCGCCATCAGGGCGTTGAAGATGGAGTGCTTGCCGCCGGCGGAGACCAGTACCTCCGGGGGGAGGGTGGGGATGCCGTTTTCCCTGGTGAACTTCTCGGCCACCGCCCTGCGCAGCTCCGGTATCCCCTCCGACTGCGTATAGCGGGTGAAGTTGCTCTCGATCGCCGCGATGGCCGCCTGTTTCACCACATCGGGGGTGGGAAAATCAGGCTCCCCCGTGGAGAACGACACGATGTGGATTCCATCGGCCTGCATGCGCTTGGCTTCTGCGGCAACCGCCAGCGTGGCCGATTCGCCGACTGCCGAGGCCCGTGCTGAAAGGCGGCGGCTGCCGGCGGTCTGTTTCGATGCGTCGTCTGCTTTGTCTGCGAGTGTATCCATGGAGCTGTAGTGGCGGAGGCTGATCCGCCGGCTGCTTTAATGTTGACGTCTGGTCCGTAGTCGGTGCGCCGCCTGCGGCGCCCCTCGGTAGTCAGTGGGCGTTATTTCGGGCGTTCCCGGCTTATCGCGCTGATCCGCCATAACAGCCACGGACGTTAAATCGAAAATCCAAAATCGCAAATCGAAAATTCCCCCGCCTACTTCCCAAGGAGTTTTACATGGTTGCGGCCGAAGATATCGATAAGTCCATCGATAAGATCGGTGCTCGGGGTGACCGTATAACGGCGGGAGACCCATCGGCCTGCCAGTTCCCGTTCTCCATTATACACTCTGAAGATGCATTGCAGTTCCCCGGCGTTCCGTTTGAACAGGTCCTGCGTGCGCTGTGCGGCATCGGTATCCACCGCGTCCAGGAGCACATCCACCGCGAGCGCATTGGTGAACCGGCCGCGCGCCTGGTCCATCGGGATAACGTCATCGGCGATGATCTTGACGCCATCGGAGCCGTTCAGTTCCGCCTTGCCGACGATGAACACCATCTCGCCGACGCTCAGCACGGGGGCGAATTTCCTGTACGAATCGCTCCAGAAGATGCACTCGGCCTTGCCGCTGAAATCCTCTATCGTCACGAACGCTATCTGGTTCTCCCGGCGGTCCAGCTTCGTGCGGATGGCCGAGATGATGCCGCAGGCGCGCACCGGGGTGCTTAGGTCGGTATCCTCGCTCACATCTCCCAGCTTGATGCCGGCGAACGATTCCACATCCAGCTCGTACTGCTCCAGCGGGTGGCCGCTCACATAGAAGTTCAGCACCTCCTTTTCGCGGCGGAGTCTTTCCAGGTTCGACCATTCCTCGGCGCGCGGGAGGTTCGGCTCCGGGATGCTCTGGGATTTTCCGGAGTTGTCCATCACCGCAAAGAGCGAGTCCATGCCGGTGGCCGCCGAGCTGGCGCAGGCGCTTGCGTACTGCATCGCCGAGTCGATCGCATCGCAGATCTGCCGCCGGTTCGGATGGATAGAATCGAACGCGCCGGAGAGCACCAGGCTTTCGATCAGCCGCTTATTCACAAGCGACGTGCCGTTGAGCCGTTTTGCGAACTCGAAGATGGAGGTGAAGGGGCCATCCTTTGCGCGCTGTTTCAGGATCTCGGCCACCGCATTGGCCCCTACGTTCCGGATTGCCGCCATCCCGAAGCGGATGCCGTGATCGGTCACCGAGAAATCGATCAGCGATTCGTTCACATCCGGGGGGAGCACCTTGATATCGAACTTCCGGCACTCCTCGATCAGCTTCACCACCTTCGCCAGATCGCCCGATTCGGCAGTCATGTTGGCGGCCAGGAACTCGGCGGTGTAGTTGGCTTTCAGGTAGGCCGTCTGATAGGCCAGATAGGCGTAGGCTGCCGAGTGCGACTTGTTGAAGCCGTAGTCGGCGAACTTCACCATCATGTCCCAGATCTCGTTGGCCGTCTTCTTGTCGATGCCGTTCTTGGTGCATCCCTCGAAGTAGCTCCCCTTCATCTGTTCCATGTACTGGATCTGCTTCTTGCCCATGGCGCGCCGGAGCGTATCGGCCTGTGCCAGGGTGAAGCCGCCGAGCTGCTGGGCGATCTGCATGATCTGCTCCTGGTAGACGCAGATGCCGTAGGTCTTGCCGAGGATCGGCTCCAGCTTCGCATGCAGGTACTCGATCGGTTTGCGCCCCCACTTGCGGTCGATGAAGTCCGGGATGTTCTCCATCGGGCCCGGGCGGTACAGGGCGTTCATGGCGATCAGATCCTCCAGCACCCCCGGCTTCAGCTCCTTCAGATACTCCTGCATCGGAACCGATTCGAACTGGAACACGGCGGTGGTAAGCCCCTTGCCCACCAGCTCGTAGGTGGCCGGGTCATCCAGCGGGGTAAGGTCGATATCGATCTGGACGCCGTGCCGCTGCTCGATCAGCGCCAGGGTGTTGTCGATGATCGTAAGGGTGCGCAGGCCCAGGAAGTCCATCTTCAGAAGGCCGGCATCCTCCAGATCGTTCATCGTGTACTGCGAGGCAAGGCCGGAGTCCGGGGTCTTGTACAGGGGGATGTATTCCTCCAGCGGTCCCGGCGCTATCACCACGCCGGCGGCGTGCAGCGATGCGTTGCGGCAGAACCCCTCCAGCACCAGCGAGTACTCTATCAGCTTCTTGATCTGCGGGTCGGTGGATTCCTGCACCCAGCGGAGTTCCGGTCCCTGAATGGCCTCGGCAAGCGGCGTGACGCGCCCGAACTTGACGGTGATCTTGTCGGTGATGGAGTTGATGATGTTCAGCGGAATGCCCAGCACGCGCCCCACATCCTTCAGGACGGCCCGCGAGGAGAGCGTTCCGAAGGTGATGATCTGCGCCACGGCGTCGTGGCCGTATTTCTCCTTCACGTAATCGATCACCACTTCGCGCTTGTTGTCGGCGAAGTCCACGTCGATATCGGGCATCGAGACGCGATCCGGGTTCAGGAATCGCTCGAACAGCAGATCGTACTTGATCGGATCGATGTTGGTGATCCCCATGGCATAGGCGGCGATGCTGCCGGCGGCGCTTCCGCGTCCGGGGCCCACGCTCACGCCGCGCTCGCGGGCGGCGCGGATGAAGTCCTGCACGATCAGGAAGTAGCCGGAGTAGCCCATGCGGGTGATGACGTCCAGCTCGAACTCGGTGCGCTGCTTGATCTCCTCGCTGGGCGCGGGGTAGCGCTTTTCGATGCCCTGCCAGGTGATCTCCCGGAGATAGCCGTCCAGGTCGGTGGCGGCGGATTCCTCCGGGATGGGGAACTGCGGCATGTACAGCTCCTTCGGCATCTCGAAATCGCACCGCTCGGCGATAGCCACGGTGTTCTCGATGGCGCCGGGGAGATGTCCCATCAGCTTCGCCATCTCCTCGGCGGTCTTGAAGTAATAGTTCTGGGTGCCGTAGCGCAGCTCGTTCTCCACGTCGATCCGGTTGCCGTTCTTGGAGGCATCGCGGATATGCAGCAGCACGTTATGGGCTATGGCGTGCTCCTGCTTGATGTAGTGGCAGTCGTTGGTTGCCACCATCGGGATGCCGAGTTCCTTTGCCAGGATCGGCATTCCCTCCAGCACCGGCCTGTCCACCGGGATGCCGTGGTCCTGCACTTCCAGGAAGAAGTCCTGGCCGAAGAGCTCGCGGTACCAGATGGCCGCCTCGCGCGCCGCCTCCAGATCCTCGTTCACCAGATGCGCCGAGACCACGCCGCCGGCACAGGCCGAGAGCGCTATCAGGCCGCTGTGGTTGTCCTGGAGCAGCTCCCGGTCGATACGGGGCTTGTAATAGTAGCCCTCGGTATGTGCCCGGCTGGTGAGCTTGTTGAGGGTCTTGTACCCCTCGTAGTTCTTCGCCAGCAGCACCAGGTGGAAGTAGTTCCGTTTCTTGTTGGTCTTGCCGACGGTGGTGAGCTGCTTGTCGGTGCGCATGCCGTCGGCCACGTACACTTCGCAGCCGATGATCGGCTTGACCCCCGCTTTTTTCGCCTTCTTGTAGAACTCGAACGAGCCGAACGTGACGCCGTGATCGGTGAGCGCCACGGCCGACATGCTCTGTTCGGCGGCGGCTTTCACCAGCGTATCGACCTTGCAGGCGCCGTCCAGCAGTGAATAATGGGTATGGTTGTGCAGATGTATAAACTCAGGCATCAGGATACCGGGCAGAGATTGCGGGATTCAAGAGAGCGGACCGTTGCGAGTACTGGAACGTCGGAGTCCGGGATGCAAGTTATCACCCTACCGCGAATAAACACGAATCTTGATGGAATGGGTGTGGGGCGGCCTCTACCGTATCGTGCGTTGGAGATGAAATCTTCGCGAATGGGAAGGGGAATAGGATAAGATATAGAAAGGATGGGAGTGGGGGATGGAGATGGATGGGGGCGTGCCGGGTGCCTGCCGGGCGCCCGCCGGGGGCGGGGTACCGGGGGCGAAATGGATGTTTTCGCCCATACCGGCTCCTGACCACCTCCTGACCACCTCCTGATGTCCCTTGTGACTATCCGCATTCCGCTGGGGGCGCTACGCGATCCGGCACTGCCCGTCCATCAGGTAGTCGCTCCCGGTGAGCTCCAGAAGGATCGTCCGTATCCCGCGGTTCCTCTCGTTATCGAACTGCGCTATCTCTTTCATGCCGATCTTCTCGGCCACATGGCGCGAGCCGTGGTGGTCATGCGCCATATTGGCGTGCAGGACGGGGAGGCCCAGGGTTCCGAACCCGTAATCGCGTAGCGCGGCCGCCGCCTCGGTAGCCAGCCCCTTGCCCCACCAGGGATGATGGATGATATAGCCGAGGTCGTAGACGTCGATACCGTTTACCGTGGTGCGGACGATGCCGGCATCGCCGATGGGCTCGCCGGTTTCGCGAAGGATCATCGCGTAGCGTCCGAATCCGCTCTCCTGGTATCGCCCCAGGTTCCGTGCAATCCATTCCTCCGTCTGCTGTGGGGTGAACGGTACGGGCCAGAACCGCATCGTCAGCGGATCGGAGAGGATGGGGTACAGCCACTCCGCATCCGACGGCACGAGTTGCCGCAGAAGCAGGCGGGGCGTTTCGATGGTGGGGGCCGGGGGCTGATGCATTGCTGGCTCCGTTGGCTGGAATGGTTGTACTCTTGATATCGGATGATATCAAGATCGGCGAGCATTCCGCTCTCCCGATCGAAAAACATACTGATCTCGCGCCAGGTAGAAAAATGAACATCTGTAAAAGAGAAATGAAAAAAAAATATGAAGCATCGGCAGGAACTGTGGGTCTGAAATTCTTCATTCGGTGCTCCCATATATCTCGATTTTATGTCAATGGTTTGCCGGAAGGCCAATACCAGTACATGTTGATGTACCGTACATGATGATGTACCCCTCTTGACCGCGTATATCCGCCAGCGTATTTTGATGAAAAATCTCAAATCCCCCGCCACACATCACTTCACCATATGAAGGAGTACGCAATGTCATTGTCTTCACCCGTTCGTGCATTTTCAGCGCCACGCAATCGAATTATCGTTTCATCATTCCTGTCGCTCCTGTTTGCCGCATCGGCTGCGTTCAGCCAGCCTGATGTCGTGATGCGGGATTGCATTGCCGATAATGGGGATATCTCAGGGGCGGGATATAATTGCGGCGGAGCTATCTATTACAGTCCGGATGTCTGGATCAGGCAGAACAACGATGGCGGGACGATCGACCAGGCACCGATCGTGGGGCAGACCGCATATGTCAATGTGACTCTGCATAATCGTGGTACCGCCACCTCGGCCTGCGGCGTGCTGGCCGTGTATTACCGGGATGCCGGTCTCACCCCTGGAAACTGGCCGACGCACTGGATAGGCTTCACTATCGCCGGCGCCATTCGCGGCGATGTGGTAGGTCACCTTGATGTCTGCGAGATGGCTCCCGGCGAGACCCGGACCGTTGTGATTCCCTGGAACAATGTTCCCGCCAATATCGGCGTGCATCACTGCCTTCTGGCGCGCTGGGTCTCGAGCGACGATCCCATGCAGACCCCCGAGGGGCTGAATTTCTATCCGAATGTCGTCGGCAACAACAACGTCGTTCACCGGAATTGCCAGCCGACGATACCGGGCGTTCCCAATACCCCGGTTGTGATTTTCAATACGAGGGACCGTGAGGTAACAACGACGCTGAAGATGGGCATCCTCGAGACCGAGGAGGGGGGCAATGTCTTCGACGATATCCCCGGGTTCAGCGTCAAGCTCACATTCGATGATGAGACATTCGAGAGGTGGCTGGCAACGGGAGGAGAGGGAAACAACATCCGGCCGGTTCCGGGTGAGCGTGCGGTGATCGTGGAGGGGCCGGATGCCTCCATCGACGGGCTGATGATCCCGGCGGCGGATGCTGCCGACGAAGGATACAGCGAGATCGTTGTCGGTGTCGAAATGCTCTATCCCGCTGATATGCCGGACCTCCATGGAAAGCGCGTCTGGACGATGGAGCAGCATGATGTGCTCACCGACGA
>JBMDXA010000131.1:0-21399 GCA_048594725.1 Candidatus Kapaibacteriota bacterium
AGCGGTTTCGAGACGTACCCATCCATGCCGGCCGCAAGACAGCGCTCGCGGTCCCCCTTCATGCTGTGAGCGGTCATCGCCACAATCGGGATATGGGCGCCGGTCTGCTGCTCCTGCTGCCGGATGATGGCGGTGGCCTCCAGGCCGTCCAGCTCCGGCATCTGAAGGTCCATGAGAATTATATCGAATTTCTCGTTCTCCAATATCCCCAGCGCTTCAAGGCCGTTTGTCGCCAGGGTAACCGTATGCCCCTGCTTTTCCAGGAGTTTTCTCGCCAGAAGCTGGTTCACGCTGTTATCCTCGGCCAGCAGCACCCGCAGCCCTCTGGATGCCACCGCAGGTTTCGGGGGTGCGGTAGCCAGCCGTTCTGCTCCCGCCGCAGAGCCCATCGCACGCCGTATCGCGTTGATGAGATCGGACGATTTTATCGGCTTTGTCAGATGCATGGCGATGCCAAGCTCGCGGCAGCGGAGGATTTCCTCCTGGAGCCCGCCGGAGGAGAGCATCATGATGATCGATCCGGCCAGCTTGGGATTTTCCCTGATCTGTTGGGCCACCATAAACCCATCGATTTCCGGCATATGAGCATCCAGCAGGATAAGCGGGAAGGGATGCGTGAGTTCGTGCTCCAGAATTTCCAGTCCCTCCCGGCCGCCGGCCGCCAGCGTGGGGTGCATCTGCCAGGTGCGCAATTGCTCTTCGAGGATGGAACGGTTGGTGGTATTATCGTCCACCACCAGCACCGGCAGTCCCGCCAGCACATCCAGGCCGAGCGGCTGGGGCGGTTGCAGAACGGAACGCTCGAACCGGGCAGTGAAATGGAAGCTGCTCCCATGCCCCGGCACGCTCTCCACCCATATCTCCCCTCCCATCATCGCCACGATCTGCGATGATATCGCCAGACCCAGCCCGGTTCCCCCGTAGCGGCGGCGGATGGAGCCATCGGCCTGGGTAAACGCCTCGAAGATCATTTTCTGATGCTCCGGCGATATTCCTATGCCGGTATCGTTCACCCTGAAATGGAGCAGCACCGTCTGCCCGGTTTCCCGTTCCATCGTCACATCCAGCACCACCTCCCCCTGCTCGGTGAACTTCACCGCATTTGCCACCAGATTGACGATCACCTGCCGGAGCCGCGTGGAATCACCCTGAAGCATATCGGGAACGCCGGGAGAAAAATGGGCGGTAAGCTCCAGGCCCTTCTGATGAGCGCGCACGGCCAGTGCCTTCAGCGTATCGCCCAGGCTGTCGCGGAGGGAAAAATCATGGTTGTCGAGTTCGAATTTTCCCGCCTCGATCTTGGAGAAATCGAGCATGTCGTTGATGATCGCCAGAAGCGATTCGGCGGAGGAGCGGACCGCGTTCAGATATTCCCGTTGCGGCGGGGTAAGCTCGGTGTCGAGCGTCAGCTCGGTCATGCCGATGATGCCGTTCATGGGGGTACGGATTTCGTGGCTCATATTCGCCAGAAATTCGCTTTTGGCCCTGCTGGCCGATTCCGCCAGCTCCTTGGCCTCGCGCATGGTAAGCTCGGTGCGCTTACGGTCGGTGATATCGCGCGCGGTGACATACAGGAGCCTGCCGTCGAGATAGGAGCTGGCATTGCAAAGAAGCCACTTAAGGGAGTTGTCCTTGCAACTCAGCCTGACCTCCACGGTTGCGTAGGTGGAATCCGAGGCAAGCCGGGCGAATGCCTCTGCGGCCACGAGATGATCGTCCGGATGGATAAATTTCATAAACGGCCGTGTCATGGCCTCTTCGATGCTGTAGCCTGAGATGGTCTCCCAGGCGGGGTTGATCTGGTTGATATATCCGTTGAACCCGGCGATGCAGAAAATATCCTGGGAGAGATTGAAAAAACGAACCCGTTCCTCCTGGGCCATTTTCTGGTCGGTGATATCGGTCCAGGACCCGATCAGCTCCACCGGTGTTCCATCGCTATCGCGCAGGAGATTCCGGATATCCCCGATCCACCGGTAGGAGCCGTCGGCATGCAGGAAGCGGTATTCCACATAGCCGGAGCCGGCTTCGAACAGGCTTGCCATATCGGCGAACGTGGCCTCCCGGTCATCCGGATGAATATTCCGTTCCCACCAGCCGGAGTCCAGACTTTCCTGGCGCGTATATCCGGTCAGAGGGGTGATGTTTTCGCTCACCTAGGGGGCTGCGGCGGGGGGATTGCCAAGGCTGGTGGTATAGAGCACCGTGGGGCCATGCTTCAGGACATTATCCAGCCTGGCGCGCGATTTCTGTGCGTCGGCCTCGGCCTCCCTGCGTGCCATGCTCTCTTTCTGCACCTCCTTCCATCGCCAGTGGCTGAACAGGCCGAAGATGAGTGGCAGCACGAACAGGACGATAAGAAGCTCATCCAGCTCATGCTTTTCGTTCCGTATGAGAATTGTTTGCAGATGCTCGGCAAGATCGAATATACGGGCGATCACATAGACCGTAACCGACACCGCCAGCGTCAACAGCACTTCCTTCAGTAGCATGGTCTTGCGTGGGATCATCGTCGGGCCTCGGGATATCTACAAGCCATGGAACGGACCGGTCCCATCGGATTGTCAGCGACCGCACATAGCATGATATGGACCACGTGCATGTGCAGGTGCCATGGGAGAGTACAATTACAGCACCATATCCGGCAGTTTTGGGGAATGCCGGCAGGGGATTACCGGAGCAGTCGAAAAATGGGGTGTAGCCAGGGGAGGGCAATATATGCTCTCCTATGCAGATAACGCTCTGCGTGGACTGCTCCGCCGGGCCGGCAGGGAGATTTTTATCCGATTATTCGCTATCGCTCCGGGCAGACCGGCCATAGTTGCCGGCGGCACTTCCGATAAAGGCGAAAGGCCCGGTGAACTATATCACCGGGCCGTACTTGTTTCCATGGAGTGCCATCAGTCTTTTTCAACGTTGCCGGAGAGGCTGCCTTATGCAGGCATTAGAACCGTACGTTGAACTTAGCCATGATCTGACCATCACGCGACTGCTCGTTCAGGCCGATCGGCACACCGACACCAACCTGGGCGGTTTCCGAGAAGCGATAGAAGAGACCCGGAGTCGCGTAGAATTCAGGGGTGCTGTTCTCCATGCTACGAGCGTTCAGTTCCATGGTAGGAGCAATCGAGCCCGCGTTGTAGATAGCACCGATGTTATAGTTGATCGCATCATCGCCACCGGCCAGCTCAGCCTGCGCGTCAGCGTGGACCTGCGCGGCACCGAAGTCGCGAGCCACCATCAGCGAGGGCTTAAAGATCGTCTGATCGTCGTTACGTCCATCCGGCATCGCCGCCTGATCGCCGATCGGCACTGCCACGTCCATCGCGGCCGAGAGCGAGATCGGGTCGTCACCACGGAGAATGCTATACGTCGCGCCTACCTGGAGATTGCTGACGTCCGTCTGAGCATCGAAGTTCGAGGGACGGTCATTGACCTGGAACGGAAGCTGCGCCTGAAGCTGCAAGCGATCGGTCAGGCCGTATTCAGCACGCGTCGAGATTTCACTGAACCGGAGATCTCCATCGCGCTGGTGCATTGCGCCCACGCTCAACTGAAGTTCGCCGGCCTGTTCCGTCTGCACGGTTTGGGTCATGAACAATTCATCGACCGTACGATTGATCTGCCGTTCTGCCGGGACATCGAAATCATAATCATAATTCATGTCCTGGGCGGAAGCTGCGGTGCTGGCGAGGCCGGCGCCGAGGCAGGTGAGAGCGATTGCGCACGAATTGCGGATCGTCTTCGAGATCTTATCGTTCAGCTTTGTCGTATTCATGGCTCATTCCCTCCAAAAAAGTTTACATCACATCAGGTCATTTTCGTAGCGGCGAGAGGCTGCCGGGTTTTCTCTTTCGGCGGTCCCGGAATCCGGGGTGATCGCCTCTCGCTGTATGTCGTATCATCATCGTCTCTGTTTCAGTATATCTCCAACCCCATACCAACTCCACAACCACCCCCGTATCTCCTGAAAAATGGGCTTCTTCTCCCCGAAAACAGGGGTGAAAAGGGTATTTTAATTCATAATGAAATGTTTTTAGCGGTTATTGGAGAAAAATGGGTTTCACTGTGAAATGTTTTGGCTCTTTCAGGCTTTTATCCTCCGATCCGCCGGCGAGCTGGTGCATAGGGGCCGCCAGACCGGGTTGCTACGGTTCCGCCCGCTGTTCCTCCGGCATTATCCGCATGGAAGAAGCCCCGTAGAATCAGGCAATGCCATCGTGGGCGATGATTCCATCGGAGTTAGTACTTGGCTGCCGGGTGTGATACGGAAATAGAGAGGCAGTGTCCCGGCGAGCTCCCGCGATAATTGATATACAAAGGGCCGGAGCCGCACGATATATGCGCTCCGGCCCCTCTGCTTCCGTACTACGATGTTAAGCCGCCGGCTCTTCCGCCGTTGCTGCGGTGGTCCCTTCCTTCACCACCCAGTTTTCGCTTCCCCACATCCCCTCGATAATAGTCTGCTGCCATTGATGATCGTTCGGGTTGGGCCACATATATCCGGGGGAATTTTGCGGCCAGTGCGTCCACTGCTGGATATCCTGCGGGAAGGTGAAGAGCATCATGCCGAGGATGGGCGGGGTGTGCTTGGTCGATGACTGCGGTTCCACAACCCACTTCGATACCGTCGCCACATCGGAGAGCGCGGTCATCCAGCTCGCCTCCGGCGGGCCGGCCTGCACGCCGATGCAGAGTTTATTCCATGCCATGCCCACGTTGGTGCCGTCCTGCGTGGTGATGCCGTTATACTGTATCACGGAGCTTTCCAGTCCGGCAGCGCCGTATCCGTATCCCATCGTGCTTCCGAAATCGAGCAGCGAGGAGAGATAGGCTCCGGCATTATAGGGGGCGTTGCCCGATACCGGCGTGGTGAAATAATCGAAATCCGACCAGAGCGCCTTCGTCAGCAATCCTCCCTGGAGATACTGCCGCAGCGTGCCTACGGTGTCCATGAAATTCTGCGTGTTTTCCGGCAGGCCGCTCCATTCATTATCGATATCGATGCCGTCGAGACCATATTTCCCGATGATATTCGCCTGCACCCAGCTTGCAAATGCCTCGTTCTGATCGGCCGGGACGCCATCCCATCCCATGCCGCTCTGCTGGCCCTGCGGGGTATATCCCTGGATTGTGAGGAGCACCTTGATGCCAAGCTCCTGCAACTGCTGTACGTTGCTCTTGCTCTGCCCCGGCTGCGCCACAAGCTCGCTCAGAATATTATCCGGGATGGTGACGTACGGTGCGGTAAAATTCTCCGGCGTGCCGGTAAAGGTGCCGCAGCAGAGAAAAACCACGTTGGTCTGGGGCGTGCCGTCCTTCAGGACATAATTGGCGATATCCAGCAATGGTACGGTGACATCGACGGTCGGGCTGCCGATGCCGACATACGGAATCCAGTACGAAGCAAGAAGACGCTCGGATGGTAGTGTGCTCATGAGAATGATCTCTCGGTCAATGTGATGGAAAATGCGGGAATCCGATGTGTGCTGGGGGCGACGCGAACATAAGAGTTCATGCCGAGCTATGCAATGGGGCGTTGCCGTGGAAAATGGGGATGCTGCTCCGGTACGTTCCTCCCGGATACGAAGAAAAAAACATCCCGCTGCAACAATTCCCCTTCTGTTACCGATAGCGGAGACCGGGCGGGATACTATCCCGCCGCCGGCCATTGCATCGTGAGGCCGAACGATGGCCGGAATTCCCCCTATCATAAATACTATTCTCCCGGCAACCCATAGGCTACCGAATCGGCGATGCATACACCACCTTCGGATCAATCCGGCGACCGTATGGAAGCTCTTCTGCTGCGAGCCCGAACGCTCATGGGGACCGATCCCCGTTCCTCACTCTGTGCCGCCGAGGACGCTCTGCGCCTGGCACGTGCCTCCTCTCTGGAAGAGTGGGCTGCGCGGGCATTGCATGCCATCGCCGAGGCCCAGGCCATTCGCTCCCGATGTTCCCAGAGTCTTCGCGCAGCCGAAGAGGCGCTCTGTATCTATGAGCGTCTGGAAGATCGTGCGGCCGTATCTGCGCTGCTGATTATCATCGGCACATGCCACAGGCGCACCGATAGACTGGAGCAGGCGGGTGACGCGTTCCGCAGAAGCCTGGATGGCGCGCGGGCCGCCGGCCAGAAGAAGACGGAGGCGGAGGCTCTGTACGGGCTCGGGCTGGTGGAACTCGGCAATAGAGCCATCGCTCCGGCGCGGGCATTGTTTGCGCGGGCCGTGGAGGCCGGCCGTGCCGCCGATGCCCCTTCAGCCGTGGCCGCCGCGCTCCAGGGATTCGGCCTGTCGCATTTCACCTGCTGCGAGTGGCGCAAGGCGATGGAATGGTACGAGCAGGCCCTGGCCGTTGCGCTCCCCACACGCAATCTTTCCCTTATCACCCATATCCGGTGCAATATGACTATCTCGCTGATGCGCACCGGGGATATCGAACGTGCGCTTCGTATGGAGCGCCGCAACCTCCGCGTGCTGGAGCGCCTGGGCGACCGCCGCAGCATGCGCATCGCGCTGAACAGCATAGCGCTTATGTCCCGCTCCCTGGGCGATTACGATGAGGCGCTGAAGGCGCAGATCCGTTCTCTGGAGGTTGCCGAGGAGATGAGTGACCGGCGCGGTATGGTCATCGTGCTGAGTAATCTCGGGGAACTGTATGAATTATTCGGGGATGATGCCACGGGACTGGAGTATTTCATGCGGGGAGAGAAGATCGCCGCAGAGATAGACGATACATCGTTGCAGGTGCTGATGATGGAGCATGTGGCCCGCAAATATCGCCGGCTCGGCATGCGCTCCAAGGCCCTGATGCACGCATTGCACGCGCTCCGGCTTGCGCGCGGCGCCCAGGACCATGATGGCGAGCTGGCGCTGCTGAATCTTCTGGGGCTGCTCCATCTGGATGCCGGCGATCCCGAAAGGGGGGCGCAATATCTGGAGCATGCGCTGGAGGCCGCGCGCGCCACCTCCACGCTCGATATGGAATCGCAGATCCTTCAATCGATGGCGGCGATAGAGGAGGGCCGCGGCCAGCCCGCCAGGGCCCGTGATTATCTGGAGCAGGCCTACGCCGTGGCGGTCCGGAATCATCACGATGAACATTGCCATGAACTGCTGGAACGGCTGGCCGATTCCTGCGCACGAGCCGGCGATCATCAGGGGAGTGCCGCATACCGCCGCGCATATCAGCGAAGCGCGGCCACGATCTTCTCCGATGCGCGTGTGCATCGCATCCGGTCGCTCGTGGCCGAGTTCGAGCGCTCGGCCTGGAGATCGGAGGCGGAGAATCTGCAACTGGACGCTCAGGAAATCGAGGCGGCGGCACGGATGGCGGATACCGATCTGGACCTCCGCCTGCGTAAGCTGCACCGGAGCGTTGCCCGGGAGAGCGAGGGAGCCCGCGAGCCGCATGGTGCCGCTGCTGCGGGCAGATCCGGCGCAACGGCGACCGCCGATGCCGGGAACGATAGCCGGGGAGCCCGCTATCGCGTCGAGGCGTTCGGGGCGCTCCGGCTCTGGGTGAACGATACGGAGATCACCGGGCGGGCGTGGGGCCGCAAACGTGCGCGCGATCTGTTCAAACTGCTGCTGGTACGCTACCGGCGTCCGGTGACGATCGACGAGATCATCGAGCATCTGTGGGATGGAAAGATGGCCGAAGGAACCGAGCTGCTGGTGATGAACGCCATCTCCCATCTGCGCCGTGTGCTGGAGCCGGGACGCAGGGCGCATGCACGGTCGTCGGTGATAGCGGGCATCAACCGTACCTATCTGCTTGATCTCGGCGATGATGCGGCTATCGACTTCATCCGGTTCAAGGACGTTCTTGCCGTTGCCCGGCGCGCCGGCGATGCAGGCGAAGAACTGGCCGGCTACGGGCATGCCATCGAGCTGTACCGGGATGATTTTCTGAAGGAGGATTATTACGCCGGCTGGGCGGCATCCGAGCGGGAACTGCTGAAGGATGCCTGTCTGGCAGCGCTGGAATCCGCCGGAAATCTTGCGCTGGAGCGCGGTGAGTCCGAGATGGCGCTGGAGTACGCCCGCCGCCTGCTTGCGGCCGATGCTACCAGCATCGAAGGCTATCGCATCATGCTGGGGGTGCTCCGCGGCCAGAACCGGAGGAACGATATCGCCGCGCTCCGGAAACAATGCCATGACGCGTTCCAGCGTGAATATGGTACTGCCGTGCCCTCGCATCTTGCGGCGCTGTTCGGCCAGGAGAGCGCGGCCTAGGGCCCTTGCCGCCGCCATCCCGTAGTTCACACCGTACTGCCATGAATGCGCCGCTCTGCGGCGCTGATTTCCATCCGCTACCGGATTCCCACCATCTCATTCAGAAAAATCATCTCTTCTCCCTTTCTCTGCGCCCGTGTACAGTGGCTGTACAGTGGGCACTGCTAGTTGCTGTTGTCGGTCGATGATAACCGCGGCTCGCCGATCGGCATTACGGGCGGGCCTCCTCATCAATCAGGAGACAGAACAATGAATAGCAGGAAACAGCTCCCTATCGTGTCGGCATTGCTTGCAATGGTGCTGGCCTCGGCCTGCCAGGAATTGCCCACACAGGCAGGTCCGGAAGCTCGCAGCGATACCAAGACCCCGCTCCGCACCACCGCATCGGCGCCCGATTTCACACAGTCGTACCCGAACCTGATTCCCGGAGTGCTGGTCAATGTCAGCGCGTATCGCGTCGATGCGAACACATGGAGGGTGCGGATCACCGTGATCCAGTGCTGGGGCGACATGTGCACGGGAACGTTGCTGGAAGATATCTACACGATGATCTCCCCAACCGATCCCAGGTTCGAATCGGTCCTGCGCTCCGCGCTCGATATCGACGGCGACGGCCGCTGGGATGGATGGAAACAGCCCGAGATCGATTATCAGCAATAATTTCGGAATTATACGAGAGGCACATGCCTCCGATGTGCCGGACGGCACCTTGAGATACTACCCGGCGAAGTGGCAGCAAATGCCGCGATATCACAATATCATATTCACCTCCTTTTTAAAGGAGCAGTCATCATGCGTACTCTTAGCGTAGCACTTATTCTGTTCGCATTTATCGCTATCGCGAACATCACTACCGCCCATGCGGGCACACCGGTCGATTCATACTTCTACATCGATAACGATTTCGAGGCGACGATCCATGTGGAGATAACGCTCGAACGATTGTCCAACGGCAATTACGTGATGGTGTACCGGATCAATGTCTATCCGGTGAATTTTCCTCCGACGTTCACAACGTTCACGCGGGCCGATCCGATGACGCGTCCCATCCGCCCGCAGGAGGAAGAGGAGATCACCCGCCGTTGCTGCGATCCGAATTGCAATGGCGTTCCCCGGTGGCTCGATCCCAATGATAGAATTCAGATCGACTATCAGCTTCAGTAGCCTGTGCCTCCTTGTACGATAGGCTGGCAGATGCGATGTGTACGTGCAGAGTATGCGCCCTCGCGAATATGAGGGCGCATACTGCATACTGCGGTAGCCGCATTGTTATTCAGGGAATTTGTTCGATCGTTCACTATGCGTCACGTTATCAGTCCATAGTTATAGTAGCCGCCGATGTCCTCTGTTTTTTGCGACTACGGGCATTCATATACGCCGGTCCGGCTGTTTCTGCGGGGCGCCGAACACCAGTCGTCCAGGTTTACCAGATAGGCTGTCTCGCGCACCCTGGTTCGTACTCCCTGAAGTGCGGTCTGCGCCGATTCCTTATCGGAAAACGGGATCACCGTGCGTATCCAGTTTTCGCGATTGAACAGCATAACCGAATCATAGCCGAGCTTGCGTGCGCGCACTGCCTCGAACTCGGCTTCGCCGAGCCGTCTGTCGCCGGAGATGACGATCGCCCAGGAGCCATCTCTATCATTGGCCGATAGTTCCATCGAGGGAGTCTGAAGGAGAAGTTTCTCCTGAATACGCTGTCCTTTTTTCAGGTCGAGCCCGGCCACCCGTGCGCTCTGGAGGGAACTGTCCAGAACCGATGTCAGCCGTTCCACCTCTTTTTTGACGATTGGATCGGTTGATGTGGAGGAGATCGCTTGAAGTCCATTCCGTACCGAGTCAATCCGGTGCTCTATCGTTTCAACCCGTTGCCGTGCCTCCCCGGTCTGGGTGGCGGCGGCTTCTATTTGCTTCTCCCAGTGCAGGCCCATCATATCGGCCTTTGTGAATCCCGCATCCTGAAGCCGCACATTTATCACCTTCGGCCATAGTAGAAGAAGCGCCACCAGAAGTAGCAGTACAAGCTCGCGAATTACCGCAATGGCATCCTTGGACATGGTAAGCCATGCCTGGTGTTTTCCTTTCGGCGGCTCCGGCTTATCATGTTCATTTCCCATCGCCTGTATCCGGGTATGATAAGTGACTATAATTCCTGAACCCTTATACCGGGTCCAGGGATTGTGTAATTACAATAGTAGGGGCGGGGGAGAGATGATTCACTACGCAGATAGTACGTAGCCAACAGGGGGAGATGATCGGGAGTGATGTGGTGATGCGAGCGCATGCCAGGAGGTTTACTGTTGCCGTATCCGGTATAGGCGGTGATTTCTGCGTCAGGAATAAAAGTGCATCTATAACTGATTTTGGCATTCGCCATTACCGAGCCGATGTATCCGTAGTTCGTAGAGAGGGATTGTTCCGGAGATCATGAATCTATTCATGGTGGGGCCGCTAGGGACAGGGGGGCGATAATTGCACCCGCAGTTATCCTCCGAGCCGTATCTTCGGGGCCGATTCCCGCGGGCGGTGTTCGTGAGCCGTGGTGCCGATGCTCGTGGGCGCCAGGGGCGTCAAGGTTCGTTACAGTCGGTTCCTTTCCAATCTCCTATACTGCGCGCACTCCCGGTGAAGGTCATCCAAGCTCCATATCAGCAATGAAGGTAACACAGGTCGCTATCCGCCCCACAGAGGCATCCATCCAGGCCGGCCGGCCGTCGCTGACGCCAGAACTGCTGGCCGCCAGCGGCGCCCGCTATTCCCGCAACAACGAGGGGCTGGATGCGATCCTCTCCAAGATCGATCCGAACAATCTGGATAAGTCGGTGGACTCCATCTTCAAGATGATCGACTACGGCCACCAGTCCATCGCGGATATGGCGCCGGTGGCGATGTTCATCGACGGCATCACCATCTGGCTGGCGTACTACGTGTGGTCGCTCTGCCCCACCGCCGGAGGACAGGAATCCTCCACGCGGTATATCAAGCTGGGGCTGGAAGGGCTGGCCTCGCCGGAGGATCTGGGTATTCCCCAGGAGCGTATCGGCGAGTGGACGAGGACCATGGAGGAGAGCTTCGCCGCCTACGAGCGGTCGTGGAAATTGTGGGATGATATCGGCACGCAGTCGCCGGAGGTGACCCGTATTCCCAGGTCGCTGCTGGATGATCCCTCCGAGAAGGCTGCCCGCCAGGTGGCGCGTATGCGGCGCAATTACGGCTTCGATCGCGCCCGGTATTTTCTGCCGGTGGCGGCGCTCACCAATATGATGCTGATTATGTCGGCGCGGGGGTGGGTGCAGTTGTGCCAGTATCTTCTGGCGCATCCGCTGCCGGAGGCCAACCGGCTGGGCGATGCCATCCGGCGGGAACTGGAATTGAGCGCCCCGCGCATGATGAAGCACGCGGCGGTGAAAAATTCGTTCGTGCAGGGCGTCAAGGCCGATTTCGATGCGCTGGTATCGGCCGCAGGGCGGATGAGCGCGCCGGATGCGGACTCGTTCGAGAGCAGCCCGGATGCCTACCTGGAGGTCTCCACCCCGCGAGGAACCTCCGAGAGCGATCTGGTAGCCGATCTCTCCTCGCACGACAATCGCTATTCCTGGTCGGGGCAGACGCTGAAACGTGTGGGGGTACGGTTCGGATGGGAGGCAATGGCGTTCGCCGAGATCCGCGATCTGAACCGCCATCGTACCGGCAATAAATATTGCCCGCTGGTGCCGAAGGGATTTTATTTCGCCGCCGATGATATCGCTCATACTCCCTCGGCCGTGGAGCAGCTACACCAGATAGGCTCTATCGGCAGGGGGGCCTCCGCCGAAGCGCTCCGGCTGCTGGCGGCCGGCGATCCATCGTATATCTACTGGAGCCTGCTGGGAACGCAGTACGAGTTCGAGCATATCACCACCGCCGATAAATTCATCTACGAGGCGGAATTACGCACCGGCAGCGGCGCCCATTATCGCTACGCACGGCATTTTTACGATGCTCTTCAGCTCTGGTACAGGGAATTCCCATCCACCAGGGGAATTATTCTGGAAGGAAGCGGCGAGCCGGAATAAACCATTTGCCGGTTGAATGGATGACGTGGAACTGTGAAGACGCAGAGAGGAGCGAAAAGAAATTTTCTCCCTCTTTGCGTTTTCTTTGCGGCTCTGCGTCTTTGCGTGGAATACCTTATGTTCCCCCTGTGGCGGAAAGCCATATCTGCCATCATCGTTCCGAATGCTTTGATTCTCCCCATGACAGTCTTCTACTCCGATACCTACACCGTCCCGCTGCCGGAGGGGCATCGCTTTCCGATGGAGAAATACCGGATGCTGCGCGATGCGCTCCTGGCCGAGGGGGTGCTGGCCCCGGAGGAATTGCACGAGGCCATCCCGGTGAGCCGGGAGACGCTCCTGGCCGCGCATTCGGCGGCGTATGTGAACACCTTCTGCGAGGGGACGATCGATCCCCGCGCGGTGCGGCGTATCGGTATTCCCTGGAGCGAGCGGTTCATGTGGAGATCGCTCGCATCGGTGGGAGGGACGCTCGGTGCCGCGCGTGCGGCGTTACGGGAGAGAATCGCCGGGAATCTTGCCGGCGGAACCCACCATGCCTTCCGCGACTACGGGGAGGGCTATTGCGTCTTCAACGATATCGCCGTTGCGGGGCTTATCCTGCTCGATGAAGGGGCCGTACGGCGGGTGGCCGTGGTGGATCTGGATGTGCATCAGGGGAACGGCACCGCCGCTATCCTGGCCGGGGAGACCCGGTGCTTCACCTTCAGCATGCACGGGGAGAAGAATTTTCCCTTTACCAAGGTTCCCTCCACGCTCGATATCCCGCTGGAGAACGGCACCGGAGACCGGGACTATCTGGATCTGCTCGCCGCCGCGCTCCCGGCGGTCTTCGCGTTCGCTCCCGATATCCTCTTCTATCAGGGGGGAGTCGATGCGCTCCACTGCGACCGCCTGGGAAAGCTGGCGATGACGCACGAGGGGCTTGCCGAGCGGGACCGTATGGTGATCGGCGAGGCGTTGCGGCGGGGCATCCCGGTTGTGCTGACGCTGGGTGGCGGTTACTCTCGGCCCGTCAGCGAGACCGTAAAGGGGCATGTCGGCACCTACAGGACGGTGAAATCGCTCCTTTGAACCGAGGGGCCGGTAGTTGTTTCCCGATGTGCCGCAGGAAAAATTTCATGCTGCTAACATGGGGGGCGTTTCGTACGTTATCAGAACGCTCCCGCCCCGCACAGCCCGTGGCGTGGTTGCACCTCCCCCCTTCCCGTTATCTGTAGGAACGCACCGGCCGCGCTGCTTGTTGAGTGCATATGTATATGCCGCCGGGCATCTCTTCGGCTCTCTGCCGTTTTTCACCACCGGTTGTTCCGGCGAGGAGAAATTGAAGAGGGGAGGGGTAGCCGTGCTCAATCACGACAATAGTTCGTCCCCGTTTTCCCCCTCTTGTATTGCCATCAGGAAAAATATCTTCGCAGGCCAAAATGCGTGACAAATTCATTTGCGTTTGCTGAACCGAAGTAGTAGTTTCCCCGCGCTCGAATAACCATACACCTCCCTGCGCCAGTCGGTTTTCCCCTCACCGGCATTTTAGAAAAGCGCACATTCCGGTTTCCACGATGAGCCGTTCTCATTCTGGCTTCCAGACTGTGCATCTACTGCCGTCAACTTTCGATGGGCTACCTCTACCCCTGTGCCCATAACGATCCCAGGCCATTCATGGTATTCCATGAGAGGAGGCCCCTATACGGTCGTACCGAACGCTGGCGTACAGCGAGTGCCGAAAAATATGTGTTGATAATCCGTTCGGAAATTCATTTCCGACCACGCCCGCAATCGCTATATCCGGTGGCGCATGCCGATGCTGGATGGCACGCATGATTTTTTCCTGCGCGGGCGTATCCTTTTGTTCTTGACGAAATAAATCCAATATATATCGTATCGCACCGCGGCGTACCTGCCATGGTACGTTCCGGAGCGATGACGAGCGGAACAACATTCATGACACTAAGCACGCGCACGTCGAGCTCGCCGAGTTCGAGCGAGCACCAGCTATTTAATTCTAGGAGGTAGTATGACTACTCTGGTAGTTCCGGGCGTACGGGT
This sequence comes from Candidatus Kapaibacteriota bacterium, assembly GCA_048594725.1. Taxonomy (GTDB): domain Bacteria; phylum Bacteroidota; class Ignavibacteria; order OLB7; family OLB7; genus JAFDZV01. The sequence goes on from JBMDXA010000131.1 coordinate 14,342, forward strand.
AGAGGCACGGTTCGATGTATTGCCTCCGCTCCCTGCCCCGTCGGGAATTCTCGGTGCCGTTGGTATCGTGGACAGGCCGCCGGCAGCAGGCGGATTGGTTGGTGTCTCGAAGGCGAGCGAAGTACGCCAGTTGCTCGGTCCCGGTACCGAGGTGAGCATGCCGGAAGTGATACATGCGCTCGCCAACGGCGCCAGCGAAGCGGTGATCTCCCCGGTAGCAGGAGGGAAGCCTGCCTCGCTGACGCTCGATAACAAGAGCGATGTGGATGCGGTGATCCTCCGCTGCCGCTCCAATGGCACCTGGGGCAACTCCCTGTTCGCCGATGTCAGCACCGTTACCGATGCCGGCGGCAATACCATACGCGTGTCGATCCGGCTGCTGCGCAATGGAAAGGTTGTGGAGACCTTCTCCGATCTCCAGGTGGCCGCCGGCCAGATGGATGATATCTTCGACGTCATCAACCGCAGCTCCCGCTATGTGGTCGCCATCGATCCCGGATTCGAAAGCGCGCTCCCGGAAAGCAAGGTCTTCGTCTTCGATGCCGATACCAAGATCCATGCGGTGAAGAAGACCGGCTCGCCGGCCGATACCGTCTTCGATCTCCTCCCCGCCGACGGCATCAGCCCGAACGGCCTCTCGGTGGACCTTGCCGTCTCAGGCGGCAAGATCAGCCTGAAGATTTTCAAGGGAGGATTGCAGGAGGAGTTCACCGATCTGGTGATGAACCCGGATAGCGACAACTATCTCCCCTACGTTCTCCTTACCCAGAGCCGCTACCTGCGGGTGCGCCCCCGCGCCTCGCTGGTGGATGCGCTCCCGAAGGCCACCGGCGGCCCGGTCACGTTCGCCGGCGGTGAATCGCCCACCGTTCAGGATTATCTCGCCGCCATCGATCTCCTCTCGGACGATCCCCGCATCGATCTGGTGCTGGCGTCGATCGAGCCGGGACGGGATAACGCGGATGTCCGCCAGATCCATCAGGCGCTCGTGGCGCATGCAGTGACGATGTCGGATAACGGCGCCCCCCGCATCGCGTTCGGTTCGGTAACGCGCGACGAGCAGGCCAACATCGGCAAGGTGAAGGATCATGCCGCCGCCGTGCGCAACCGCCGCATGGTGCTGGTCTCCCCGGCGGGTGCCGAAGGTGCGGTGGCCGGAGCCGTGGGCCGGATGAAGCCGCAGTTCTCCCCCACGTTCCAGCCGCTGAACCTGCATGGGCTGGCCCATCCGGCCTATCGCGAGAGCCAGCTCAATCAGCTGCTCGGCGAGACGATCAACCTCCTGGTGGTGCAGGATCGTGCCGGCCGAGGGGTGATAGTGCTGCGTGGTATCGATACCACCGGCGATCAGATCTCGGTGACCCGCGTTGCCGACCAGTGTATCCGCGAGACCAAGGCGATCGCCGAGAACTTCATCGGCCGCCTGAACACCGAGGATGCACGGGTTGCCCTGAAGCAGCAGATCGTTGCGACGTTCCTCCGGATGGAGCGCGATAACGCGCTTGTTCCCTCTACTGATGGGAGCGACCCGGCGTTCCTGGTCGATGTCTACTCCACGCAGATGGACTTCGCGCAGGGGATCGTCCGGATCGATATCGCGGTTCGCCCGGTGCGCGCCATCGACTACATCTACGCTACCATCAGAGTCAAGAACTAGGGAGTAACCGATGCCAACAATCTTTGCAGCAAACGAGAGCAGTGTGCTGCTCAACGGCGAGCCGGTGGAAGGGGTACGGGCGATCGAGTACCGCCACCAGCAGAGCCGCCAGAACATCTATGCGCTCGGCAGCGCCGAACGTATCGGGATGGCCTCCGGACCGCAGCAGGTGGAGGGGCGGCTGCGCGTGGTATCCACCAGCGCCTCGATGAACGCCCTTACCGGCGATGCACCGTTTCAGATCACCGCGCAGTTGAAGCAGGGGAACACGCAGATGACCGTGTCGTTCGACGATTGCTTCCTTATGGAAAAGGAGTTCGCGATGTCGGCCAACGGGCATGGCGAGGCGGTCTACAAGTTCACCGCCACCAGGGTGCGTGAGGAGGCCGGCTGATCGTGAACGGGCGTGCCTTCATAGATGCTGCTCGCGGAGAGTTCGTCGTCGGCGATCTGGCCCTGCCGGTCGCCGATGCGCAACCCCCCGGTGCGCTCCGTCTCCTCTCGCCGGCCGGTCCGGTGCTCAGGCCGATCACCTTCGGCGAGCGCTTCCGGCTGGTGGAGCGGGCTTCGGTTGCGGCCGATCCGGTGGAGAATCTCTGCGCGGCTGTTATGAAGTGCGCTACCGTGTCGCAGGGTGAGATGGAGTTGTCGGCGGCTCAATGGGATGCCTGCCAGACGCTGGCGCTGATGCTTGCCGGCGCCGGGATCGAGGCCCCTGCATTCGCCGAGGCGATGCTGCTGGTGGGAGGCAGGGCCGGGTGGGGCTACAGGGAGATCGAGGAGGCCGAGGCCTCCCGCATCGATCACCTTGCGCGCCGCCTGGAGCCGAAGCTCCCCGATCCCGACGATGGCTGGAGCCGCGTGCTGTTCCAGGAGGAGGAGCCGTCCGGTCCCGATGCGATACGGCGCGATCTGGCAGCCCGGCTCCTGAGCCGCTTTGCCGATCCGGATGCCGGCGGGACGGAGGAGAGGCCGGGAGTCTTTGGAGCCGATCGCGCGATGATGGATGCGATGATGCCAGAGAGCCGGAGCAGCCTTGCTTCAGCCTCCCAGCCGCCGGGCGTCTCCGCCGGTGATGCCGGGTTCGGTGAAGTGAAAGGAGATGGGCGGCCAGCGGAATCCGGCCGGTACGGAGAAACAGAGAAGAGGGAGACCGTTCCCGCTGCTCCTCCGTTTTCGGAGGACGAGAGAGGAACGCGAATGCCGGGCGGTGATGCTCCCGATGTGCCGGCGAAGCGGCGCGCGAAGGTGCTCGGCTATACGCTGGAGGGATGGGGGAAGAGGAGCGATGCGGATGCCGTCGCTTCGGCACGTCCGGCCGGTGGTGAAGACATCTCCCCGGAATCGCGAGGAGCCGGATCGGCGGGCGGGCCGGAACCGGCGCCCGCTGCGGGAGATGCGGCACCGATAGGCGATGGCGGCCGCCTTGCATCGCGGGGAACGGCTCCGGCGTCACGGGAGAAGAATATGGAGGCGATGCGCTCGCCTTCGGTCCGTTCGCTCGCCCGCTCTATCGCCGGACGGCGTGATGGCGCGCCGGGCGCGGCAGGTGTATCCGGAGAGGCCACGGCTGTTTCTCCTCCTCCGGCAGCGCCGGTGGCAGGGGAACCGGGGAGATCGGGCGGGATGCCGGGCCACGGTGCTCTGGGCATGACGCCCCCCATGGCCGGCGAAAGCGAACCTGCCGGGCGCTCCTGGAGCTTTTTGCAGGGGGGCGATGAAAGGGAATCCGTGGGGATGGAGCCCGCAGCCGCGGTAGTAGCCGGAACGCTGGGCCGCCCGGAGGAGAGCGGAGTTGCATCGATCATCATGGAGCTTGCCGATGCCCTGGCCGAGCTCCTGCACGAAGAAGCAGATTTACGGGGGATTGACCGGTGAGCGAATCGCGCCCGATACCGTTGCTGGGAGATATCTCCCTGGAGTACGGCCAGTCGATCGAGCATTCGATCGAAAGCGGCTTCGTGCCGGTGCGGATCGCCGGACTGGATGGGGAGCTTCAGCAGCGCCTCAGCCGTCGCGGCCACCGGATAAGAATTGGCGGATATCTGATCGGAGAGGAGGCGGCCGCGCAACTGGAGACCCTGCAGAAGGCGGCCACGGCGGGAGAGGAACTGACATTCGCCTCCGACATCACCACCGCGCTGGATCTCCAGCAGGTGGTGGTCACATCCTTCCGGGCGATGGAGGTGGCAGGGGAGCCGGGGAAATTCGCCTATGAGATCGCCATCGCCGAGAGCCCGCCGCTCCCTCCTCCGGCGCAACTGGAGGGGTTCGGCGGACTGGATGATTTCGGTCTCGGCGACCTCGGTTTCGATACCGATATCCTGGGCGATCTGGCGGATCTGGCCGGTGATATCGCCGGGGCAATCGATAGCGCGCTCGATGTGATCGACCAGCTTGGCGCCCTCGCCAATCTCGACGGCCTCGATATGAGCGGCCTGCTCGATCCTCTCACCCAGCCGGTGGACCAGCTCGCCGATGTGGCCTCCAGGTTCGGCAGCGCCGCCGAAGGGTTGATGAATGCATTCAGGTCGTAGACCGGTTATGCACAGCAGCATGGCTTTTTGCTACCGGCCAGGAACTGGTCCGTAGTCCGTGGGCAGTAGTCCGTCGTCCGTGGCTGTTAACCGGAGATGCACGATATCACCGGCACATCCGCCACAAACGACCACGGACTACTGAGGGCCGCCGCAGGCGGCGTACTGACTACTGGCTCTCTCTCTGTGCCCGCGAACGGACTACGAACCTGTTCCGGATCGCTATCTCGAAAGTCTTTCAGAACATAGATACTGAATCATCTTCGTGCTCTTCGCATCCGCATCCATAACGCTCGGCTCCAAGCGCTACGAGACACACGCCTCGGAGGTGATAGCTACGCTCGGGATGCTGCCGGGAGTGGGCTCGTTCCGGGCCACGCTCCCCGCGCGGGCGGAGTTCAGCGCGGTGCCGGGAGATGATGCGCTGCTGCATCTGGATGGAGGGGAAGGGGGAGAGGATGTCCTGACCGGAACCGTCGGGATGGTGCGGCGCGGTCTGCTCGGAATCGATATCACCGGCGCCGATGCCGGTGCCCTTCTCGGACGTACGCGCTCGGCCAGCACATTTGAAAAACAGGACGCGGCAAAGATCACCCGCGCGCTGGTCTCCGATGCCGGTGCCGATGTCGGGCAGGTCGATATCGATCTGCCGCTGGCGGTGTATGTGGCCCATCAGGGGAGAACCGCCGCGGAGCATATCGCAACGCTGGCGTCGCTGGCCGGCTGCATGGCGCTGGTGGATGCCGATGGCACCGTCTCGGTGCGCCCGGTGCCGGAACGTCCGCAGCTCGCGCTGCTGTATGGCCGCGAGATCCTCAGCTATCAGGAGATATCGGGGGCCGCGCCGGTTGCCCGGCAACTGGCGATCGGCAACGGGCCGGCCGGATCGGTGTCGGCGCCGAACGCGCTGCATCCCAGCTTCGAACGGCTTCCGGGAAGCGCGGGGGCTCCGGGGCCATCCGCCCGCTGGCGCTCCGTTCCCGCCATCAGAACCGCCTCGGAGGCGTCGAAGGGATCGGAGTCGCTTACGCAGGCGGCGGCCGCGGCATCGGCCGGAGTGCGGGCCACCTGCTTTCTCCTTCCGGCGATACGCCCCGGCGTTATCGTGGAGATCCAGAGTCTCCCCGGCGGCCTTAGCGGCGGGCCCTGGCTGGTGACGCGTGTGCGCCATCGCCTGCATCCGTCGCTCGGTGCCAGCACGGTATTCGAAGGGGTGAGTGCCGACGCCGGAGGTCTTCTCGGAAGCCTTCTGTCGGCTCTTGGAGGACTGGGAGGATTATTATGAACACGGCTCTCTACGACAGCATCGCGCGCATTGCGCGCCACGAAAGCAGTGCCCGCCCGGTGGCGGCGATCGGCCGGGTGGTGGATCTGTTCCCCCCCACAGCCGCAAGCCCCGACTACGCGGTCTCGGTGGAATTGCGCGACAGCGGGCTGGTGCTCCCGCGCGTTCCGGTGGCGGTGGGGACGATGGGCTTCGGCGCCATTCCGGCGGCGGACGATCTTGTGGTGGTCCTCTTCGCCGAGGGGGATTATCATGCGCCGGTGGTGATCGGGCGGCTCTACCAGCCCTCCATAGCGCCGCCGGCTCACAAGGATGGGGAGATGACCCTGAAGCTCCCCCCCGGCAAGAGCGAGCCCGATATCGATCTGAGCGTCGTCGGGGAGACCCCTTCGATCACGCTGAAGCTGCCTGGGGATGTGATCGTGGAGATCGTCAAGGAGAAGGTGATGATACAGGTGGCGGAGATGAAGCTCGATCTTCGCGCGGCCGGAGGCGGGGCCGTGGAGATAGCTGCCGGCGGCTCCACCATCACCCTGAAAAAGGATGGCGATATCACGCTGAGCGCCAAGGGAAAGATGAAGCTGGAGGCCACCGAGATCGATATCTCCGGCTCGGCGAAAGTCAAGATATCGGGCGGGCAGGTGGAGGTGAACTGAGATGGTAGTGCTTAGGTCTTAGTTATTAGTCCTTAGTTCTTAGGAAGAAACGGAGTTGCAGTACAGGGTGCGGAGGGTCAGTGGTCCGTTCGCGGGCACAGAGAGAGGGTCAGTGGTCGGTGCGCCGCCTGCGGCGGCCCTCAGTAGTCCGTGGTCGTTTGTAAGGGAGGTGCCGGTGATATCGTGCATCTCCGGCTACCAGCCACGGACGACGGACCACTGCCCACGGACCTCACTCGTCAATCTGAAATCGTCAATCGGAAATTCCCCATGCCTCTTCCAGCCGCAAATGCAAACAGTACCGTGGTGGGCGTCGACACGCACATCGTGATGGTGCCGACTCCGGGAGGGCCGGTGCCCACGCCGCTGCCGCACCCGTTCAACGGGATGATGAGCGGGGGCCTTGCCAACACCGTGAAGATCGGCGGAGCGCCGGCGGCGACCGTCGATTCGGTGGCATCAAATTCCCCGGCGCATATCCCCACTCCTCCCGGCGCATCATTTCAGAAGCCGCCGGCCAACAGCGGAACCGTGATGATGGGGAGCATGACCGTGAAGATCGCCGGCAAGGGAGCCGCCCGCAACGGCGATCCCGTGAAGACCTGCAACGATCCGGCCGACACCCCGATGGGCAAGGTGATCGCGGCCGGAACCGTGATGATCGGGTGAGAATCCACAGGAAATAGTTAGTAGGCGGATAGGAGAACGTGGTTGGTAGATAGTAGTTGGTAGTGAAAGAGAGCCGATTCCGGAAACCTTGTCTTCACTACTAACTACAGCCGCCGCAGGCGGCGGACTAAGAACTAAGGACTAAGAACTAAGGACTAAGAACTAAGGACTAAGAACTAAGGACTAAGAACTAAGGACTAAGAACTAAGGACTAAGAACTAAGGACTAAGGACTAAGAACTAAGGACTAAGAAC
>JBMDXA010000132.1:0-17516 GCA_048594725.1 Candidatus Kapaibacteriota bacterium
CGATTTGCGATTTTAGATTTTGGATTGGGGGAAGAGGGAGGGGATTGAGGGGATTTGCGATTTTAGATTTTGGATTTTCGATTGGGGGAAGAGGGGGATTGAGGGGATTTGCGATTTTAGATTTTGGATTTTCGATTGGGGGAAGAGGGAGGGGATTGAGGGCAAGGCGAGTGGTCCGTCGCCATTGTGGGGGAAGCGGGGGGTGGACCGGCAGTTCCAGGAATAACGGCCACGGACAACTGACAGCGGGCGCAGCCCGCGAACGGACTACGGACCCGCCTGTACTACTATCTACAGCCGCCGCTGTGGGCGGACTGCCACCTCCTAACCCTCCAGCGACATCGCCCCATGCTTGATGGCGAGCTGGCCGCAGGCGGCGTCGATATCCTCGCCGGAGCTTGAGCGCACCATCACGGTAACTCCCGCATCGCGCAGCTTGCCGATGAACAGATCGAACTTGTGCCGGGGGGTGGCCTTCAGCCGCGCGGAGATGCCGGTCGGGTTGGTGAATTCGATCTCATGGAACGGGATCACGTTCACCTTGCTGGGCACGCGCCGGGTGATGCGCGCCAGACGGCGCACGTCGGCGTCGGTATCGTTCCAGCCGTCGAAGAGGATATACTCGTAGGTGATCGGCTGGCGGGTTTTCCGGTAGTAATATTCCACCGCATCCATCAGCTCGTTGAGACTGTAGCGCCTGTTGATCGGCATCAGCTCGCTGCGCATGCCATTGGTGAGCGCGTGGAGCGAGATCGCCAGCTTGATCCGCTGCCCCTCGTCGGCCATGCGTCTGATGGCGTGGGGGAGACCGGAGGTGGAGACCGTGATATGGCGTGCCGAGACCAGTTTGTTGTCCGGATCGGTGAAGATCGCCGCCGATGTGAAGACGTTGTCGTAGTTCAGCATCGGCTCCCCCATCCCCATATAGACGATGTTGGTGATGGCCTCGCCGGAATGCTCCTCCACCATAAGGAACTGCTCCACGATCTCTCCCGCACGCAGGTTCCGTTTCAGCCGCATCGATGCGGTTGCGCAGAATTTGCAATCGAGCGGGCAGCCCACCTGGGTGGAGATGCAGATGGTGCGCCGCTTGGGTTCGTCCTGGTCGTCGCGCGCCTCGCTCGGTATCAGCACCGACTCGATGTTGTAGCCGTCGTCGGTGCGGAACAGAAACTTGATGGTGCCATCGGCGCTCAGCTGCCTGTCCAGCAGGGTAAGCGTGCGCAGCCGGGTCTCGGCGGCCAGACGGGCACGAAGCTCCCTGCCGAGCGAGGTCATCTCATCGAATCCTCTAGCGCGGCGGCCGTACAGCCAGGTATGGATCTGGCGTGCGCGGAAGGACGGTTCCCCCCAGGAGCGCATCAGCTCCTCCAGATCGGCGAGCGTGTTCCCCACCAGGGGACGGAGCACCGGCTTCTCCGGGGCGATGGGGAGCGATATGTTGGAATGTTCGGTCATAAGCGTCGTCAAAGATACGCACGAAGAAGGGGGACCGGCGTAACGACGTACGAACCGTGTCCCCCTTGTGCATCATCTGCCGCTGTGCCGAGATGATACGATCTCTAGCGTGTTTTTCCTCCGGCGAGCGTTGGCTGGGCTCCTTTTCCCTCGTAGTCGGGGGCGGGATAGCCCTTTCCCTGCAACGCCGCTATCGGTATCACCACTTCCTTCCGGCCGGTGATGGTGCGGGTAAGATCGTTCCGCCCGCGCGGCGCCCGTGCGGTGTCGGTGCCGGCGGTTGCCGAGTCGGTGCGGCCCCGCGCATCGCGCGACATGCTGGCAAGCCCTTCCGTCACCTTCCGCCGTTCATCCTCGGTAAGCTGGTCCATGCCCACGCCGTAGGCCGCCAGAACCCGTTGCAGTCCGGCCTCGGTGTTGGTGTTGCGGTCGTACAGATCGCGGTGGATATAGAGTTTCCCATCCTGCACCACGATCGTCTCGTAGCGTAGCTCCACCGGCACCGGGCTCTGAAGCATCACCTCCCTGGTCTCCTTGGGGCGCTTGCCGTAGGCGGTGACGGCGCTATCGTTCAATCCCGTGCCGGCGGCGGCGGCAAGCCGTGGGGCGAAGTCGCGCATCTGCTCGTTGGTAAGGCCAACGCAGCCGTGCGAGCCGAATCGGCCGAGCTGCGCCTCCGATTTTCCGGAGTGGATCAGCGATGGCATGCCGATCGGGATCTTGGCGATGCCGAGCGGGTTCAGCGAGCTTCCGGCCGGCACCGTCTCCCCTACCTTCACCTTGTTCGATGACTCCACCCACGGCTCATCCGGCGGGGTCCAGGTGGGGTTGAAGATCATCGTACGTGCCGAGCGCACGCCGGTGGGGAGCGGGAATTCCGGGTAGCCGATGGCGATCCGGTAGGATTTCACCAGCGCGCCGTTGCGGAACAGATCCATCCGGAATGCCGGTGCATTGACCACGATCCGCGTATCGGCGGGGATGGCGTTCGGAGCCATCATGCCGGCCGAATCGGAGCCGCCCATGCCGGCGCGCAGGGAATCGGCACCGGCGGCGAGTCCTCCGTTCCATCGTTCACGCACAAGCCCCGCCAGTTGCAGCGCCTTTTCCGGGCCGATGGCGGCGCTGATCCGTTCCTCCGCCAGTGCCAGGGCGGCGCCGGTGCTGCCGGAATATTCTCCGGTGTACTCCTCGGTCAGCCCCGAGCGTCCCTGGCGTGCCACCGCGCGAAGGCTGTCGATCTGCGCATCGGTAAGGGCCAGGCGGGCCTTCAGATCCCCCACGAAGCTTGAATCGGCCAGGAACGCATCCAGCACCGGGAGGGTGACCGGCAGGGCGTTCGGATCGGTATAGGCGGCCGGCTGGGTGCCGCCGGGGATCATGATGGTATCGCGTACCACCTTCACCACCGTATCGGTGGCCGAACCACTATCGCCGCTCTCGAAGCATCCGGCGGTTAGCAGCGCCAGCGCGCCGAGAACTCCCGGAAGCGCCCCGGATACTCGTCGTAGTCTCTTCATTGCACTTCTCCTTCTTCCCCGTTGACTGGATATGGTTTCATCATAGCTTTTCATCGTCATCTTCCGCCCTTATCGGAATCTCTCAACTGGTGATCCGTCCCGGCCCCGCTGTCCGGCCGGGCGAGGCCGCCGCGGGCGAGCGGCGGAGGATGGGGTAGGGATTGATCGTGATGCCATCCCAGTAGCGGACCGTATCGGCCGGAATCCAGATGGCGAAATGGAGGTGATAGTTCTCCGGGCCGGCATTGCCGGTATTTCCCACATAGCCTATCACCTCGCCACGTTCTACGGTAGCCCCCTCGGCAAGCGCATCGGCGTAGCGATCCAGATGCGCATAATAGTAGATCGCCCTTCCGTCGATCCCCCGCTGGTAGATCGTGATCCCCCCTTTTTCGCTGGAGAAGAGTTTTACGATGGTACCTCCGGTGGCCGCTACAACCGGGGTGCCGAGCGGGGCCATGATATCGATGGCGTTGTGCACGCGCCCCTCGGAACGGGCATCGGTGTAGGTATCGCTCAGATCCTCCGGTCCCAGCCCGCTCACCGGTATGCTCAGCCGTAGCGAATCGAGCGCCATCTGCGCAAGGAGGGTGTCGGGAAGATCGGGAAGCCTGAAGACCCGTTCCGGCGCGGCGGACCCCTGGGGGGGCGGCGCCAGCGGGAGATCCCGCACGGTATCGCCGGCGATGGTGCTGGTATCGGCCGGTTCCTCCGCTGCCGGAGGGGGAGGCGGAACGTTCCCGGCCTGCGGCGGCTCCGGCGTATCCTGCTGGTTCATATCGGGGATCGACCCGAGAACCCAGAGAAAGGCCAGCACCGCCCCCGCGATCGCGAGCAGCGACAGGACCAGCCGTATGCGGGAGAGGCGTTTCATGATATTCTATGGAATTGGAATGCGCGAAGCCGGTTTGCCGGGGCGGGAGAGGAGATGGCGGGAGCGCACGGGCTGTCCTTTTCCGTATCCCGCCCAAAGCCCCTTCTTCTTCCGGCACCACCAAGCCTCAACTCCCTCCCGGCGCTCGCTGGAGCACTGAGAGCGGGCGCAGCCGGCGGACCGGCCACGGACTAATGATGTGAAATTCCGTGCCATACGATCTCATCAGATGGGGTATGGTGGTACCAGTGTAGTGCCCGAGCGACGGAATCCATTGCACGGCGGTCGTGGTGTGGCGTATGTTGCCGTTCAGCCGCCTGCTCCGGTTGGGTTCCGGCGGGGGGCGTCCATAGCGAACAACTACTCAGAACAGAGCAGGGATGAAAGCGATGATGGTGGTAGCGGTGATGGCGGGTATAAAAAAGCAAGACGGCGAAGAGAATCTCTCCGCCGTCTTATCTTTCGGGTGCCCGGAACAGGAGTCGAACCTGCACGCCCGTAAGGACACTACACCCTGAATATAGCGCGTCTGCCAATTCCGCCATCCGGGCCTTTGAAGGAAGTCAAATATACGGCGGTGGCAGGGCCCTGCGCAATCATCCCTCTGTAAAAAAGATTATTCGATGCGTCGATTTCTTCTGTCCCTTTCAGTTTTCCTGCTGTTTTTCTCGGTTTCGGCGATTGCACAGCCGCGCGACAGCCTCAAGTATGTCGTTCAGATGGAGAGCGGCGACTCGTTTCGCGGCAATCTGGTGGGCTATACCGACAGTACCGTGACGATTCTCACGGAGTTCGGCAGGGTTACCGTGCCGAAACGCCTCATCAACAGCTTCATCCCCACCGACGGGCCGCTCTTGCGCCCGGCACATCATTTCCTGATGCCGAGCGCCTCGCCGAGCGGTCCGGGGGCGTTTCTGAGCAACTACGAGCTCGGCTTTCTCTACGGCGGGGTGGGGCTCGGGTATGGCGCCACCATTACCGGAGGTGCCACGGTGGTGCCGGGCATCTCGCTGAGCTCCCAGCTCTATCATGTGGGGGCCAAGTTCACGCTGGAGCGGAGTCCGGAGTTCGACCTGGCGGTGGGGGCCACCTACACCTTTATCACCACCGATTATCCCTACGCCCATATCTATGGCGTGGGCACCTTCCCGTTCGGCAACGGGCGGTACTCGATCATGCTCTTCTACCGGGCGGCGGGAACCGATGAGGCGCCGATAGCTCTTCAGGCGTTCAACTACGACACCACCCGTTTCACGATCTTCTACAGCGGATCGCTCGGCGGCGCGCTCGGGTTCGATGCCCCGGCGTTCGGCCGCGATGATATGATGTGGTTCGGAGAGATCTGGAACAACGATTTCACCAAGCCGCAGAACACGGTCTCGGTGCTGGGAATCCGGCTGCTGAACGATCGCTTCTCGGCCGATTTCGGTCTGGCGCTCTTCACCGCGCCGTTCATCATCCCGGTCACCAGCTTCACCTGGCGATTGTAGGGATGTTCGATTTTAGATCGACGATTTTACATTTTCGATTGGAAGAACGCCCGTGGTCCGTTGCCGTTGAAGCGCATACTGGCCGGAACTTCCATTCCTGACGACCACGGACTATTGACAGCGGGCGAAGCCCGCGGACTGACTACTAACCTTCTCCCAATCGCAAATCGAAAATCCCCATGACCTCCCTTGCTCTGCATCTGACGGCGCCTGATTCCGCTCTCTTCTTTTCCCGGAACGATCCGGATGATCCCCGCATGGGGGATCTGGTTCTGCGCGATCCGAACGCGTTTCCCGGCACCGCGCGGGTGGCGCTGGTGGGGGTGCCGCAGGATATCGGCGTGCAGCGGAACGGCGGGCGGGTGGGAGCGGCCGGGGCTCCCGATGCCATCCGTGCGATGCTCTACCGGCTGGCGCCATACGATCTGATAGAGGACCGCTCGCTGCCGGAGGGGATGCTCTTCGATATGGGGAACATACGCTGCGATGGGGAGCTGGAAGAGATCCACGATCGCCTTACCGCCGTGGTGCGGTATATCTGCGAGGCGGGGCTTATCCCGCTGGTGCTTGGCGGGGGGCATGATATCACCTACGCCAGCGCCAGCGGAGTGGCGGCGGTGCATGGGCCGCTGGGTCTCATCAACGCCGATGCGCATCTGGATGTGCGCCCGCCGAACCCGCAGCGGAACTCCGGGACATCCTTCAGAATGCTGATCGAGGAGAGGAGGATCGTGCCGGAGAGTTTCGTGGAGTTCGGGATACAGAGCTTTGCCAACGCCTACTCGCATGTGCGGTGGCTGCGGGGCAACGGCGGACGGATCATGCCGCTTCCGGAGATCCGTGCGCTCGGCTTTCAGGATGGGCTCGCCACGGCGCTGGCCGTTGCCTCGGCCGGGGTGAATCGCGTCTATGCCACGCTCGATATCGATGGCGTGCGCGCGGCCGATGCCCCAGGTGTTTCCGCTGCGATGCCGGATGGATTCTCCTCGGCGGAGCTGCTGGCGATGGCCCGCACTCTGGGGGGAAGCTCCAGTGTGGCCGCGCTCGATATCGTGGAGGTGAACCCCCGGTTCGACCGGGATTCCATCACCGCAAAGCTGGCCGCGCATGCCATCATGGCGTTTCTCGCGGGGAGATCGTCGATTTTAGATTTTCGATTTTAGATTTTCGATTGGGAGGAGGGATTTTCGATTTGCGATTTTGGATTTTCGATTAGGGGAAGGGGGGGAGAGATTTTCGATTGACGATGGAGGGAGGGGCTGGGGGGCGGAGGAGAGAATGAGGAGGGGGAAGGGGATTAGGATTGGGATTGGGATCTGGCAGGTGGGTCAGCGGGGTGGTGGGGTGTGGGGCGTTACTGTGTGCTACTGCTCCGGGAAGAGCGGGAGTGCCGGTGCGGGCGCATCTTCCTTCCGTTCCAGGTTCCGGAGGCGGGCCTGGCCGAACGGGCAGAGATCGAGCACCGGGCAGCGGTTGCAGGCGGGATTGCGATAATAGCAGCATTGCTGGCCGTGCCGCATCAGCATCTGGTGGTTGTCGTAGACCTCCTGAAGTCCCCATTCGGAGGGGAGAAGTTCCTCCAGCAGATCATGCGACGGGCCTACCGCCACGCTGGCGGGGATCAGTCCCAGGCGTATCGCCACGCGATGATGATGGCTATCCACCGGCAGCGCCGGTCGCCGCAGATCGCTGAAGACCAGCACCGCGGCGCTGGTCTTGGGCCCCACCCCGGTGAGCGCCTGCAGCCATGCACGCGCCTCCTTCACATCCAGATCGCGAAGAAATTCCAGCGAGAGATCCCCCCGCCGTTCGGTGATCTCCTGCAAGACCTGCTGGATACGGGGCGCCTTCTGTTCCGGCCAGGTGCAGCGGGCAACCGCCGCTTCTATCTCCTCCACGGGAGCATCCCGTACGCTCTCCCAGTCCTTGAACCGCCGGGTAAGCTCCGCGAATGCCGCCGCCGAATCGGCGTTGCGCGTGCGGTGCGACAGGAGCGAGGCCACCAGCTCGCTCAGCGGATCGAGCGCGCGGAAAAATGGCGCCGGGCACCCGTATTCCCGGCAGAGCCGCGTATGAATCACTACCAGCCGTTCGCGCAGTTCCTTCTTTCCGGCATCGCTCATCATTTCCTCTGCATCGTTTATGATAGCTGCCAGAGCACTCAATTCCTCTGCCATGAAGCAGGGGCGGGGGATTTCCGCTTTGCGATGCCGGAGCCTGCCTTGGGGGAGAATCCTGGCTTCAACAGCCACGCGCCCCTTTCCTGCCACGAACGAACAACCTGGAACTACGCTCTACCTCCTACCGACGTTACTTCCTCTCGAACACGAGTTGCATGCGCGGGTGCTCCGGGGTGGCGGGGGTATCGTTGCGGAAGTTGCTGCACGAGGCTATCAGCGCCAGGCCATGGTTGGCGGCGATGCCGGCTATCTCGCCGGGGGCGAACAGGTGGGGATCGAACATCTCCACCGAACGCTGATGCTCGAACTGGAGATCGTCCTCGTAACTGAGAGGGGTGGCCGGATATGCCGGGGCGTCCCAGATCGGGAGCGATTCGTCGGAGTCGGGGCGGGGGGACTGGGGGGCGCGATAGCTGAAGTGGAGCCGGTTGTACAGGTCCAGGATCAGGCGCCCGCCCGGCCGGAGCATCCTCCGTATGTCGGTGAAGATGCGGGTCTGGGCGAGCTGGTCGAAAAATCCGAAGCTCTGCCAGAACAGGAGGATGCCATCGAACTGCCGGTCCAGCCAGCCAAGTTCGCGAAGGTCGGCGGCGATGAATTCCGCCCGGATGTTCAGCTGATCGGCCCGCTCCCTTGCCACCTGCAGCGCCTTGGTATCCATGTCCAGTCCGGTGATGGCATAGCCGCGCGCGGCGAGTTCCAGCGAGTGGCGTCCCATCTCGCAGGCCATATCCAGCACCGCCGGATGAGTGCCGGGCGGCATGAACCCGGCTATGAAATCGCACTCCGCAGCGGTCTGCTCCGTGGGCCGGGTATCGGCATAGAGGGCATTCCAGAGTCTGTTGGCTGGTGTCATCATAGCTGGATTGGGTGGGCCGCAGGTGAAAAAATATGGAGTCCTCCGCCGGCCGGGAGAGCAGAGGAGATGGTGATCGTGCGAGCACCATTCCCCTGAAAACTCCGTTGTCATACCCCGGACGGGGCAGGATAGACCGTAAACGGACCAGTAGCGCCCTTCTGATATATCCTTGTCCCGGCACGGTTGGTGGTTGAATGAACACCACCTTCGGCTCAGGCGGCTGTGGGGCGTTCCGCTGCCGGAAACTCCGCAGGGCGCGCATCCGGTACCCGGAGCACCAGGATGATGCCGAGGATGAAGAGCACGCCGATCACCAGCATCGCCGGGCGCTGCCCCAGGTTGCTGGCAACCTCGCCGAAGATCAGCGGACCGATCACCGCCGATGCCTTGCCGAAGAAGCCGTCATAGAATCCGAAGAACTCCGTCTTCTTATCCTCCGGCGTCAGCAGCGCCATCATGGTACGGCTGGAGGACTGCGACGAGCCAAGCGCCAGGCCGGCGGCCGCGCCGAGGATGAAGAACGCATCCGCCGTGACGATGAAGTAGGCGGCCACCACCACCCCGATCCAGATCCCCAGCGTGATGATGATCGACTGCCGCGCGCCGATATAATTGGTGATCCATCCGAACAGGAGCGATCCGGCCAGCGCCGATCCCTGCACGATCATAAAGAAGGTGACAAGATCGCCGGTCTGGAGCTTGAGCGTCTCCTTTGCGAAGATGCCGGCGAAGAGGATCACGGTAAGAATGCTGTCGTTGTAGACGAAGAAGGCTATCAGGAACCGCTTCACCCCATCGTAGCGCCGCAGGTGGGTGAAGGTCTCGCGCAGGCGGCGGTAGCCCTCCATCACCAGCCCCTCGTTCGGATGCTGGCGATCCTTCCGTTCCTTGACGAACAGGAACAGCGGCAGGGAGAAGAGCGCGAAGAAGCCGGCGGCGATCAGGAACGTGGACTTCACATCGGCTTCGGTGACGTTGTCGCCGGTGATAAGCGGTTTGACGATAAGGAGGATGATGAAGGAGCCAAGATAGCCCATCGCGAATCCGTAGCCGGAGATCTTCGCGTAGTTTCTCTCCGAGGCGATATCGGGAAGAAATGCGTCGTAGAATATCGTTCCCCCCTCGAACCCGACATTGGCGATCACCAGCAGGAGCGCCCCCAGCAGCAGTGTGCCCGGCCCGGTGAAGTAGAGTGCGGCGGTAGCCAGCACGCAGCCCAGCGTGAACATGCCGAGAAACGCTTTCTTGCTGCTGCTTGCATCGGCGATGGAGCCGAACAGCGGTCCCATCACGGCTGTAAGGAGCATCGAGGCCGAGATCGTCCTTCCCCAGTACGCCTCGTTCCCCCCGGCGATCGTCTCGTTGAAGAAGATCGGGAAGACCAGCGTGATGATGATGACGTTGAATCCGGTGTTGGCGAAATCGAAGAGCGTCCAGGAGAGAATCTGTCCCCAGGAGGCATTCTTGTGGAGCATGGAATAATCCGTAAATGCGCGATTGCCGCCGGAGCGTGGTTGGTACATGGCATCGTTCCGGGCCGCCCCCGGTGCCGATCACGGGGGGAGGATCGGCCTGGGCGGCCATAGGGGGATGCCATGTTTTCTCCGGCGGCGTTCGGTTCGGGGCGCATTATACGGGAACGCCGAGCAATCAGGCAACCGCTTCGGCTTCCTGAAGCTCCTCCTGCGATTCTTTTAATGCCGCCAGCACCCGCCGCACCTGCCCTACATGGCGCTCCTCGTGCAGAGCGATCATATACAGCCAGTCCTCGCCGCTGAAGGTGGTTCCGGTACGGGTGTCCTTCATATAGACGGTCTTCGGGCGCGAGGCAAGTTCCTCGGCGATATCAAGCGTGACATCGCGGATCAGCCCCAGCTTGTGGATCAGATAGAGATGGGGATAGCCGTGGGCCGGGCGTATCTCCTCGGCCGCCTCGAACTTGATAAGGCTGCTCCCGTAGGTAAGGCCGGCGTAGATGAACGGCCGCATCAGATGCGACAGAAGAGTATCGTCGGCCGGTTCCGTGCCGGGATTGCGGAGACGCTGCCGGAGCTCCTCGGCGAACTGCTTCTCCGACTTGATGATATGGTCCATCACCTCCCCGGCCGACCATGAATCCGGAGCCGGTTTGAACCGTAGCTCGTCGTCGCTCAGGGTATTGGTGAGAGTATACAGATCGCGGCGCGCTTCGTACAGTTTCTCCAGCGCCCGCTTCAAATGCGAAATTCTGCTCATGATGCTGATCCCGTTTGTTGTTCCGGGAGAGTCAGTGCAAGGACCGTACCGCGAATCGGCGCGAATCTTGGCGGGCGGGGGTGGGGGAGGATGATGCCGATCCGTACGGTGGAGATGAAATCGCCGCGAATGAGTAATGGATCGATACGTGAATGGGTGATGGATCAATAAGGGAATGAGTGATGGATAGATATGTGAATGAGTGATGGATCGATACGTGAATGGGTGATAGATCGATACGTGATGAAGGGGCGGTGGAAGAATGGATGATGCAGGAAACGGATGCAGGGAGCGATGGGATGGAAGAAGTGATTGAAGCGCAGGTATAAGAAGTGGAAGTATAAAGGAGGGGATGCATGGAGGGAGAGGAGCAGGGAATCCCCCGGACTCCTGGAGCGCCTCCGGACTTCTTGGCCCTTTCGTCCTTCCCTTTCCGATCGGGGAGCGGTCATACGCTTGCTCACAACTCCCCGGCGGGGTTTTGTGTAAGTTTATCGTCGCGTGAAACTGAACGTTACGTATACCGATACAGGGACGCTTGCACGGGCGGGCTCGTTCGAAACCGATCATGGAGCGGTCCAGACGCCGATCTTCATGCCGGTGGGGACACGTGCTGCCGTCAAGTCGCTCCGCGCTTCCGATGTGGAGTCGCTCGGCGCGCAGATCATTCTGGGGAACACCTATCATCTGTTCCTGCGTCCCGGTGTCGAGACGCTCCGGAATGCCGGCGGGCTGCACCGGTTTATGAACTGGGAGAGGCCGATCCTCACCGATTCGGGGGGCTTTCAGGTCTTCTCGCTGAAGGATCTTACCAGGCTGAGCGAAAACGGCGCCCAGTTCCAGTCGCATATCGACGGCACACGGCACCAGTTCACGCCGGAAAATGTGATCGAGACGCAGCGGGCCATCGGGTCCGATATCATGATGGTGCTGGACGAGTGCCCCCCGGCGGCCAGCAGCTACGAGTATCATCGCGACTCCATGGAGCGCTCCATGCGCTGGGCACGCCGCGCCAAGGAGCACCACGAGCGAACCCCGTTCTATTACGGGCATCGCCAGGCGCTTTTCGGGATCGTGCAGGGGGGAACCCACGAGGATCTTCGCCGCCGGAGCGCCGAGTCCCTGATGGAAACCGGGTTCGACGGCTATGCGATCGGCGGTCTGGCCGTGGGGGAGCCCACCGAGACGATGTACGAGGTGGTGGAGCGGGTTACGCCGGTGCTGCCGGCCGACCAGCCCCGCTATCTGATGGGTGTGGGAACACCGCAGAATCTGCTGGAGTGCATCGCCAGGGGGATCGATATGTTCGACTGCGTGATGCCCACACGCAATGCGCGCAACGGCACGGCGTTCACCTCGGCCGGCAAGCTCAATCTGAAGAACGCCATCCATCGCAACGATCCCGGCCCGATCGATCCGGAATGCGGCTGCGATACCTGCCGGAACTATTCCCGAGCCTACGTCCGTCACCTGTTCAATGTTGACGAGATCACCGGGCTCGTCCTTGCCACGGTCCATAATCTCAGCTTCTACCTGAAGCTGATGGAGGGGGCCCGCGAGGCTATCGGCCAGGGCATCTATGCCGGCTGGATGCGCGAAACCATCGCGAAGATGGAAGCCCCGAAAACATAGAGGGAGTCCGGAACATCGAACTCCGGACTCGCCGATAGAAGAAGAAACTATGGTTGGGAGACGGAGTGTTCTTCTGCTTCCGGCTGCAAGCGGGCGCCCCCCGCGCACTACCGGCCCGATCCCAACGGCTACCGACCTGCCGTCCATCGAACATTCAATTATCGTAAACCGGAATCGACAATGAACTTCATGACGTTTCTTGCACAGGCAACTGCTCCGGAGGGGGGGATGTTTTCGCTCTCTTCGCCATTCATCATGTTCGGGGCGATCATCCTGATCTTCTATTTCATGATCCTTCGCCCGCAGCAGAAACGGATGAAGCAGCAGCAGGCGCTCATCAACTCGGTGAAGCGTGGCGACCGGGTGGTGCTCAGCAACGGCATGCACGGATCGGTGCACGAGGTGGAGGAGCGCACCGTGCTGGTGGAGATAGCCCGGAATACCGTGGTCAAGTTCGAGAAGGCGTCCATCCAGTCGGTCAACAGCGGCGAGACCACCGCTCCGGCAACCACGTAAGCTGCGCCGTGTGCGGTGTGCCGCCTGCGGCCCCTGCCGCGTGCGGCATTCGTGTTCGTTCACTCATTCCATTCTCTTATCCGGTATCCGGCAATGTTCCAGTCGATTGAAAAGGCACTCGAAGACCTTCGCGCCGGCAAGGTTATCATCGTGGTTGACGACGAAGGGCGGGAGAACGAGGGGGATTTCGTGGCGGCGGCTGAAATCTGCACCCCCGAGATCGTCAATTTCTTTCTGAAGGAAGGGCGCGGCATGATCTGCGTTCCCATCACCGAAAGTCGGGCAAGCGAGCTTGAGCTCGATATGATGGTGTCGGTGAACACCTCGCTGCATGCCACTCCGTTTACGGTGCTGGTGGATTACCGTCATGGCACCACCACCGGCATCTCCGCATCCGATCGCGCCGCCACCATTCGTGGTCTGGCCGATCCCGCCGTCACCGCCGGCGACTTCGCGCGGCCGGGGCATATCGCGCCGTTGCGGGCTGTGGAGGAGGGGGTGCTGCGCCGCGCAGGGCACACCGAGGCGGTGATCGATCTGATGCGCCTGGCCGGCATGTACCCGTCGGGCGTGCTCTGCGAGATCCTGAACGAGGATGGCACCATGGCGCGCATGCCGCAGCTCGAGACGCTGGCCGAGAAGTTCGATCTCACCATCGTCACCATCGAGGAGCTCATCAAATACCGGGTCTCCCGCGAGAAGCTGGTGAAGAAGGTGATCGAGGTGGATCTCCCCACCGAGTACGGCCATTTCACCCTCCATCTGTATCATAATCTGGTGGATGGCAAGGAGCATATGGCGCTGGTGAAGGGGGATATCCATACGCCGGAGCCGGTGCTGGTGCGGGTGCACAGCGAATGTTTCACCGGCGATACGCTCGGTTCGCTGCGGTGCGATTGCCAGTCGCAGCTTCATGCGGCCATGATGCAGGTGGAGCGCGAGGGGCGCGGCGTGGTGGTGTATATGCGCCAGGAGGGACGCGGGATCGGGCTTACCAACAAGCTGCTGGCCTATTCGCTTCAGGATCAGGGGAAGGATACCGTGGAGGCGAACGAGGCGCTCGGGTTCAAGGCCGATCTGCGCGATTACGGCCTGGGCGCGCAGATCCTGGTGGATCTCGGCATCAAGGAGATGAACCTGATGACCAACAACCCCAAGAAGGTGGTGGGGCTGGAAGCCTATGGTCTTACCATCGTCGAGCGTGTGCCGATAGAGGTGGGAGCCAACGAAATCAATGCCCGCTATCTCCAGACGAAAAAGGAGAAGCTGGGACATATTCTGAGGCAGAACACCGGCGAACAACCGTGAGGTGATGTTCGATTGAAAAAGATTTCGATTGAATAAAGATATGGACCGGCGTTCCTGAAAGGCCGGCTCTATCTAATTGATGATTATTTAAAGAGATAGTATGGGGGGATTCCAGCGGCATGCGTAGTTGGAATCCCTTCTGTATTTCATCGGCATTCCATGCTGCCGGATCACGAGTGCTGCATCATCGCGGCGGCGGCGGGAGCCCCGCGCCAGCTGCACGATCAGCCCATCGCGCTGGCGCGCGAACGCTGTGCTATCCGGTCACCGGAGCCGCTCGATATTCTGGTGGTAGCGGATGCGCTGATGATACTTCCCAGGCTCCACACGGCTCCCTGAGCCGAAACGTCTAGTGGAAGCGACGATCATCATGAGTTCCCGGCCAGTCCATCGATGCTCCACGGTATCGGGTAAGGTCCGCCCCTCTATCCCATACTCCTGCCGGCGCGTCTGCCGGAAGGGATCGCCGGAACGAATCACGCCATCGGCTGTGCTGCCACTATCATCCGGCATTCGCGCCATGGACGATAGGCTGCCGGAGACTACTGGCAACGGACCGCATGAAAGGATGAACGCAGGTATCGAGCGGGGAAGATCCGGAAGCCGCCTGTTCTCCGGCGGTGGCCTCCGTTTCCCTGCCGGGGCGACGGGGCGCCGTAATGGCGCCCCGTCGTCGTATATGGACCGTGCCGCGCTGCGCTCATTGGAGATCCGCCGAGAAGTGCTGGTCCAGCAGAGGGAGATCGCAGATCCGGCAGATCTCGCATTTGGTCCGTTGCAGCCATTCCTTCCGTCCGGCCGGTTCCTGCGCTTGTGTGCCGCCACGGCGAAGCTGGCGCACCGCCCATTTGCGCGTAAGCGGATTGCTCAGGAGAAATCGCGCGGCGCGCAACGGTTCCCGTTTCATATGGCGTGTGGTGGCCGGATGCCGTGTCAGCAGCCGCACGCAGACCGTATCGAGCCCCGCATCGATCGTCGCCATGCTCGCCACGAATATCTCCGCCCCGTAGCCGATGGTGATGGCATCGCCTCCCCACTCCGAGGCGAACGAATAGCGGAGGATACGGCTGGTGGTCTCCATCACGAGAATGGAATCGGGATCGGGGGCATCGCCACGGATGACGGATGCTTCACCATCATGGAACGCTATCGTATAACAATTCTCCTCTGCCACATCCAGCACGCGCACGCTGAAGCGTATCGCCGCGAGCGTTCCGGCATCGAACAGCGCGGCGCGGGCGTTCACGGTATCCCGGATCTCGCACAGGAGCGCTCCGGCCTGGATCTCCGGTATCTGGAACGTGGTCTGCCTGCGTCGTATCTCCGGGGCATACTCTTCCTCTATCAGATGATCGAGCGATCCGTTCAGCATGCGGGGGCGATACGGGGAGGAGGGGATGAAACGGCCTTCGTCGATCTCATCTCCGGGGTATATATCGCGGATCGTGGTGCCCTCCCCGATCGTTCCGAAATATTCATGGAAATACGTTCCTATCTGGTCGCGCGGGAACCGCACGGTGTTGATCCAGCGCTGCCACGGCTCCAGCAGAACGAAATCGGCGGCGAACGGAATTGCGAGTTTGGGGGAGAGCGCATGGGTGATGCGGCAGAAATTATGGACGAAAAGCTGCTCCCGCACCCTGGCTATTTCCAGGTCATCCTTGCCGGGGGCATGGATGGCATTCGGGAAATAACTGGCGCCGCCGAACCCGCAGAACAGCGTATCGATGTGCGGCCATCGCTCCCGGATCATCCGTACGAATGCATCGATCACGTTCGGGTGATAGGCGTGGAGCGCATCGTTGATATTCACCATCACCTGGCCGCGGTCTTCGATCACGATAATGCTGTCGAGGTTATTGGCGATATAGGTTATGCTGATATCCTCGTTCAGCGCGTACGTGCGGCTGGTGATCGCCTCGGTGACGTGCCGGAATCCGAGTCCCTTCAGATAGGGCTTGATGCCGCCGTACCAGCTGTAGGGATAATAGATCCGGGCATCCCTGCGCATCCGCCGCAGGGTGGGCTCGTGGAGATGATCTTCGTGGCCGTGGGAGATGAGAATCACATCCGCACCTTCTGCCAGTTCGGGTTGTACCGGCCTGGGGAAGATGTGCCATTGCCCGCAGTACGCGGGGCCATGAAGCCAGGGATCGGTGATGATGGCAATATCTCCCGATTCGATATGCAGGCATGCATGCCCTATGTGGCGAATTCTCATGTTGGTGTCTCCGGTGATTTCGTGCGCCCGTCTGACAACCAGGGCTCGTTCAGGAGCCGTTTTCTACTCCCTGTAATGGTAGCTGCTGATGGTGGCGAGAGCCCTACTCATTAACTACGCATCGGCGTGGCGCGGGGTCACGAAGGAGGGAAGGGGATTGGAGAGAACCGTGAAGAGGAAATCCTTCACGCACAGCGCGGAGGGGCAAAGCGTGCGGAGAAGATGGATCTACGGTAGATGACAGACATTTTTGTGGTGATTATTCGGGCGGAAAAAGGTGAGTTGCAATTTGTGGCACGCAACATGTATGAGACAGGCAACGAGTTACTAGAAAACAAACGGAGAATATCGACCATGAAACGTAAGCTTAATTTCCTGTTCGCCGCTATCGCGATGACGGGAATTCTTGTGTCGTGCGGAGACAATAACGCCGCCAACGACGACGATACCGCCTATCTGGTGCTGGACAGCACCTGGGATGCCTCCGACAATGCCTTCATGACCGATTACAACACGGTGATGACCGAGAACCAGCGCATTGAGACGGAGATGCAGGCGATGAACGTCTCTTCCAGCGACAGCTCGGCAGCAGCCCGCTATGCCGCAGCCCAGCAGCGTCTTGCCGCCAACCGCCAGGCACTCCAGGATATGGAGACCAAGCGTACGCAGGCCCGTGCAGCGCGTGATGCGGCTCGTACCGCAAAGAACCGCGCCGCCTACGACAGCGCCCGTATGAGCGTCGATTACGATACCTGGAGGAGCGATCTGAACCGTATCCGTACCGAGCAGGGCGAGATGCAGGGAATGATCAAGGTTGGTGGCACCACCGTGGGCGGTGTTGATGTCAACGCCAAGGATACCAGCAAGCCGCTTCTCCGTGTGGAACCGGGGAAAGAGGATAACAAGCCCCTGATCGAAAAGAACAAGAATCCCTAACGGAACCCAGCGGCATGCGGAATGGAAGGGTACTCGCGTACCGCTCCGGGCCGGTGCCGGCACTCCGTCGTCCTTGGCGGGAATGCTTCAGTGCACTCCCGCTATCGGCGTGCTCGGAGGGGAGCAACGGAACCGGCCGGCGGCTCACAAGAGATTCCCGGCCGGCGGGGATGGCGGCAGGATGATAGCATACGAGCGCTCTGCGTAATCGTATGCCACCTGGCAGAATGCAATGCGGGGCGCCCGGCGGGCGCCCCGCCCCAGGATGGTACCGAGCGGAACGGCGC
>JBMDXA010000133.1:0-26900 GCA_048594725.1 Candidatus Kapaibacteriota bacterium
TTGACATGGTTAACGCCCTCGGGGGTGGCGTCGATGCCGTAGGCGCGGGCGCCGGCACGCACCCACTGGAGAAAATCGCTCCCGGCGCCGATCCCCACCTCCAGAATCTTCTTTCCGTGATGGCGCGTGAACTGCGCGAACGAGAAGATATCCGGCTCGATGCCGTAGCGGTGAGTTTCGATATCGTCGAAATACTCACGGGTATATTTATCGCTATCGGAGAACTGCGTACCGCAGGGCTGGCTGTTCCAGTAATTGCGAACTTCTTCCTTTAACGAGTCCTGTTCTATAACGCTCATGGCTGATTACTCGGAGGCCGGCTGGCCTGTGACTTGATGACGACGATATTCCTCCCGCGAACCGACGCACATATTCCCCTCCCGATTGTCCCGGCGGCGATTCGGCGCCGGAATACGGTGGTCTACTGATTCAGCGATCTGCTCTGCCCCAGGCGCTGGGCTACCATTTCCTGGACCTTTTTCAGCGCATAGCTGGCGAAGCGAAGCTGAAGCTTCCGCCCGAAGAGCGCCGCGCCGATCCTGTAGATGATATTGCGGATGCGCCCGAGCTTCGAATAGGCGTTGATGCGGAACATCGTCCGCCCGGTAGCCTCATTCTTCTCCACCTTGAAGGTGATCTCCCCCTGCTCGAAATGCCCCTCCAGGGTCCTGTAGGCATAGCCCCAGGTGGAGCAGCCATCCCGGCTCTCGTCGATCACCTGGCTCACCCTGACGCCGAACTCGAAGCTGAAGATCAGGAACACCCTCACCTTCAGGAGCATGACACGATCGACCAGCGGGGTATCGGGATTGAAATATCCCTTGATGAGCTTCGGATCAACGAAACTGTAATCGTGAAGGATCGCCTTGCAGATGGCGAACGAGCCCCCGTCGATCGGCGGGCCGGGCGGTTCCGGCGGAAGGTCGGCCTCGTAGCTGTCGATGTTCCAGCCGTTGGCCCTGGTGAACTCGCTGCGATTATCGAGGCTGTAATTGATATCGAGACGTTCGAGCGTCTGAAGCTGGCGCATGTACGGAAGATTGGGCCGGGCCGACACCTCACCCACCCCGGCGGCACTGCCCCGGGCCGGCTGCTGCGACGGAGGGAGGGTTTCATCCGGCTTCAGGATATGGGACTGCTCCTGCTCTCTGCTCATCCGAATACCCCCCCTTCTCTATCGTCCTGGTTCGTAGAAATCATGAGCGCTCGCCGTTGCCGGAATCCTTCACCTCGCGCACCTTCGAATCCCGCTCCTTGACCCGTTCCAGCGTCGCCTCGTCGGTGGTCTCGGCCAGCTCCTCGAACGTGCAGGCGGTCATCTCGTCGTCGTCGCACCGGTAGGTCGTCACCTGCACCTCGCCCCGTTCCCCGCCGGCGAAGCAGGCCACGGCATTGCAGAAGTGGGTCCAGGTCTCCCCCTGTTTCATCTTTCCCACACCCAGCGTATGGTACATCAGGTGGGTTATCATGTCCTTGCTGCGAGCATGCGACTCGATGGCGAAGCGGAGCTTGCCGGCCTCGTCGCTGGCCGAGAAGGTGATGGAGCCGGCCTCCGGATGCCCTTTCAGGGTATGGAAGGTAAAGGCAAGCTCCTGCACATCGGTGACAACCACGGTGCCGTCGTTGGGACCGCAGATCTCGATGGCGAACTCATCTCCCACCTGGAGATCTCCCGCATCCCCCCTGCTTTTGATGAAGCAGGCGTTCTGCTGCGGGGAGAAGGAGTTGATATCCGCCCGCAGCTTCGACATCACCGCATCGGCATCGTGCTCCGGGTTATCGACCGTAACCACATAGCGCCGGATGAAGTGGGGACCGTATCCCCCCTCCTCGGGCTGAAGCTGCTCGGAATATGACTGGCTCTCCATGTCGCGCGTAGAGTTGAAGTTACAAAATATAGTCGGAGCTACCGACCGCCGATTACAGGAGGATAGCTCAATTGACATACCAACTCACCGGCCCGGTGGGCACAAAGGGGGGTTTCCCTTGCTTCGGCGCAAGCTCAATCTGTATCTTCGCCCGTTGGGAACGTTCCGTTCCCCCCTCGTCACTTCGATAGCCGTTCAGTTGCAGTCCCTATGTTGACGTTTATACTCCGGCAGTTCATCTATTCGGTGCTTATCATCTTTGGCGTGATGAGCGTGACGTTCATCCTGATCCGGGTTCTGCCGGCGGGTGATCCGGCACGCCTGGTCGCCGGGCAGCGTACCGATCTCCAGACACTGGAATCGATCCGCCGCTCCTGGAAGCTGGACAGGCCGATCTACGAGCAGTATGCCGACTTCATCGGCAAGGCCGCCCAGGGGGATCTGGGGCGGAGCTTCGCCTCCAACCTGGTGGTGCTCGATACCATTATGGACCGCTTCCCCGCCACGGCCCTGCTGGCATTCACCGCACTGGTGATAGCCACCATCGTGGGCATAGCCATCGGGGTGATATCGGCATGGAAACCGTATACCGCCTTCGATTATACATCCATGGTGATAGCCCTGTTCGGCATCTCGGTGCCGGTGTTCGTGCTGGGACTGTTCCTGGCGCTGGTCTTCGGCCAGTGGCTGGATCTGCTCCCCGGCAGCGGATATATCGACCGGGGGGGCTATATCGATCTCACCTATCTGATCCTTCCGATGCTGGCGCTGGCGGCACGTCCCCTCTCGGTGATCGCCCGCATCACCAGAAGCTCCATGCTGGACGTGATGAGCCAGGACTACATCCGCACCGCGCGCGCCAAGGGGCTTCCGATCGGCACCACAATCCTGAAACATGCGCTTCGCAATGCCATGAACCCGGTGGTGACCACCATCTCCGCCTGGCTTGCGGGCACCCTCGCCGGAACGTTCTTCATCGAGACCATCTTCAACTGGCCCGGCATCGGCCGCCTTGCCTACGATGCCGTGCTCCAGCTCGATTTCCCGATGATCCAGGGGACCGTGCTCTTTACCGCCGTGGTGTTCGTGGCGGTGAACTTCCTGGTGGATATCATCTACTCGCTGCTCGATCCCAAGGTGCGGTTGAGCTGAGACGGCCCATGCACTCCGGCCACAGGCAGGGCGGCCCGCCAGGTGTTGCCGCCAGGCGCCGCCGCCAGCGGGGGCATGATATATGGACCGTTGGTTTTTTCGCGCCAAGGTTCTATCCTTGTGGTTTGCGCCATCGCCACCTCCGCCGGGGGTGGCAACTCACAATTTCCTGATCGTTCCCGACAGCATCTCCCTGATCGTTATTTATGTCCGAGACCCTTACCGATCTACCTCCTCTCAATCGCGGCGATGACGGCCCGTCATCCGGCCAGCAGCAGGAGCCGAAACCCCGCTCGCTCTGGTGGTATTCATGGCGCCGGCTGCGAAAGAACAAGCTGGCGATGGTCGGCCTCGGCATCATCTCCTTTCTGATCTTCGTCGCCATCTTCGCCGATCTGCTGGCACCGATGGACCCGAACCGCCAGGTGCTGGAGTATGTGAAGAAGCCAACCGGGTTCCGGGGCAATATCCTGGTGGCGAAATCCCAGGGAGGTGCCTACAGCGAGACCTATATCGTCATCAACTCCTATAGCGTGGATGGCGATTCGGTCCGCTACACCGATGTGCTGGATCGCTCCGGCGCCATCGCCAGAAAGGATCTGGCCGGCACAAGCGAGGCCGACTGGCATCAGGAGCCGCTCTACATCCTCGGCAGCGACGATCTTGGCCGAGACGTGCTGAGCCGCCTGATCTATGGCGCACGCGTCTCGCTTTCGGTGGGACTGGTTGCCGAAATGCTCTCGCTGATGATCGGAGTGGTGCTGGGAGCGCTGGCCGGATATTTCCGGGGATGGGTGGATGCGGTGGTGATGTATATGGCGAACGTGATCTGGAGCTTCCCGTTCATCCTGCTGGTGATCGCCCTTTCGATCGCCTGGCAGAGCCTCTGGGGGGAGTTCGTGGCCGTGGTGGCGCCGGTATTCCCCGGCATCAGAAACGCCAATGCGGGATTCTGGCAGGCGTTCATCGCCATCGGTATCGCCAACTGGGTGGATACCGCCCGTATCGTGCGCGGCCAGTTCTTCTCGCTCCGGGAAACCGAATATGTGGAGGCCACCCGCGCGGTAGGGTTCGGGGCCACACGCACCATCTTCCGCCACATGCTCCCGAATTCCCTCGGGCCGATCACCGTCATTACCACGGCGGGATTCGCCAGCGCCATCATCGCCGAGGCATCGCTTGCGTATATCGGCATGGGAGTGCAGATACCGATGGCATCCTGGGGGCAGATGATCAAGGACGGCTACGGCAATATCGCCGCCAATACCAACTGGGGCCTCGGCATCTACCCGTCGGTGGCGATAGCGCTGGCGGTGTTCGGGTTCAATATGCTGGGAGACGGGCTGCGCGATGCGCTCGACCCGAAGCTGAAACGGTGAGATCCATGGTGGATTTTCGATTTTCGATTGGGGAGAATCCATAGTCCATGATGAAGGATTGTGGATTTTCGATTGGCGGTTGATGGTGATGAGCGGAGAGCACGATAGAGGCCCTGGCTCGTTGCGCCAGCGGACCGGGAGAGCCGGCAGAGAGAACGATATTACATTCTAGCGACACACATACATGGCAAAGCTTCTTGAAGTAAAGAACCTCCGCACCTATTTCTACACCGACGACGGCGTGGCCCGCTCGGTCGATGGGGTAAGCTATGAGGTGGACAAGGGGGAAACGCTCGGCGTGGTGGGAGAATCCGGCTGCGGCAAGTCGGTGACGGCGCTCTCGATCATGCGGCTGATCCCGAACCCGCCCGGCAAGATCGTCAGCGGCGAGATCCTCTACAACGGCACCAACCTGCTGGATCTGTCCGAGGAACGGATGCGCGATATCCGCGGCAACGATGTCTCGATGATCTTCCAGGAGCCGATGACCTCGCTGAACCCGGTCTTCACCGTCGGCCAGCAGATCGACGAGGCGGTGGTGCTCCACCAGAAGGTCTCCTCGGCCGAGGCGCGCACCCGGTCCATCGAGATGCTGAAGCTGGTGGGCATTCCGGCGCCGGAACAGCGCTACCGCGAGTACCCGCACCAGCTCTCCGGCGGTATGCGCCAGCGTGTGATGATCGCCATGGCCCTCTCCTGCAATCCCGGCCTCCTTATCGCCGATGAGCCCACCACCGCGCTGGACGTGACGGTGCAGGCGCAGATCCTGGAGCTTATCACCAGGCTTCAGGAGGAGTTCGGCATGGGAGTTATCATGATTACGCACGACCTCGGCGTGATCGCGGAGGTCTCCGACCGCGTGGCGGTGATGTATGCGGCCAAGATCGTGGAGTATGCCACCGCCGATGAGATCTTCTACAACCCGAAGCACCCCTATACCATCGGCCTGCTGAAGTCGATCCCCCGCCTCGGCCAGAACAAGGACCGCCTGGCGACGATCGAAGGGACGGTGCCGCCCCCCACCAATTTCCCGGTGGGATGCCACTTCTGCACCCGCTGCTCCTATGCCGATGCGCTCTGCTGGAACGATGAGCCGCCGCTGGTGGAGATCGAGACCGGGCACTCGGTGGCCTGCTGGCATATCGACCGCGTGCAGGCCGGCGAACGTCGTGGCATGCCTGCTGTAGGGACTTGATGCAGGGGGAGATTCTGCCCTGGCAGTGGCATGCTCCCGTGGTATAATTTCCCCTCGCGTCGGCCGTTTCCATTGAACATGATGTGAGGTATGGTATGAAGTTCCCTGCGATGCTGCTGGCTCTCCTGGTGATGCTCTCTCCCTACGCCGGAGCACAGGTCACCGGAGAGCCCGGGAGCCCGGTTCCCGGATCGGGACGCACGGGCTCGCCGGGCCCGAAGGACTCGTTGTTCATCTTCCAGCCGGCCCGCCCGCTGATCGACAGCCTGGGCATCGCCGCCGAGTATCACGATGCGATGGGCTTCGATCTGCTGTTCAGCAACAGCGGGTTCGGGGCGGGGGGATTCTACCAGCACAACTATTCGCAGAACCTCGCCGGGTTCGTCAACCTGGGCATCACCGGCTCGCGCAACCGCGACGAGTTCGAGGAGTACGATTCCCGGGAGCAGGAATGGCGCGTTCCCGGCAAGGTCAACCGCCTCTTCACCTTCCCCCTTACCGTGGGGTTCCGCTACCGCCTGCTGGATAACGTCATCGTCGATAATTTCCGTCCCTATGTGAATATGGGGGTGGGCCCCACGATGGTGGTGGCGCTACCGTACGAGCACGATTTCTTCAAGAGCTTCGGCTACGCAAAGGCATATTTCACCGGAGGCGGGTTCGTGGGCGTGGGAGCCGAGATGGGAGGGAGCAAACCGGTGCTGGGGGTGAACCTCCGCTACTTCTACATCCCCCTCCGCCCCGGCGTGGAGAGCCTTCAGGGAGATCCCATCACCGATTTCGGCGGCCTGTTCCTGACGATGCATGTGGGGTTTATACAGTAGCTGGTGGTTGGTAGTTCTTAGTGGTTAGTTCTTGGAAGCTGTAATGTGGCTGCCCTGTTGTGGCCCCCATCGGGGGCACCTATAGGTGCTGCCCATATGTAGCTATGGAACAGGCAGAAAAGAGGAAGCTCCGTAGGAGCGACCCGTTCTTCTGCCGCATGCGCGCTCCCCGGATGACGCGGCAAGTATTCGCAATCAGCGAAACACAAATAACCAGCCCCCTCACCCACCTCCATCCCCTCAGCCTGTTGTTGGAAAGCCACAGCCCTACATAGATGCATCTCTTTGCGCCTACGTGGCCTAGCACGGTATTTTGCCGGTGATTATTTAGCGGGTTTACTGGAGTAGATAGCTGCTTTTTTATTTTCTTCAAACGTACAGAGTTCGGCAGCCCAGCCCACAATTTCAGAATCGATATATGAGAGCGTTTGCACTGCTTTGCGTGATGACCATATCCGCCCTGATACTCTCCGGCTGTCAGGGCCAGGGGGCCAGGCAGAAAACTCCCGGAGCGCTCCCCAACGATTACATACTGCGGGCGTTCGGGTTCGACCAGGAATTCAGCGCCGTAAGCCTGCCGTACCAGAAATCGAATCTCGGGCATACGGTCAATAGCGTGCGAAGGGAGGATGGCTACAGCCAGACGCTGGGGAAGTCTCTTCCCGCCGGGATCGTCATCGCGTCGAGGACACCGAGAATATTCCAGACCGGCACGATCAGCCAGAGGAGTGTGAGCGCGAACGAGGCCAAGCTTCAGGTTTTCGACTTTCTCGGCATTTCCCACGCCTATATGGATTCCATCGAAATAGATTTCACGCTCCCCTATGCGGTCGCATTCGATCTGGTGGCGGCAAGGGATGGGCGTACATCATCCATCCCTCTTGAACAGATAGTCTACAGCGAGTTGTGGCTGGATTCGTTCAGCATAAAAATCAAGGATATCTCCTACAGCAGAAAAGCGCTCAACGCCCAGTATTCACTGGATAAACTGGTTGCGGGGCTGGATACATCGATCATCGGGAATAAGAATATTTCCGTTGAATATGGGGGCGGGGAATATGATGGCAACTGGCGCGTTATTCATATGCGCCCCGGATTTTATGGCGTCAATATCTCTATGCTGGATACATCGGATCTGCCGGTGGCCTCGCCGGCGGAGCGGGAAAATCTTTCCCCGCCTGCCATACTGATCGAATCGCCCATAGCCGATACCAGCATCTATACGGTTCCCAATACGTTTCGTCTGGCCGTACGAACGGAGGATTCGTTAATGGGACAGTTTCAGCGCGTGCGCCAGTCGGCCGTGCTTCTGGGAAACCGTAAAAGCGTCCTGTACGATACCTATGATCCCTGGACGTCGGTGGCGGTCAATGCCAGCCAGCATGGGATTTCCTCCGGCGAGCAGTTTACCATCGTGATGAACGCTGCAAGCGATTTTCGATCCTCCAGCAGACCGCTCAAATTCAGGCTCAGGGATTCCACCGATCCCGACGTAAAGCTTGCGATAGCCGGAGCCGAGGATACCGACGGCGTGGTACGGGTTGCGCAGGATATCCCCACCCTCTCCGTGCGCGCTGCCGATGATGCGGGTATCGCCGCTATCACCGTAACGATTATCGACAGGGGAAAAGATAAAACCGATACCCTTGTGAACGAGCGCTACTCCGCGCCGCTCAATAGAGAGCAGGCATTCAGCAGGCCGCTGGTGGGATTGGAAGCGGGCAGGCAGTATCTGATAGTCGCGCATACCACCGATGAACGGGGAAACCGGGGAATGTATGCGCTCCCCGTGCGGAAGCTGAGCAGGAAGCCCCCCACGGTGGTCTGGAGCGATCGCGCGGCCAGCGCCAGGGTTCTGCGCTCACAATCGGTTCTCCCCATCGACGCGGTTGCCACATCCAGGGAATCGCCTATCGATCAGGTGAATCTGATGCTGTACGATGCCGGGAAAAAGGTGTGGGATACGCTTGCATCCGCAAGAGTTTTCGATGATGTGCAGGAGATCAACGCCAGGGATTATCTGGCCTGGAGATTCGACGACGTCAAGGAGAATTCCTTCCGCATCAAGGTTTGCGCAACCACCCGCGACGGCTACCAGGATTGCTCGCGGGAACGGTTCGTGGACCTGATCGACGATGTGGGACGGCGGCCTATCTTCCTCTATGCAACCCCCTCCTCCACTCCGGCCGGCAATTTTTATCCCTCGCGTGTCATGGTCTACGACGAGCTGCTTCCTCCGTACGAAAAAGTTGCCGAAAGCCCCGTCAATGCCGATGGCGCTGCCGTGATATGGCTTCCGCTGCAGGATGCCCATGCCGATGGGAGGCGGCAGTACCGCGTTCGGTGGTATGATGCGCAGGGAAACCAGATGCATGACAGCAGATTATCGCTGGATCTGCTGGAGCAGTAGATTTACCCAGCGATGCAACCATCGGAAGCCTGCCACGGGAAGGGGCAAAGCGGATAATTGTCGCGCCTTCCCGTGAGGCACGCAATTCAATATCAACGATCTTTTCTCCGTATCATCACGAACAGCCCCAGCCAGTCGGTAAAGGCTACCAGAGCCTTGCCCATCAGGCAGACTGCGCCGCTCAGGACGGCAGTGCTGAATATCACAGAGCCGAGAAATCGTGCCACTCTTATCCAATATTCTCCCGTCAGAATATCTTCAGAATTCATACCGCATCTATTTCCATGTGTATTTATACTGGAATAAATGCCAATGTATGCAAGAGGAAGGGTGATAGTGCTACGTAGCGGCTACATATGGAGGGCCAGAAGCTAAGACTCCGGCTTCAAACGACAGCGGACCATTGACAGCGGACGCAGCCTGCGGAGCGACCACAGGACGAGCATCTGATATCAGTGATCCGCTTTCATTCCAATAACTACCAGCTACGATCTTCCCCCCTTCGCCTCCTCCAGAATCCCATCCTTGATCTCCAGAAGATATTCCCTGGCGGCGTCGTACTCGTTCGGGATGCGGCCGTCCAGAATGGCCTCCTCGATCGCCTCCTTCAGCACCCCCACCAGGCGCGACGGGGAGATGCCGCAGATAGCCATGATCTCCTCTCCCCGCACCGGCGACTGGAACGCGCGCAGCCGGTCCTTCTCCTCCACCTCCTTGATGCGCTCGATCACCCGGTCGTAATTCTCCAGATAGCGGCGCACGCGCTTCGGGTCGCGTGTGGTGATATCGGCACGGCAGAGGGTGAACAGATCGTAGAGATTCTCCCCGGCATCCACCACCAGGCGCCGGATCGCCGAATCGGTCACCCCATCCTCTACCAGCACCATCGGACGGTGATGCAGCCGGACGAGATTCTCCACATATTCCTTCTCCTTCATCGGCAGCTTCATCCGGCGGAAGATCCGCTCCTGCCAGCGCGCCCCCACCTCCTCGTGGCCGTGGAACGACCATCCCTGCCATGGCAAGAAACGCTTGGTGACCGGCTTGGCGATGTCGTGCATCAGCGCGGCGAACCGGAGCCAGACGTTCTCGGTCTTGGCGGCAATATTATCCACCACCTTCAGCGTATGCCAGAAGACATCCTTGTGGGCGTAGGCCACCCCGCCGGTCTTCACCAGCTCCACCCCTTCCAGGCGATGCACCTCCGGGAAGATCAGCTGCATCAGGCCGGTCTGCTGAAGGATGGCAAGGCCGGTGCTGGGGGCCGGAGCCGACAGAGTTTTCAGGAACTCGTCGCTGATCCGCTCCTGCGAGATGATCTTGATACGATCGTGAAGATCGGCGATGGCATCGAACGAGGCGGTATCCAGCTCGAACCCCAGCTTGGCGGCAAAGCGGGCGCCGCGCATCATCCGGAGCGGATCTTCCGAGTAGGTGGTATGCGGATCGAGCGGCGTGCGGAGCAGCCGGCGCTCCAGATCATCCAGCCCGCCGAACAGATCGATCACCTCCCCGCTCGTCTCACCTCCCACGCGGACCGCCATGGCGTTGACGGTGAAATCGCGGCGGCGGAGATCATCCACGAGCGTCCCCTCGGTCACGACCGGTTTACGGGAATCGGGGTGATATTCCTCCTTGCGGGTTCCCACGAACTCCAGCTTGAACCCATGCACCGGCACCATCGCGGTACCGAAGCGCTCGAAGATGACCGGATGCGAATTGAACTCGCCGGCCACGATCTTCGCGAACTCCACACCGCTCCCTTCGACCGTGAAATCGATGTCGTTTCCCGGCCTGTCCAGGAACAGATCGCGCACATAGCCCCCCACCAGGTAGATGTTCTTCCCGTGGGAATGAGCGATATCGCCAACGGCGTGGATGATTGGATGAGGGATCTCTATAGTCGTCTTCACAACCTGCTCTTCTCGAACCGGACCGGGATGCCGGCCGCTGAAAGTGGACTGTCGGTTTAGGAAACGACGAAGATACGGGAGAAACGGGAAAGGGAATGCAACGTAGCGTACCGGCGGCGGCGAAACGATGGCCCCGCAACGGCGGAACCGGCCGCAGCGGAGCCTGATGGCGGCGAATCGCCAGGAGCCCGGAGCAGCCCGCCCCCGGCCCGCCGGATAGCCGCAGGCCGGGAAACAGCGCCCGTTCTCTAATAGGGAGAGTACCGCATGGTGGCCCTGCGCACCCGTTTGACCTTGCCTCCCCCGCCTACCGCGCCGGCTCCCCGCCTGTTGTTGGTACGGTGATGCAGCAGCCGCAGATTTCTATACTCGCGGGTGCCCCCCTGGGA
Organism: Candidatus Kapaibacteriota bacterium; assembly: GCA_048594725.1. Taxonomy (GTDB): domain Bacteria; phylum Bacteroidota; class Ignavibacteria; order OLB7; family OLB7; genus JAFDZV01. The sequence continues at coordinate 11,131 of JBMDXA010000133.1, forward strand.
ATACGGAAGGATATGATCGGCCTGTACGCGCCACTCGTTCAGCATGAAGCCCAGATTGAGCGGGTCTTCGGCCATCAGAAGCCCATCGTTGTTGAACCGGTTATGCAGCATCATCAGCCGCCGCTGCACCGGCACCACCCGCCCCGATCCGGTGGTATCGATCCCCCTCCGGGGATAGTCCGCAAGCAGCGGGATCAGGCGGATGCGGTCGCGAATATCCTGCGAATCGTCATCATCGAAATCGATCACATCCAATGGTATATGGGGGCGCTTGGAGGTGGGGACCATGCCGTAGTCGCCCGCGAGCTCCCGGATATCCCTGAAGAGGCGCCTTATCTGCCGGGTCATCAGATTGGTGCTGTCGCTGGGAGGACGTATCTCCAGGTCGAAACGCAGAAGCCCGCCGATATAGGCCACCACCCGATGCGGGATATAGGGATCGATCATATCGCTGTAGGTGATGCGGAGGTCGATATCCGTTCTCTTCGGCACCGACCCCTTGATGCTCTGCCGTATCGCCGACTCGATCCGTCCCCAGACCCCACTGCCGCCGTTGGCCCCCTTGTTCATCGGGACGATATTGAAATGATGATCCGGCCCCCCCAGCGAGAGCGCCAGCAGATGCCCCCCTTCGAAACTGTTCTCCTTGTAATTGTTCCAGAGCTCCTGATCCTGGATGGCGCAGGGACGCAAGGTGCGGTCGCGAACGGGAGCGGGCGTGATGATGACCGATCTGCCATGAACTCTCGTGGGACGCGTGAAGCCAAGCCCCGGTGCAAGCTCGTGTTCTACGGTGATGGTTCTGCCACCATGATAATTCCAGGTGGCGGAAGTACCCGTGGTTGCATTTGGAAGATCCATATGGGTATGGTGAATGTGGTTGAAATGGATATCAACGACGGAGGGGGGCAGCTCAACGAGTATGGTCGTGGGATACATCGGCGGCTGGTGATGGGAGGGTGCCCCAGCCCGCGGCAGAGCCTGCCGTGCCGAAGAGGAGAAAATACTCAGGCGGCCGGTATCTACCAAGCTCGCCGGAGTAGCGGCAGGATCTGGGGGTGTATCTGGGAACGTTTGCCGAGATTCCACTACTGCGTTGTCGCGGAGCCGCACTCCGCGACCCGTTCTGCCACCACCTCGCACGGAGTCAAACTCCGTGCGAACAGCGCTCAGAATGTGATTGCCCGTTCGTACGGAGTTCGAACTCCGCCCGACTCAGTGTTCGCAGGCGTTGCGAAGCCGCACTCCGCGACAGCAGATCGCTGAGAACCTATACGTACGCAAGCCACGCCCCGCAACGATCGCGGTTCCCGCTCAATGCCCGTAGCGGTTGGGTGGCTTGCTCACCCGCTTGATCCTCCCTGCCGCGGTCAGGTTTCCCGCCCCCCGCTTGTTGTTGGTGCGGTGATGCAGCAGCCGGAGATTTTTGTACTGGCGATTGCCGTTTTTGGAATACGGCTTGATATGATCGGCCTGCACGCGCCACTCGTTCAGCATGAAGCCCAGATTCAGCGGGTCCTCCGCCATCAGCAGCCCCTTGTTGCGGTAGCGGTTGTAGAGCATCATCAGCAGGCGCTGCTCCTTCGATGGCTTCCCCTTGTATGATTTCCTCTTGATCCCGGTTCTGGGATAGCTGGCGAGAATGGGGATGGTGCGGATACGATCGCGCAGGGCCTGCGCCGCTACCGAATTGCGGTCGATCACATCCAGCGGCGTGTGAGGCGCTTCCGGCGTACCGACAAGCCCCGCAGTACCGGCCTCCATCTCGATATCCCGGAACAGAGCGCTGATATTTTTTCCCACGATGTTGGTATGATCCACCGGGGGACGGATCTCCAGATCGCAGTAGAGCGCCCCGTTGATCTGGGCTTTCACACGATGCGGAATGGTAGGGTCGATCATATCGCTGTAGCTGATGCGGATATCGATATGCGCCAGTTGCAGGATCGATCCCTTGATGGTCCTCCGGATCTCCCCCTCGATCCGTCCCCAGACCCCGCTGCCGCCATTGGCCCCCTTGTTCATCGGGGCGATGTTGAAATGATGATCCGGTCCCCCCAGCGAGAGCGCCAGCAGATGCCCCCCTTCGAAGCTGTTCTCCTTGTAGAGATTCCAGGTCTCCTCATCCTGGATGGCACAGGGACGCAGGGTGCCGTCGCGTCCGGGAAAGGGCACCAGCACCGCTCCCCCATGAATCCTCGTGGGGCGCCTGATAGTGAATCCGGGCACGGCCTCGTGCTCTATGGTGATGGTTCTGCCGTTGGGATAATTCCAGGTTGCGGAGGTAGCGGCGTTTATAGTTGGGGCATCCATACGCTCTGTAAGTTCGGTTGAATCATGGACCACCGGCAGGAGCCGGAAGCAGCAGAATATCGCGCCGAAAATAAACAACGGCGTCCTCCCTATCAAGAAGAGGACGCCGCAGGATTCGGACAAAAAAATCCATCCCCCGGAAACCACCAGGCAGAGCGGTGCGCTAGCGCGCCCCCAGCCCTTTTTCTATCTCCCTGATGATCTCCTCGGCCACGCGCAATGCCTCGGCTCCCTGGCGCCCGGTCACCGGCGGGGCCTGGCCGGTACCGATCGTCTCGGCGAACGTCCGGAGTTCCTCGGCAAGAGCGTTCACCTCGGGGGTCTGCAACTGCTCGAAGGTGATGGTGCGCTGTTTGGTTCCCAGCTCTATCGCCCCCAGCAGCATGGTGCCCGGCCCCATCCCCTCCATATCGTCGGAGATGCGGAAGACCTCCACGGAGGGCTGCGCGAAGTCGATGGAGATATAGGCATCGCGCTGGAACAGGCGCATCTTCCGCATCTGGCGCTGCGAGATACGGCTGGCCGTCAGGTTGGCAACGCAGCCGTTCTCGAACTCCAGCCGCGCGTTGGCGATATCGATGGTATCGCTCACCACCGAGACACCGCTGGCGCGCACCTCCCGCACCGGGCTGCCGGTGATGGAGAGCACCAGATCGATATCGTGGATCATCAGATCCAGCACCACCGCCACATCGGTGGCGCGGGGGCGGAACTGCGCCAGCCTGTGCGACTCGATGAACATCGGCTCCAGGGTACGCCCGGCAAGCGCGGCAAACGCCGGGTTGAAGCGTTCGATATGCCCCACCTGGAGCACAAGCCCCCGGCGTTCGGCAAGCGCTATCACCTCCTCGGCCTCGGCATAGGCCGCGGTGATCGGTTTTTCGATGAAGACATGGCGCCCCGCCTCCAGGGCGTGCCGTGCGATCTCCGCATGCGTGGATGTGGGGGTGACGATGCTGACCGCATCCACATTCCCCATCAGTTCATCGAGCGTGCCGAAGGCCCGCGTTTCATGCTCGGCCGCAACGCGCGCGCTCCGTTCCGGATCATGATCGTAGACGCCGGCCAGCGTTGCGCCGGTGATTCCCTTCCAGAGCCGGGCATGCGTGGCGCCGAGGTGGCCCACGCCGATCACTCCTACTCTGAGATCTCCATCGTTCTGCTTCATGTGCTAGTTTCGGTTTCCGGAAATATCGACCCCCGCGCCGATGATTCTATCATAACCACCGCTTGCGATGTCGCGATAATAAACGAATGCGTAATACGGGATGCTGGCCGCCGTCAGGTTCCCTTCCAGGAGCGCCCCATCGCCATCGCGCAGCGCCATGGCATCGGCATCCCAGTGTCCCGAAATATATTCATACTCATGAAACGCGCGCCGGATGGGGCCGCGCGCCACGAAAAATCTGCTCACCGTATCGTAGTGCATTTTCCACTCGGGCGTCGGCAGCCAGTTGTTGAACGTCCCCACCACGAAGATATCCTCCTTCACATCGTAGCCCTTCAGGTCCAGGCGGAATTCGAAATCCACGTAATCGGCGTCGCTGAGCGGGACATAACGGTCCGGGGTGACGCCGTTATTATCGAACTGGGTGAAGCCATTGCGGGGAAGGTCGCTCAATGGCGTGGAGAGCGTGCTGCCGGTGCTGGGATAATAGATAAGATCGGTAAGATCCAGCAGGCGATGCTCGTTGCCGGCGGGTACATTGGAGAAAACCGCTATCGATTTTCCGGAGAATGACGGGTACCATTGCACCCACGCCACGCCGGGAAGGCGTTCGTTTCCATCGTACTCGGGGCTGGCGAGCAGCGGCGAATACCACGCCCCCTTCTGATACAGAGCGATCTGGTTGATCTGGCTGCCGAACAGATCCAGCTCCGGCTGCGCATCCACCTGTATTTTCAGCCCATGCTGTAATTCCTCGGTCTGCGCGCTGGTATAAAAATCGGAGAACACGGTGACATCCACATCGGCCTTCCCCTGCACCACGAAAAACCGGCTCTCGGCGAGCACGGTTTTCCGGTCGTAATAATCCAGGATGAGCGCCCGGTAATTGCCGGCATATTCCACCTGAAGGCGGTTGCCGGGCTGGGGGAAGGAAATATTCGCCATATAATCATAATGGCGCACGCCGATCGGGGCACGCTCCACGAAAAATTCCGTGCTCTGAAGCCTGATCGGGTCCTGCACGAAGATATTTTCGGTGGGCACCCAGTTGCGATCGCAATGCACGAGCTGGAGTACCAGGTTCGGCGGGGCATCGCTGCGCATCTCGAAGGCGAGCGTCAGAGCATCGTTGCCGATACCGGAGGCCGGGCGGTTCTTATCGGCGATGCGGAGGATCGGCGGGCTGGCGGGGTCGCCCATGCCGTAGATACGGAGATCGAGAATGGCGGCCTTCGTGGTGCGAAGCGAATCGGCGGCGGCCGTCAGACGGCTCAGCGGAACACAGGACGAGAGCCCCATGAGATAGGCGAGGAGGAGAGCTCCCCCCAGCAGACTGCCGGCAGGTCCGCCGGCACTATGGACGCGCATTAACCCACTCCGTCCCATCGATGAACACCTCCTTCTTCCAGATCGGCACCCGTTGTTTCAACTCCTCGATTACATAGCGGCAGCCATCGAACGCTGCGGCGCGGTGGGGCGAGGCCACCACCACCACCACTGCCGCCTCACCGATCCCCAGCACTCCGACGCGATGATGCGCCAGCACCGCCAGCAGCCCGAAACGCTCGGCAGCCTCGGCGGCTATCAGCCCCATCTCCCGCTCGGCCATCGGCACATAAGCCTCATATTCAAGGCGCACCACCTCATCGCCGGCCCGCGCCGAACTGGAGTCGCGCACGGTGCCGATGAAGACCGACAGCGCCCCGGCTCCATCATCGGCCGCGGCAGTTATCAGATGGCCGGAGTCGAGCGGCTCCGGCGTTACCCTGCAATCGATCATGCTGATCTCAGCCTCCAGCAACCGGTGGAATGATGGCGATCTCGGCGGCATCGGTTATCGTATCGGCATCCCCCACATACTCCATATCGGCGGCGACGCGGGAGATGCTCCTGCATTCGGCCAGACCGGGATGGAGTTCGACAAGCCGCTGCCAGAGCAGGCCGACCGTCACGGTAGTATCGAACCGGATCTCCTCGGAGGAGATGCCGGCACGTTCGCGCGCCAGACCGAAATAGAGAATCTTCACGGAATCTTCATGGTATGATATGTCCCGGAAACCGAACCGGCAAGATACATAAGAGAGCACAACGGAATAAACGGGCTTCCAACGGAATGCCGATGCCGGGATCATCGCTCTGTCCGCCAGGAGCCGGCCCGCCGCTTCTTCCATGATGATGAAACGCGGGGAGAAAAACAGAAATGATGTGTCACGGTCGCCGTTGCCCTGGTAGTACGGGCGTGCTCTGCGGGATGCGCCTGGCGGCTCTTCGAGGGTTTCGCCTTCGGGCCAGGATGACAGCACGCACCACCGCAATTGGAATTCGGGCGCCACGGTCTCCCCTGGCGCCCCTGCTCTCCGGCATCCGTACCGGAGAGACGATCAGCTCCGGCTCTGCGTGCCACGGCAGGGCATGATGGAACGACGCCGGGCCGCAGAAGCCGCATGGCTCCCCATGCTCTCCCCCGGCCCGGCGTATCGTCATTCGCCATGCTATGAAGATATCCCCGACTGCAATAACGGATCACGAGTTTCTGCTCATCCCCGTTCAGCCCTTGCAGGTGCAATCCAGGCAGCCGTGATGCGCACAGCTGCGGCAGGTCTGCTCCAGCCGCTCGCGCAACTGCATGCGGGCACGATAGCGGCGCACCTTCAAGTTGTTGCGGGTGATGCCGAGACGCGCGGCCACCTCCTCCGGGTCGCCGCCGTTCAGCTCCAGCTCCTCCAGTAGCCCGGCATACTCCGGCTTCAGCGTCGGGATGATCTCCTTGAAGCACTCGCAGAGCACCCGTTCCTCCTCCGGTGAGAAACTCTCCGCGACGCTCTCCATCTGATACTTCCGCGCTGTCTGCCTGCGGCGGAACAGATCGGTGATGGAGTTGTTGATGATCCTGTAGAACCAGGGGAGGAGCTTCTCCTCATCGCGCAGTTCCGGTGCGGAGCGCAATGCCTTCAGAAGACTGTCCTGAAGGATATCCTCGGCCAGATCGGCATCCCCTACCTTCTTCCGGATGTAGCCCAGCATGGTTCCCCTGTTGCTGAGCAATGTCGATTCAATACTGCTGCTGTTCATGATCGGTACCTTCCTTACCCTGATGACGATCGGCGCCGGGGAGGGTTACACTCCTGGCACCGAAATTACCGCACGGGTGTTCTCGGCACCAGCGCTTCGGCATTGCCACTCTCCCCGGAATTTCCATTGCCATCAATGCCCCATCCGTTCCCTCTCCTCCCTTCCGATAGCCACGTTCATCATGACACCGGCCAGCGAGCCGGCGGCGGCGGCCATCACCACCTGCTGCATCGGGGTGGTCATGTCACCGGCGGCATAGATGCCGGGCACGGTGGTCTGCATCATCTCATCGACCTTCACCTTTCCATCATCGGTGAACAGGCAGCCGAGCCGTGCGGGGAGATCGGAACGCTGGTGCTGCGGGGCACGGAAGAAGAGCGCGCGCCGTTCTATGGATTCTCCGTTTGTAAATACGATCCTCCTCAACGCCCCATCCTCCCCCTCCAGCCGTGCGATCGGCTCCTCCCGTATGGTGATGCCCTGTCCGGCCAGCCGGTCGCGATCCGAAGGGATGAGCGTGGATGGCCCGTCGGTGCAGAGGATGATATCATCGCTCCAGCCTTTCAGCAGCAGAGCGAACTCCACGGCGATCTCCCCATCGGAGCGGATGGCAAGGGGCTGGTCACGCACCTCCCAGCCATGACAATAGGGGCAGTGAATCACACCGGTTCCCCACAGCTCCCGCAATCCATCTATCGGCGGAAGCTCGTCGTACACACCGGTCGCCAGCAGAATCTTCCGGGCACGACGCCGGGTTCCATCGGCGAGGGTAACGATAAAGCCGCTCTCCCCGCCGGTCACCTCCAGCACTTCGGTCTCCACCAGCCGCACTCCATCGTAGGGCTCCAGTTGTTCCCTGCCGATCCGGAGCAGTTCCAGCGGAGGCGCTCCATCGCGCGTGAAAAAGCTGTGGGAGTGGGCAGCAGGCGCGTTGCGGGGGGCGCCGCCATGGCACACCAGCACCCGGCGCCGGGACCGCCCCAGCAGCAGAGCGGCGCTCAGCCCGGCCGCTCCGCCGCCCACGATAATAGCATCGAGGATATCCTCGGGTTCACTCTCCGTTCGGTTCATGCTGTTGCTCCGTTTGATGCCGCCCCCGGCGCTCTCCCGGCAGTATGCGAGGAGAGACCCGGAAGCAGGAATGATGGAATGGATCGGCATGCATCCACATGCAAATCACTTGCAAAAGCAGAATCTAGCGAAGATGCAAATCACTTGCAAGAATATAGTAATGGTGATAGCGTTCTCTTAACGGAGACGGCACCGGAAGACAAGAAATGCTGCCGGTGCCGTACTCAGCGGGGGGAGAAAAAAAGGAACGCGCGATCGCCTCACCTGCGGCTCACCGCGGCATCATCGCAGGTATCGTTCAGGAGTATCGCGCCCCCCTGATCGCGCACCATCACCGATGCCGGAGGGTTCGCTTGCGCCATCTTCCGGGTCTGCCGTTCGGCCCTGTCTCTGCGCCATCCATTTAGCCGCCAGGAGGACGAGGGCACGTACATATCCATGGTTATCAATCCAACAGCCATTTATATCTCCTCGCCAGACAGGCGTATTTTCTCGGCTTATGTTCTGTTCTATCGCTGCAACCCAGCATAATCATAACGGCAGGTCCCACAGCGCGCGAGACCTGCCGTATCAGGCCGGAGACCGGGGGTGCACCGATCTCCCGGCATGTCATTTCGACACGATCATCGTCCGGCTGCTGCTCCTCCCCCCTGCTTCAAGGCGGTAGAAATAGACCCCGGGCTGAAGGCCGGCAGCGTCCAGAACAGCCTCGTGACTGCCTGGCTCGGCCACGCCATCAACGAGCGTGAGGATCGGCTCGCCTGCCAGATTGAATATTTCGAGACGAACCTCCCCCCGCACCGGGACCGAATAACGGATGGTGCTGCGCGAGGAAACGGGGTTCGGCTGATTGGGCTCCAGCGAGAACCCCGCCGACAGACCATTCCGCACCGACGCCACCGATGCCAGCAGCTCCAGCACCGATCTGGCGGTCCCCTGTGCCGATGCCGGGTTCTGTCCGGTCACCACCCTCTCGCTGACAGCCACATTGGGCACGCCGCCGGGTCCGGCATCCACAATCGCCCCATGTTCGGCAAGGATCTCCTCCAGGATGAACGGGAAGAAATAGAGCACCTGCTCCCGCGTCAGCTGGCCGAAATTGGAATCCTCCTCGAACGGACGGGTGGCAACGGTCTTCCCCCGCATCAGCGAGGTGCCGTCGGAGAGGGTGATCGGCATCAGCGCGCAGGTGCCGTGGCAGATGGCCGCGACGATGCCGCCGCGCTCGTAGATGGCGCGGGCGATCAGGGCCAGATCCTGATTGTGGGGATAATCGAACATCGAGGCGAAGCCGCCGATGTAATAGATCACCTTGTACTTGGAGGGATCGATCTGGGATGGGGATAGGGAATTGTCGAATTTCTCCAGGAACTCATCGTAGTCGGAGAGGGCAAGGAACGGAGGGTAGCGCAGATACATGCTCCGCTCGTACATCGGGGCGGTTCCCCCCTTGGGGCTTACCACATCGATATCGTTCAGAGTGTAGCCGTTGCTCTTTAGAATGGTGTAGAAGTCCACCGCCTCCGGGAAATAATAGCCGGCCGGGGCGCCGTACTTCAGGGTATCGTTGCTGGTGACAACGAACAGCATCTTGTGCCGGACGGTCTGTGCGCCCGCCTCGGAGGCCAGCAGCAGGCAGAGCGCCAGGGCCCATATTATCAGCCCGGCCCTTCCGGCCGATGCTGCCATGCGGTAATACGTGCCGCGAATCATTGTTGCTCCTTTGAGAGTAATCACTGCGCGGCATATCTGCCGGCGCATTATCATATGTTCACGGAGCAATGCTACAGCCGCAGGGATGGGGAGGCAAGGGGGCCGATCTCTACAACTTCTCTATATCCACGAATGGCCGCGAATCTTGGCGGACGGGTGTGGGGGTGCGTAAGTGGAATCGTACTACAACCTTGAAATCTTCGCGAATAATTCTAGCTGGAAATGAATGTGAATCCTGGCGGAGGGACGTGAGATACCGGATCGTCATTGGACTCAATCGAAAATCTAGAATCGCAAATCGAAAATCAGAACTTCTCTCCCCCATAAATCGAAAATCGGCAATCGAAAATCGAAAATTCCTACCCTTCTTCCAGCGTTCCCAGATATGCCACCAGGGTGCGTCCCGATTCCAGTGCGAGTTTTTTGCGGATGCGCCAGCGATGCATATCGATGTTGTGTGGGGAGACGTTCATCATGCCGGCGATCTCCTTGGTGGAGAGATTCAGCCGCAGAAGCCCGCAGATACGGATCTCGGTGGGAGTCAGATCGGGATGGCGATCCAGCAGGCGCCGGGAGAAACCGGTGGCGAACGCCTGGTCCAGGTCGGGTCCGGAGGCGGCACGGGATTCCTGATGCGCACGAACCCGCCGCAGAAGAATCGTACGAAGCTCCTGATCTCCTTCGCTCCGCTTCAGATCCCGCTCGATCGAGTCCAGCAGCGATTCCGCGGCCGAAAGCCGTGCGTTCACGCGTGCCAGTTCCCCCTCCTTGGCCTCCACCACCCCGGCAAGCAGGCGTTCGCGCGCGCCGGGCACACCGCTGCCGGCCTCGCTCAGCAGCAGCTCGTAGCGTGCAAGGGCATCGGCCACACGTCCCACCCCATCGTTGGGAAGAAGGATATGACGGCACTCCCCGGCACGTTCCATATGTTCCAGCGCTCCGGCGGCATCTCCCTGCTGCTTGTGGGCTATCGCCAGCCCATCATGCGACTCCCCGGCAAGCACGCGCAGGCGCAGCTCCTCGGCGATGGCGAGGCTCTTGCGCAGCAACCGGACCGCCTCCGGAAGATTTCCCCGCTGCAGCTCGGCCATTCCGAGCGAACGCGAAAGCTCCCCCACGCCCGGTTTGTACCCGATGGCACGATGCAGTTCCAGTCCCCGCTGCAGATGAACTGCGGCGGCCCCCGGTTCCCGCTCCATCAGATGGAGCCGCCCTATCCCGGCAAGCGCCATCCCCATACGGCGGGTATTTTCCCGGTCGCTGGCGGCATCCAGCGCCTCCTGAAAGTGCCGGAGCGATTCATCATGTTCTCCAAGCCGGAACCGTATCTCCCCCAGCCCCAGATGCACCAGATCGAACGACGAGTCGGCGCTGTTCCGGCTGGCCTCGATGAACTGGGCCTGCAGCGCCCGCGAGCCTATCGCCAGGCCACGCCGGGGATCGCCGAACGCCGCCAGGGTCCGCCCCAGTTCCGAGAGAATGTTCACCCGGAAGCGGGGATTGGTGGTGCCGGCAAGGCTTCGCAGATACGTTTCGATCGCGGTGGTATAATCTCCCAGCGTGGCGTGGAAATATCCGAGATTATACTCCATCTCGTGCACGCGGTTCTCCCCCCCGGCCGCGCCGTACATTCTGATTGCCTCCTGCATTTCCCGGAATGCTTCTTCATATCTGGAGAGCGCGAAATCGCAGAGCGATTTCAGCGAGAGCGCATCGGCCGCACCGTACGGGTAGTTCATCCGGAGTGCCAGCCGGTAGGCCTGCTCGCAGAGGCGCGCGGCACGGGCCGGATCGGAAAAACGTAGAGGAGCGGCCTCCTTCAGAAGCCGCTCGTAGCGGACGGCACGCTCGGCCGCCTGCACGCTGTAATGGGGGGAGATTTTTGCCATGAGAACGCGCGCCCGGCGGGGGGCCGCCGGGAGAATGAGATGCCACGATGATTCAAATTCCGGGTCCGGGAAAACAGACCGCAGCCGGAATTCGGCTGTCATAACGGAGAAGGGGCGCGGCGGTTTCAACCGGTAATGGGTAAAGCCCTGCCCCTTGCAGACAAACAACGATCCCGCCGCTATGATGTAACACTTCCCGGCAGTAGCACACTTACCTTTTGAACGGACAATTGAACAGATCGGAAGCGGACTATGCATGACCCTCATGGCAGATAAACAGCAACGATTCCTGTCGCTCTTCGAGCCTCTCCAGCCGCACCTGCAACGGTTCGTGCTGGCGATGACCCGCAACGAAGAGCTTACCAAGGATATCATCGGCGAAACGATCCTGATCGCGTTCGAGCGGATCGATGCGCTCCGCCATGACGAGGCATTCCTCAGCTTCCTCTTCACGATCGCAACGCGGATATACCGGAAACGAAGCCGCGAGATGGAGCGGACGGTGGGGATCGAGCCCGAGGACGTGGCGGGCCTGTTCGATCATGCCACGCCGCCGGATGTTGCGGCCGATATCGCCGCGCTCTATGTGGCGCTGGAAAAGCTCCCGCAGAAACAACGGGAGGCGGTACTGCTGTACGAGGTGATCGGCCTCTCCACGCAGGAGATACGCGATGTGCAGGGAGGAACGCTCGTGGGAGTACGGGTCCGGATAGCGCGCGCCCGCAAGAAGCTCGCCCGCATCCTCGGCGTCGATGACATCATCACCGGCCCGGCCGCCACCGATCACCGGAAGCAGTACGATGACTCCGCACCAGTTGACGACATCCATATCTATTCGGTTCGGATCAACCATGAATAACATGCCCACCAGAAGAAATCTCGGCGAGATATTCTCGCTTCTTCGCACCACGCCCCCTGCGCGTCCCGCATATACCGCCGAGGAGATCCGGGAGATCGTGGCCGGCGGCGGCACGGAAGCTCCTCCCCGCTCCGGACGCACCTCCTCCTCCGGCAGAGCCCTTACGTTCATCACGATGATAGGGGTCATCTCCGGAACGCTCATCGGTGTTATCGCAATCAGACCCGGCTCCCCGGCCGGTACCGGAGCGAAGTTCGCCGGGGCCGGCGCAACGCCGGGCTCCATGGCACCATCATCGCCGGCCATGGCCGGCGACACCACGTTGCAGGACATGGCCGTAAGCAGCGGCCGGAAACAGGAGGAGGCGCAGAAACAGGCCGTGCCCGCTCCGGAGCATAATTCCGGACCGCAGGCAGACACAACGCCGGACCGGATGGGCAGTGGATTGGAAAGGACGCAGAGTGAATCGAAGGTGGCGCAATCGGCACCCGTCAGACGCGTGCACATACGGCAGCAGCGGAGTGACGCCATGATGGAACGCCCCCAGTATATGCCCGCTCCCAGAGTGATTCCGGGCGCCCGCATGATAGAGCTGGCCCCGGAGGAACTTGAACGAATCAATGTGAAGAGAGTTCAGGATGGCCTGGAACTGATGGTGGAGGACGAATATGCGATAACGAATCTGCGCATAGCTACGGAGATGGCGAATCTGGGATATGATACCACACGGAAACAGGGAACCAGACGGCTCCAGGTGGTTATAGGAGTACAATCGCTCGAGGTGCAGGTTGCGCCGCCGTCGGAAACGGAAATCTCGCTCCGGTTCAAGCCGGTTCTGATCTCTCTTACCGATGCCGCGATACGCCCTCCCCTTGAACGGCCCTCGGTTCTCTATTTCTTCAATGATTCATTATTCCAGGAAATGCGCGACGAAGCGCGGAGGAATATTGCGCAGGGAGTATCGGAACTGCATTCCGGCAATAATTCTCTGCTTGGAAACAAGGAGATGACAGAACGTTCTTCGGCGCTCAGGAATATGCTGCCGGTACATATACGCCTTACCCGTTCCGCCGACCGCAATGAAGCGGATATCTATCTCTGGTACCGGCCGACGGAGGCGTTCATATCGGCTCTTCCGGAGCGCTATCGCGTCTCATTGCAGAGGGAGCTTGAAATAATAGCGAACGCCGAAGGGATGAGGCTGGGCGCCGATGAGATCTGCCGGCAGGGTACCGCCGAGCGCTCCTTCTTCGATTACTGCCGTCATGGCGCCATCGTGAGTGCGGAGCTTGCTCCGAACCCGGCGCAGGGAGAGACATTCTGCCGCATGACGCTGGATCGCCAGCGCACGGTCTCCATGGCACTCTATGATCTCAATGGAAATTTCATCAGGGATCTCTCCGGCCCGGCCCCCTACCCTGCGGGAGATCACGAGGTTACCTGCAACCTGGAGAATATTCCCCGAGGAACTTATCTCATATTGCTCCGGACCGAAGCAGGAGAACAGATGGTGCGTCATCTCATCAACCGCTAATCTTCACGAATCTTGATGGACGGGGCTGGCGGATATTCCCCCGTTCTCCCGTTGGAGATGAAATCTTCGCTGATAATTCTATTTATATCAGGGATGGGGAGTCTTCTGGCGAGCAGTGGCCGTTGGCGAATATCGAGGGATGGGTGGTGATACGTGATAAGGTAATAGGTGATAATGGTGGAAAATAGTGAAAATATGCGTTCGTGCTCTCGCTCTCATTGAAAGCGGAGCCGGATCTTCGCTGGAACGAATCGGCCCATAGCAGTGCAAATCCTTCATCGATTATTGATGAAGCTTCGCCTGGAACCGATACTCCTGCCTCCGATACATGATCGCCGATCGAGAAATCTCTACTCCTTCTCTCCGGCCGGAGCGCCGCACGCAGTGCAGTAGTTCGATACCGGATGGGCCAGAGGCACCCCGCACTGCGAGCAGCACTGGATCAACTGCGCTCCGCAACAGGCGCAGAATCGGTCGCCGGGATAGGCGAAGACGCCGCAGGCTGCGCAGGTTGCCAGCGGTGGGACGTTGGAGTCGGGACCGGAATCCGGTTGCGGCAGAGGGGTGATCGCCATGGCGTGCAACGAGGGTTGATGAATTGAACAGAAATGCGGCGCGGAATCCGGTCCGTCCCTGAATGAACCGGGCTGTAACCAGAGCCCCGGATTGATTGCGACGAACTACCGGCGGCAGCTACCGCGGCGCGCTGATGGCGGGAGTGCAATAACTCACTCCCGCCACAGACGGCATACGATTCAGAGTGGGCGGAATCGCAGGCCTAGCGCTTTACCATGCCATCAAGGCTGATGGAATATTCCTTTTTGGCGGCGTCGTAGTTCACGGTGTATTTCGTGGCATAATACACACCGGTTTTCGGGTACTTGGCCGGGAGCTTCAGGTTTTCCGAGAAATTCGGATTCGAGCGAAGATAGGCAAGGGTAATCATCGGCTCGGTGAAGACCATGGAACCATCCCAGAACCCATAGATCATCGTCTTGTCGAACGCGTGCCCGTGGAATTCGCCCGATGTGGGATCGGTCCAGTGCACTCCCATACGGGGAACGGTTTCAAGGACCGGAGGGGCAACATAGCCGGCCGGGATATAATCGCTCTGCGGCATTTTCCCCGCCTTGACGGTATCGCCGGGGACGATCTGGTTCCGCTCGGCATCGGAGATCATATAGAAATGCACGTCGAAATGCGCGGTATCGTACATCCCCATGGGAGGATGTCCCAGCGGATTCCAATCCAGGGAAATGTGATTGTAACCGGTAGCCGAAGCCTCGGACGGCAACGTCAGGATCTCCTCCGATACGATCGTGGGAAGCGCCGCCAGAGCGGTCTCGGAAATGGTGAGTCCCACCGAAGCGGGGTTGCCATCGTCGCCGAGCTTCAGCCACGAGGTAGCGGTGCCGCCGGCAAGGGCCTTCGACTGTCCGGTAATGGTACGCGCCTTCGATGCCGGCTGGGCCGGATCATCCTCGCATCCGGCGAGGGTGAGAAAAGCGCCGCATGCCAGCAGCAACATAGAATGCCGTAGCATCGTCTGAATACGCATTGATTCCTGATGAATATAGTGAGCGAACAAGGCTTCAGGGGTACAACAGCCGCCTGCCCCCATCCGGTATGGACGGGGCGGAACAAGCGGCGGAAGCCTATACAGGTATGTCCGGGATTTGGCGGATGGGGGGAAGATGCAGGTTTGGTCGGGGATGGAGAACATCCCGCAGCAGGCATCGCCGGTCAGACGATGATAAAAATCGTCAATAGTGCTTCACATTTCCAACTGGTTCCGCACCGGACGGGGTAGAATTCTTTTCCACCCCGCATTTGATGGGCGCCTCGGGGACCTTGCAGCAAGGGTGCCGGGGCAGAGAGCAGTTCGCCACACGGGAGGGATCTACACGTGCACTCTCCGCATACCGTTCTCCTTCTACCCCCTCTCCTACTCGTTCCCCGTATATGTTCCTTCGTAGGTGGGGTCGATCCGCTGTATCAGCCGTTCCACCTGAACATTGAGCCCTATCAGCGCCTCGCTCATCTCCAGCATAAAGGGAGAATCGGGGCTCTGGGAATGATGATCGCTGTTGATATACGAGTGCAGTGCCGCCTCAAGCCGCGTCACATTAGCCGACAGACGACCGAGATGCT